>NZ_DATNBA010000109.1:0-6239 GCF_035572195.1 Hyphomicrobium sp. | reverse complement strand
TTCCAGAACCAATGAGGTAAGGAGCGGGCGAGTCAAACCTATCTGCTGGTTGGGGAGGGTCATATGGCCTTTAATGACACCCTCTTCCAATTGGGGATGGACTTGACTCGTTCAAGCACCGCCCAAAAGGAAGATCACTCGTGCGCTGAATTCAACGCACAAGTTGCGGACCCGGAAACGAGTCCGATCGTCGAGCAAAGCGTAAGCACTGCAGGGACTACGATCTTTATTGATCTTCACGGCGCCAAACGCCTCGACGACGTCAAGTCGGCCGAGCGCGCGACGCGGCGTGCCGTCGAGACCCTTGGCCTCAAGCTCAAGAGTCTCCACCTCGATCGCGTCGCCGGTGGCGGCGTGTCCGGCGTCGCGGTTCTGGGCTCCGGGCATTTCTCTTTGCAAGCCTGCACGCGTACCGGCTTCGCAGCCGTCGACGCGCGCGGATGTGCAGGGCTGAAGCCCGAGGTGGCGCTGATGGCTCTCGCCAACGCCTTCGAGGCGCGCGAGGCCGTCATTCGGCGCAAACGCACGGTCTCCGACCTTACCGTGCCTGCCTTGCGCGTGGTGCCCAGAGCACCGCGAAAGGCTCAGCGTCAGAAGGCACAGGCGAAAGCGGCCTAAGAGGCGGCTTCCACCTTTTTACGGCGAAGAACAGATGCCGCGATCGGGTTTCCGGTCGCGGCTTTTTCTTGCCTGATTTCCTAGAGTTCCCGCTCGCTCACGCGGGCCACGTCTTTCGCAGGTTCGACCGTCTTCAACGCCTCGTCCGGCAGAAGCGACGCGCCGGCCGACTTCGAGAGTTGCATGAACAGCAACACCGATGACGCCGAGATCACCGCGACCAGAATGAAGACCGGCGGAAAATGCGCCAGCGCCAGATCTCCGCCGCCCATTGTCCTTTGAGCGATGTCGAGACCCAGCGCCGCGATCGTGACGCCAACCGAGCCCGACAGGTTCTGACAAACCGCCGCAAAGCTCGTCGCTCTGCTGAGGCGTTCGATCGGCACGTCGGCATAGGCCAGCGTGTTGAGGCTGGTGAACTCCAGCGACCGCGACAAGCCGCCGACCAGGAACAGCGCGATAATCAGCATCGGCGGAGTCGCCACGGTGAACAACGCCGGCGCGACCGCGAAGAGCGCCGCGATGAGTGCGTTGAAAACGAGCACCCTGCGGAAACCGTAGCGGCCCAGGATGGTCGCAACCTGCGTCTTCATGAACATCGAACCAACGCCCGTCGCGAAGGTCAGCATGCCGGATTGGAACGCCGTCATGCCGAATCCCGCTTGAAACAGAAGCGGCAGCAAAAAGGGCCCGGCTCCCAGGCCGATCCGGAACACAAAGCCGCCGATAACGCCGGCCCGAAATGTCGGGATCGCGAGCAGCTTCAGATCGATGATGGGCTCGGAAACGCGCGGCGCGTGCCAGACGTAGGCGACGAGCAGCGCGGCGCCGGCAAATATCACGGCGACGACCGTCTGCTGCGTGACGAGGCCGAGGCCCAGAAGCGTTACGCCGGTGAGGAATAGCGACAGTCCCGGCCCGATCAGCAAAAAGCCCCTGAGATCGAAACCTTTCGGCGTTTCCTCACGCACGTCCGGTATGAAGCGCGTGATCAACACGATGCCGGCGAGCGCCACCGGAATGTTGATCCAGAAGATCCAGCGCCAATCGAAGTACGTCGTGATGAAGCCGCCGAGCGGTGGTCCGAGCACTGGGCCGACGAGCGCCGGTATCGACAGCCAGGCAATCGCCCCGATCATTTCGGCTCTCGGAACGGTGCGCAACACGATCAGGCGGCCTACAGGCGTCATCATCGCCCCGCCCATGCCCTGCAGGACGCGGGCTGCGACCAACGAGCCAAGACCCGTCGACAGGGCGCAGGCTATCGAACCCGCGGCGAAGACAACCATCGCAGCGCGAAATATGTTTTTGGCGCCGAACCGGTCGGCCATCCATCCCGATGCTGGGATGAAGACGGCAAGCGCCAGGAGATAGGTCGTCAGCGCCAGTTTAAGGTTAATCGGGTTGGCGCCGAGGTCCTTGGCGATCGCCGGCAGCGACGTCGCAAGCACCGTCGCGTCGAGGTTCTCCATGAAGAGAGCCGTGGCGACGATTAGCGGAATGAGATTGCGGCGCAGCAGTTCGTTCATTGGCGGGGTGTCTAACATGTCTAGAACGTACCGACGCCAGCGTTCCGCCATGCGCTTCCAGCAAGTCTGGGGTGCGGCAAAAGTTGCAACGCGGCATCAGGATAGGGTGCAGTTACCCAATCGAGTGGGGTAATGACACCCGCGCTAAGCTATTGCGTTGACGTCGGCTGAGCGGCAACCTGATCTCCGACATCACAAAATCAAAAACCGTCCGAATTCTCGCTGCCGGGTCCGGCGAAGCCTGGAGCGGGCCACTCGGGGAAGCGCGAAAGATGCTCACGAACAAGGTCATTTCAGCCGACGAAGCAATTGCGCTCATCAATGAAGGCGATGTCGTCGCGACGACCGGCTTTGTCCAGAGCTGCATTCCGGAAAGTCTGCACGCCGCGCTCGAGAAGCGTTTCATCGAAACCGGGGCTCCGCGCGACCTGACGCTGATAATGTGCGCCGGCGCCGGCGACAGCAAAGGCCGCGGCACCGGACGCCTCTATCATCAGGGCCTTCTCAAACGGGTCATCGCGGCGAACTATGGACGCATGCCGAAAGTCGCGCAGGCGGCCCAGGAGAACAAGATTCAGGGCTACAACCTGCCGCAAGGCGTAATCTCTACGCTCTATCGCACCTGCGCCGCCGGCCAGCCGGGACTTTTTTCGAAGGTTGGCCTGCATACTTACGTCGATCCGCGGCTTGGCGGCGGCAAGGTCAACACCGCGACGAAAGAGGATCTCGTCAAGCTCGTCGAAGTCGAAGGCAAGGAGTGGCTGTTCTACAAGGCAACTCCGATCAACGTCGCGTTGATCCGTGCCACGAGCGCCGACCCGCACGGCAATCTCAGCATGGAGAAGGAGTGCTTGACTCTCGACGTGCTGGCCCAGGCAATGGCCGCGCACAACAATGGCGGCGTCGTCATTGCTCAGGTAGAGCGCCTCGTCGAGGCCGGCTCGATCAGACCGAAGGCGGTCAAGGTTCCCGGTATCCTGGTCGATTGCGTGGTCGTTGCCGAGTCACCGGAAATGCACCGTATGAACTACGGCGTAATGTACGACGCGGGCCTTGCCGGAGAGGTGCGCGTCACCGTCGACAGCTTGCCGAAAATGGCGCTGAACGAGCGCAAGATCATCGCGCGCCGGGCTGCATTCGAGCTACCGCCCAATGGCGTCATCAATCTCGGTGTCGGTGCGCCGGACGGCGTTGCCAACGTCGCCAACGAAGAGAAGGTGACACCCTATCTCGTGATGACGACGGAAGCCGGGGCGGTCGGCGGCGTGCTGGCGGGCGGATCGAGCTTCGGCTCATCGGCAAACGCTCACTCGGTCCTCGATCAGAATCAGATGTTCGATTTCTACCATGGTGGCGGTCTCGACCTGACCTGCCTCGGCATGGCCGAATGCGACAGCCTCGGCAACGTCAATACCAGTAAGTTCGGCGGCCGCCTCAATGGCTGCGGCGGCTTCATCGACATTTCACAGAACGCCCGCGCCGTCGTCTTCGCCGGTACGTTCACAGCCGGCGGGCTCGAAATCGCGATCGAAGACGGCAAGCTTAGAATCGTCAAGGAAGGCCGCTCGCGCAAATTCGTGCAGCAGGTCGAGCAGGTGACATTCTCGGGCCAGTATGCCGCCAAGCGTTCGCAACCCGTCATCTACGTGACCGAGCGCTGCGTGTTCCAATTGACCGAGCACGGGCTCGAGCTAATCGAGGTGGCGCCGGGCATAGATATCGAACGAGACATCCTCGCTCATATGGCTTTCAAGCCGCACATCCATAAGCCCGTGCCGATGGACCCGCGTCTCTTTCTTGAACAGCCGATGGATCTTCTCGCGGACCTCTTGAACCTGAATCTCAAGGAACGCATCAACTACGACGCGAGCCAAAATATCCTGTTCCTCAATCTCGCAGGCTGGAGCGTGCGCAAGAAAAGCGACATCTCCGACCTGCAGAAGGTGATCGTCGAGACCTGCAACGCGATCGGCCGGAGGGTCGATGCCGTGATCAATCAGGACGGATGCCGGATCGCAGACGATCTCTACGACCGCTATGCCGACATGGTCGCGTACGTGAAGAAGCATCATTATGATCGATCGGCGCGTTACGCCACGAGTGCGATCACTCGGCAGAAGCTGCAGGACGCGCTGAAACGGCGTGGCCTCGATACTATCATCTTCGAGCGTGCCGAGGATGCCCACAACTTCTTGAATCTCAAGCGGCAAGCTGCGGAATAGCGGCGTTCATCGGGCCAAAGCTCGGCGGCGCGACGTCGTCGACATGGTGCGGCACTTGATGGCTCTCCGCAGCATCCCAATTTAATGCACCTACCTTTTTTCGTGGGTGCCTTATGGAACATTGGATGTCGCGTCTTCACGATGACGCTCCGGCTACTCTCGAAGACGCGAGGCCGGTCAGCCCTACTGCCGGTCTCAACGACTCGCACCTGATGGATGCTTATAGCCGGGCCGTCGTTGACGTCGTCGACGCGGTGTCTCCAGCGGTCGTGCACGTCCAGGTTCGGAAGGTGCACGGCGGTCGTGTGGGTCAAGGATCGGGCAGTGGCGTCGTCGTGTCGCCCGACGGGCTCGTGCTGACCAACAATCACGTCATCGATGGCACGCAGTCGATCAGCCTTTCGCAAGGCGACGGCCAGCGGTTCGGTGCGCGCCTCATCGGCAGAGATCCCGATACCGATCTCGCGGTGCTGCGCGCCGAGACATCGGAGCGTTTGAAGTATGCGCATCTGGCGGATTCGAAGAAAATACGCCCAGGTCAGATTGCAATCGCGATCGGAAATCCGCTCGGTTTCCAGTCGACCGTTACGGCCGGCATCATCAGTGCCGTGGGCCGCTCACTCAGAGCCGAGAACGGCCGTCTGATCGACGATATCATTCAAACCGACGCCGCTCTCAATCCCGGCAACTCGGGCGGGCCGCTGGTCAATTCCGCGGGCCATGTGATCGGCATCAACACGGCAACGATCATGGGCGCGCAGGGTTTGTGCTTCGCGGTCGCGTCGAATACGGCGGAATACGTGCTGACGCAGATCCTGGCTCACGGCCGCGTTCTCCGTGGCGTGATCGGTATCGTCGCCGAACACGTGGTGCTGCCGCAGAGTTTGCGGCACAGCTTTGGATTGACCCAGCCCGGCGCCATCGGCGTGCGTGGCGTTCAGAGCCCCGGACCGGCCGAGGCAGCGGGCTTGATCGCCGGCGATATTCTCATATCGCTCGACGGCGCGCCTGTTGCGGGCGTCGATGACGTGGCACGCATTCTCGACGCAAAGCGCATCAATCAGAAGGTAACGGCTGAAGTCTTGCGCGGCGGCGAGAAGCACGAATTCACGCTCGTGCCGGAAGAGCGGAACTAACAATCTTCCGCGACAGAACACTTGGTCCCGGCTCTGCGCTGCGCTCAGGCCGGGATGACAATCGTCGAGGCTACTCCCGCGTCAGGCCTTTGGCGGCCAGCTCCTCGAGATATTGGCCCCATCGGCTTTCTTTTTCGCGCCCGAGGACGTGCAGATAGCCCCACGTATAGAGGCCGGTGTTGTGACCGTCGTCGAAGGTGAGGCGTGTCGCGTAATTCCCGACGGGCGTGATGCCGGTGATCTTGACGTGCTTCTTCTTCGGCACAGTGATGCGCTGCGAGGCCGAGTGGCCTTGGACTTCGGCTGACGGGCTCACGACGCGCAGGAATTCCGCCGGCAGCTCGAACGTCCGGCCGTCCGGAAATGCGGCCTTCAGAACCTTGCCGCCGTCCGTAAGGTCGAGTATCGGCGGTGGCGTCAGCGTTCCCTTGGCGCGCTCAACTTCCGTCCAGGCGCGGGCCGCGAGTTCACGGAAAATCCCGGCATGGACACTCTCGGGCGCCGCGACGGTGACCGGCTTGCCGCTGTCGGACGTTTCGCGAATCTCCATGTGAAGCGGCACTTCACCAAGGAATGGGACGCCAAGTTTTTTCGCCTCGTCACGGGCTCCGCCGTGGCCGAAGACATCGGAACGCTCGCCGCACTTCGGACAGAGGAAGTAGCTCATGTTCTCGACGATGCCGAGGATCGGAACTTCGACGCGCTTGAACATCGCGATGCCCTTGCGAGCGTCG
>NZ_DATNBA010000108.1:0-6228 GCF_035572195.1 Hyphomicrobium sp. | reverse complement strand
ACTTCGTCCACGGCGCGTCACTCGTCGCGACGCCGACTGGTCTGTTGGCATTCTGGTACCGCGCGAAATATGAAGGCGCTGCCGACGGCCAACTCATTTCGTCGTCCTATGATGGATCGCACTGGTCGCCAACGACCGTCGTAACGAACAGCAGCACCGTCAGCCGCGACATCGGCTTGACGATCAAATCCGTCGCCAACCCGGTTCCATTCCGGCGCTCCCCCAACGAAATCTGGCTCTTCTTTTCCGTATCGCGTCTCTCCGGCTGGGCGACGTCCGAAATATTGCTGATGCGCAGCCTCGACAACGGATTGACTTGGGGGCCCGCCGAACGGCTCTACGCGTCACCCTTCCTGAACATGTCGCATCTGACGAAATCGCCGCCGGTGCTTCTTTCCGGCGGCCGCATCGGATTGCCCGCCTACCAGGAGATGAACCAGAAATTTCCGGTGATGCTGGTGCTCAATGAGAATGGACGCGTCGTCGACAGGCGCCGCATGGGCAATGGCGGCAAGGTGGGCTATCAGCCTTCGATCATCGTCACGGGGCCGACGACAGCCGTCGCCTTCATACGCCGGTTGAGAAGCAGTTCTCCGAAAACGGTTCGCGTGTCGCGAACGAGCGATGGCGGCCAGACATGGTCGCTACCGGAAGCGACGAACCTGCCGAACCCCGGCGGCGCCCTCTCGGCAATCCGCTACGACGACGGGCACATTATGCTGGCCTTCAATGACGATCCCAACGTCGAACACGACATCTCGCTCGCCATCTCGGATTTGCAGGGGAAAGAATGGAAGACGCTCGGAGCTCTCGTCCGCGTCAATGAATCCGACGAGGATCTCGTGATGTATCCCTATTTGATCGAATCTCAACCCGGACAGTTCGATGTCGTCTATTCGCGCGTCGTGAAAACGATCAATCACATCCGCGTTTCGAGCGCCTGGGTGCAAAACCACCTTCAAACTCCCACGGCACAGAAATGATGGCGAACATCGGCTTTCTGCTCGACCGCGCAAGCGCAACGCTGCTTATCTTTGCAGCCTTCGCGGCCTTGACCGGCATCGCGACAATGAAACCTGCCGCGCGGATTGGCGCCGGGCTCATCGGATTGATCCTCACAGCGTGCGTGACAATCTCGGGACGGTCGCTTTTCGATTGGCTCGTCTCGGCAATCGAACGCCCATCGGCGCCCGGCCTTTTGCTGATGATCGTGTTTGCGATTTCGGCGGCAACCGGACGCAGTTATCAGTCGGTGCCCGAGTTTCGCTTCGGAACCGCGGTGCTGGTGCTCGCAGGTTTCGTGCTCTATCCCGCCGCCATCGGCTTCTTGAACTACGACACCTACATCCTCGGATACAGCGGCTATCTGCTGCCGCTGCTGCTCGCCGCCATTCTCGGCTACGCGATCTACCGGCGATATGTCCTCGTCGCGCTGGTCCTGAACATTGGCATACTCGGGTTCCTGCTGAGCGCCGGGCGAAGTCTCAACCTCTGGGACTATGTTATCGATCCGGTCGCCTGGTTTCTGGCGATCGGGTCATGGGTCGCTATCGCGATCAACCTTCTGAAGCGCAAACCGGTCGCAACCCCTGCTCTCGTCGGCTGACCGCGTCTCAGCCAAGCTCAGGCAAGGGCGAAACGCCGATCAGCCAGGCGTGCCCGCCGAACAGCAGCGCCGCGTAGAGCGCCACACCGAGGACGACGACGATCACATCGTTGATGACGCTTGTAGGCTTGGTATCCCCGAGCGGGCCGAGCGTACCACGTCTCTTGACTGAAATGCGGTCGTAAACGGCAAACGCGAGAAACGACCCGAACAGCAGAACACCACCAAGATCGCCGTTCGCGATGAGATGCGCCAGCGCCCAGATCTTGATCGCGGACAGCATCGGGTGACGAATAGTCGTTCGGATTCTCGAAGGTATCAACGCCGCAACGAGCAATACCATCGCCGGTAGCATCAGCCCGGCCGCGAAGTGCCGTGTCCACTCCGGCGGGTTCCACAGGATCGGGTTTTTCCCCGGGTGAAGCTGCAGCTTGTGGTAGCCAAGCACGATGATGATGAAGCCCGCGAGCGACAGCAGCGAGAAGACGGCTTTGTAGACGTTCGTTCCCATTCGCTCCTGCAATCCGGTGCGTAACTCCGGCGAGGTCGGAAGCAAATGAATTCCGAGGAACAGGATCAATCCGACAATCAGCACCATCATGGCGTCGCGTCTCCTTCAAAGGGTCCGGCCCGCATAACATCGAATGGCCCGCGGTAACAATCGCCTCTAGGGCAAATACCCCTTGTCGAGGTCGAGACTCTGGCGCGCCAGCACGCCTCCCTGTGCATTCTTGTGGATCGCCGCCCAAGCGAGATGCGTACCGCCTGCTTCTGACGAATTTGAGCGAAGCTCGACGCCGACGACTTCGCGCGACTTGACTTCAATCGGATCGAGAAGCGGAAAATAAAGCTGCTCCCAGTGCGTGCGCGGCGTTAGAGGCCCAGTCGATAGAGTGACGCCGGGAACGAGTTCGGCCGTCCACCACGTGGCGAAGCCGTAGATCGTCTGAGGCTTGGAAAGCCGCCATTCGGCCTCGCCTTTTCGTTTCGAGCGCGTGTCGCGCGTCAGATCGATGGCGTCCCACGCTACGGCGCTGCGGCCACCGCCGAGGAGCTCGCTCGCTTGCAACAAGCGCACATAGGCATTGTTCAGCGTCATCGTTTGCGCCGGAGCGAGATTGATGTCGTGGCCGACGCCCTGCCAGGCTCTCAGTTCTTCGTCGATGCGCGGCGTAATGACGGGCGCAATGTACTGCGTGATGCCTGTCGGAACGACGTGGCCGCCGCTTTTTAGAAAACGCCGCCGCGCGTCGGCGAGCGTCGCGATGATGTTTTCTTCAAGCGCGTAGTTGCCAAGCGTTTCCGACACGATCACATCGACGGCAAGCTTGTCGCGAAACTCCGTTGAGTGGCACGGAATGAGATGGCACGCTTTCGCCTTGTTCGCCTTCAACACTGCCGCGGCAACGCCCGCGACCTCGGCGATCTCAAACAGAAATACCTCTTTAGCCCCAAGTTTCGACGCCATCAGGCCGAGCAATCCCGTCCCGGCCCCGATATCGGCCACAACCGACTTGCCGGGTTCTATGACGGCCTTCAGCGCGCGAAAAAACGCCTCGTTGCGAACGTGGTCGGCAATCAGCGTCCTATGATATTCGATGCGCATGGTCAGAGCTTCAGCTGAGGTCCGCGCACCTGATAAAGTATCAGCGCGGTTGCTATTGCGAGGTTGAGTGAATCGAGACGTCCCGACATCGGAATCTTGACGAGCTTCGTACACGCCGCCGCGACGTCGTCCGTCAATCCCGGACCCTCGCCTCCCATGACGATCAGCTGCGGTCCGCGATAACGCACGGCGCGAAAATCCTCGCGCCCGTCAAGGTGCGTTCCGATGACGTCGCCGCGCCAATCCTTGGCGAGCCCGAGAAATGCCGACCGCTCCATCTTGACGATCGGCACCGCGAAAATGGACCCCATCGTCGCCCGTATCGACTCGAGGGCATAAGGATCGCACGTCGTGCCGACGAGGATGACGCCGGAGCATCCGACGGCATCGGCAGTTCGGATGATCGTCCCGAGGTTGCCGGGATCGCGCACCTCTTCGAGAGCCAGCCACGTCTCTATATTTCCGACTTTCTTCGGTATCGGTGGGTCAGCGAACCGCTGCCGGAAGACGCCGAGAAGCGTCTGCGGATTGTCTTTCGAGGCGAGCTTGGCGAGCACGGCTGCGGAAACTTCAAGAACCTCGGCGCCCGAATTCAATGCGTGCGTCACGAGCCCGCTCGTTATGCCGCTCGCTGCCGTACCGGCCTGATAGACGAGCGTCTCCGGAACGAAACCGTTGTCGCGCGCGGTAACAAGAAGCGACGCGCCTTCGGCGACGAAAAGGCCCGTTTCCTTGCGCACCTTGCGCATCTCGAGCGCCCGGATCGCTTTGACGCGATCGTTTGTCAGGCTCGTTATGATTTTCGGCGTCGTCATGCGTGCTGGCTCCAACGCACGAACAGCGACGTCGGAACGATCGGCCCGCTCGCCGACCGGATCGCGAGTTCGCCGCTGTCGAAGCTGCCGCCTTCGCCGGCAAGCGTGTCGCGCATCAATTGATCGAATGCCAGGGCAGATGCGCGGATTGCGTAAACCGTCAGCACCATCGCGGCATCTTGCGGCGCCAGGAGTTTCGCCAGATCACCGAGCAGCGCCGGTAGGTCCGCGAACAAATCCCACACCTCTCCTTCAGGCCCGCGGCCAAACTTCGGAGGATCGACGAGGATCATGTGATAGGTCTTGCCGCGCCTGACGTCACGGGCCGCAAACTTCGCCGCATCGTCGATCAGCCAGCGGATCTTGGCGGCATCGAGCTTCGAAGCGGCCTGGTTTTCCTTGCCCCATTGGATCGCCTTCTTCGACGCATCGACATGCGTCACCTCCGCCCCGGCTTTGGCGGCGACCAATGATGCCGCGCCGGTGTACCCGAAAAGATTGAGAACGCGCGGCGTCTCGCCTTTGATTTTCTGGAGCCGTTCGACCATCCATCTCCAGTGCGGCTCCTGCTCCGGAAAAAGTCCGAGGTGCCAGAGCCCTGCGAGCTTGCAATTCATCGTGACGCCATCGATGCGCACCGGCCACGCATCCGGAACCGGCTTGTCGATGCGCCACTTGCCCTTCTCGTCGTCCTCGCCGGAGGCCGAGAAGACGGCGTGCGCCTTCGTCCATTCGGATTTTGCGAGACGCGGCTGCCACAGCGCCTGCGGCTCGGGTCGGTCGACGACGATTTTGCCGAAACGCTCGAGCTTACGGCCCGCGCCGCAGTCCAAAAGCGCGTAGTCGGAGAAGCCGTCGGACGTAATGAGGTTCAGGCAGTCGGGCGGGGGCATCGGGCGGCGGGCGGTCCAATGAGAAAGCGGCAACGCGGCTTAGCACGATTGTGGCGGACGCGCGCAATCCCGCGGGCTTCAAATGGCGGTTGCGAAGCATTTCTCCTGACCGCGACGACGCGAGCATCTGTTACAAGTTGACGGCGTCCACCGGTGAGGGAGATTGTCCGCCTCTTTGCTCGATTGCAATCTCAAGGATGCATGTATGCCCCTCCTCAGAATCGATCTCTACGAAGGCCGCACCGACGCCGAGTTGAAAGTTCTGCTGGATGCGATCCATCGATCCATGCTCGCTGCCTTCGGTGTGCCCGAGCGCGATCGCTATCAAATCGTGCACCAGCACCCGGTCGCCGACATGATCATGGAAGACACCGGCCTTGGCATTCCTCGAACGGGGAAATTCGTCTGCATCCAGGTGACGACACGTCCGCGCACGAAAGAGATGAAGGAAACTTTCTACCGTCTTCTGGTGGAAGAACTCGAACGAGCCTGCGGCATCGCCCCGACGGATGTGATGGTCAACATGGTGACGTGCGAGGATGAGGACTGGTCGTTCGGCCTCGGGCGGGCACAGTTCCTGACCGGCGAGTTGTAATGGCCTAACGCACAAGAGTAGCAGCGCGGTCACACTCTTTGAAAAAGCGCGTCTCTGCCTAGAAGCGTCCCCAAACAGCGTTTAACCCGCACGTAGGTCGGCGATTTAGGCACCGGAGGGCATATGCAAATTCATCGGGTTATCACCGCCGCGGCGTTCGTGATTGCGATCATGGCGCCCGGCGCAGCCAGTGCTTTCGAGTCGACACAAATCGGCGGCACGAATTCGGATGGCTCCGCGCAGTATCAGGATCCCGAGGAACAGAAGTTGCAGGCGCCGCTCGGAAGCGTGCGGGTCATGCAAGGCAACGGCTTCAACGACAACGGGCAGCCCGCGGGGCAGGGCTGGTCGGCAGCACCATCGAGCGGCTTTTCCGCCTGGCCCTACGAGGCACCGCTGACACGCCGCCGTTGACGTCGGAGCAGCGACGGACCTCATTCGCAGCCAAAGCGCGCGGAATTCGCCGAGACGAGTCTCGTCTACTCCAAGTCGTCGACCACGATTGCTTCGCCGCCGCCCTTGATGCGCTGCGATAGCGCTGCTTCGATGAACGGATCGATATCGCCGTCCAAGACCTCGTCCGGGTTCGTCGACTGTGCGCCGGTCCGAAGATCCTTCACGAGCTGATAGGGCTGCAGCACGTATGAACGGATCTGATGGCCCCAGCCGATATCCGTCTTGGCTGCCTGATCGGCGTTGGCCTTCGCCTCGCG
>NZ_DATNBA010000107.1:0-5470 GCF_035572195.1 Hyphomicrobium sp. | reverse complement strand
ACGACGACCTTCATCGAGCATCCATTCCGCTAGAGAAGTGATGGAGCGGGTGATGGGAATCGAACCCACGTATTCAGCTTGGAAGGCTGCTGCTCTACCATTGAGCTACACCCGCAAGGGCTTCGAAGGCCCGGAAACATTGGTGCTTCTGACACACGTCGCGAGAACATGCAAACGGTCAAATCGTGCACAAATGAGCAATTCGTTCACGGTCCTCCCGCGCATCGTTACGCCAGTGCCTGCACCGCATTAATCCCAATCGTCATTATCGTACTCGGCGAAATCCCGATAGCGTTCGCGGGGTCCGCAATGGGGCCACGACCGCCAATTGATCTGCGCTTGACGCAAGGCCATGCTTGCATCACATGCAAGCTGTGTCGAAACACCCGAAGCCAAAATCGATCGACGAGCGCCTCAGCGAAATCCGCGAACGCTTGAGCGATGCGCGCCGCCTTTCGCGTTTGACACAAACCACCGTCGCCGACGCGATGGGCTTATCGAACAGCCAGTATTCGAGGATCGAGAGTGGCGGCACCGAGATGACGCTGCGCCAGTTTCTCGTTGCCTGCGAAGAAATGAACCTTGATCCGGCTCAGCTGCTTGGCGCCCCCGTCGACGCTTACGTGACCGATCTCCGAACGCGCCTCAGCGTTTCCGAGAATAAACTAGCCGCGATCACCCGGGCGCTGAAAAGCGACAAGGACGCCTGGGACAAATGAAGGAAAAAGTTATGACCGAACCCGTCCTCAAGACGAGCATCACGATGGTGCTCGACCGTTCCGGCTCGATGGAGATCTGCCGCCAAGCGACAATCTCGTCCGTCAACAAGTATTTGCTCGAGGCCCGCGCCTCAAACGATCTCGAAGACGCCGACTTCGAGCTGATGATTTTCGACGACGCGTCGATCGATACCATCCGCACCGGCAAGATGGCCGATGTCAAAGACATCACGGCTGAGGATTTCGAGCCGCGCGGCGGGACGCCCCTGCTGGATGCCATCGGTCGTGGCATCGATGGCCTTGATAGGAAAGCCGGCGTTGACAGCAAGGCCGTCCTCGTCATCGTCACCGACGGCGAAGAGAACTCGAGCCGCAAGCACAGCCACGAGAGCATCAAGGCACTGATCGAGGATCGCCAAACGAAAGGCTGGCTGATCGTATTCCTCGGCGCCGGACTGGATGCCGCCCAGCAGGGCACCCGCATCGGCATCCGCGCCGCCAGCGTTGCCAACATCGGCATGGACGAAGTCTCGCTCAGTGCCACGATGGCGGCCGTTGGCAGCAGGTCGCGTGCCTACGCCGGTACGCGCTGCTTCCTCGACGCTCAAGAGTACGCCGCCACGGCGTCGTTCTCGGACGACGAACGCAAGGCGATGGGTGACGCGTCGGCTGGTGCCGGCATCGTCCACGGCGTCAGGACGGGCAAGTTCGATCCGAAGGCCAAGATGTCTGGCAAGACTGTGCCGCCGCGCGTCTTCAAGGCCACGGACGACGCCTGGAACAAGTAAGTTTAGTGACGACCTCAATGTCGAAGGCCGGGAGCGATCCCGGCCTATGGTCCAGCTGGCAGATCAGCGTTCCCGGCCACCAGAAGCGCAGCAAAAACTACCGCGCCTATCGCGCACGGGTATCTGTACTGGGAAAATGACTGAGGAAGATCAAAGGCGAGAAATCGGAAAGCCTGCCCCGGCCGGGCTCCCGCGATCACGCTCGACGGCTAGTCGATTGCCCGGCCTGTAAGTCCCGTCGGACATCCAGACAATTTCCGGAATCCGTGATCAGGCGGCGTCGTGGAAAATGACACCGAGCGTATGGCGTAGCCCTGCGCGGATTTCGCTCACCCCGTGGCGAAGATTGACGCGATACGTCCCGCGAGTTCCCTGAACTGGACGATGGTGTACGGCAAAAACCACGGCATCGCCCTGCCCTAGCGGCACGACGGAGGCGCGCGATTGCATCCGCGGACGCTGCTCGGTCAGCACGAATTCGCCGCCGGAGAAATCTCGGCCGGGCTCCGCAAGCAGTATGGCCACCTGCAACGGGAAAACGTGCTCGCCGTAAACGTCCTGGTGCATGCAGTTGTAGTCGCCGGCGACATACTTCAGCAGCAACGGCGTCGGCCGAGCTTGCCCGGCGCGATGACAGCGTTCGAGAAATTCTGCATGCGCATCCGGATAGCGCACCGCAATTCCCATTGCCGCGTTCCACCGGTTGGCCACTGCCGCCAGCGGCGGATAAAGAGCGGTTCGCAAATCGGCAATGAGATCGGGAAGCGGGTAGGAAAAGTATTTGTACTCGCCGCGCCCGAAGCCGTGCCGTGTCATGTCGATGCGGCTGCGAAACCGCGAGTCATCCGAATAGTACCCCGAAAGATCTTTGCACTCGGCCGGTGTCAGAAGTTTCGGAAGGACGGCGAACCCTTTGGCATCGAGATCTTGCGCCGCCACAGTCCAATCGACTGCAAGCGTCCTTCCGGCATGCTTAGCCTCGGGTACTTCGAGTGCGGCTGGGCGGCTCATCCTTTAGTCTCCCGCGCGATCAGTGCCCGCTTCCTCTCGACGCCCCAGCGATACCCCGACAGCGCACCGTCGTTGCGCACGACGCGATGGCACGGAATGGCGACCGCGAGCTTATTGGCGGCACAAGCGGCTGCGACGGCGCGCATAGCTTTCGGCATGCCGATGCGCTTGGCGATTTCCGAATACGTGGCCGTCGTGCCAGCCGGGATGTCACGCAAGGCTTGCCAGACACGGTGCTGAAACGCCGTTCCTCTGACATCAAGGGGAAGGTCGAAGCTGGTCGCTGGCTCTTCAATGAGACCGATGACCTTTGCAACAACCACCTCAAAGGCACGGTCGCCACCGATCAGATTGGCCTTCGGGAATCGATCCTGAAGTGTGCGCGCGAGGTCATCCGGGTCGTCACCGAGGAAAATTGCCGAAATGCCTTTGTCGCTGACGGCAACCAGGATCGATCCAAGGGAACATTCGCCGATAGCAAACCGCATGTCGGCATTGGCGCCGCCGTTGCGAAAATCACTCGGCGACATGCCGAGAACCGCCGCGGAGCTTGCGTAAAAACGCCCGCTGGAATTGAAACCGGATTCGTGGATGGCTTCGGTCACGGAATTGCTCGTTTTCAGATTGGTACGCACACGTTGCTGACGATGTGCGACGGCGTAGGCCTTCGGAGTGACTCCGGTGATGGCCTTGAAGACGCGATGAAAGTGGTAGGGGCTGACGCCAACTTCGGCGGCGAGTTCGTCGAGCGTCGGCGCCTCCTCGGCCGCTTCAATCAACCGGCAGGCCTCAGCCACCTTTTGCGCGTACTGTGCTGCGAGCGACGGCTCGTTGGGTTTGCATCTCTTGCACGGACGGAAGCCTGCCGCCTCCGCGTCTTTGCAGGATTTATGAAACGCCACGTTCTTGCGGCTGGCGAGTCGCGCCGCGCATGATGGCCGGCAATAGACGCCGGTTGTCGCGACCGAATAATAGAATTGGCCGTCCGATGCCTTATCGCGCGCCGCGACGGCCGCCCAGCAGCGATCGGAGTCGAGGCCCCTCCTCTCTTTTGGTTTGGTCGTCGTGCGGATCATTGATCTCACCTTAGCGATCATCTTGACCCGTAAAATAGGTGTGACGTGCTATGGCCGCACCCTGATCCTTGCTTTCAAACAAAAATAGTTTGGCGTTCCCCGCGGTCACATCGAGCAGCTTCCGACCCGGCGACCGTTCTGCGTCTCCGTCATGGTCATGTTCTTGCCGCCCATTTTCATTTGAATCCGGCCCTCGAAGCTTTGCGGACCGAGCTGATATTTGGCGGAGGCAGTGGCGGCGTTGCCTCCGGGGCAAACGATGTCGAAGGTCAGCGTTGTGTTGTCCTGGTGCGCGTTCGATGCCGGACATTTTGCCAATGGATTGTTTTCGCTCAGCACGACGAGCCCGCGCGCGCCGTCGTCGCCGGCGACGATGCAAATCGAACTCAGTTTGGTCACTCCGTTACTCTCGGCATAGGGAAGCTCGAGGCGGCTGCGGACTTCGTATCGCCCTGCAGTCAAAAGTGATGCGTCTTCCGCATGCAAAGCCAACGGAACGACACTCAAAGACGCCGACACAAGAAGTCTCGTAAGGTTCCGCATCCTGGTCGTCCTCTCGGCTGCTGGTCAGTTTCCAACACCCGAAAAGCACAAACCGGCCGCGCTTCGCATCCCGTTTCTTGCTTTCTAATACGAGGTCGAAAGCTTGCGATTTGACGACTAACGTTCAGGTCCCTTTTCGAACCAAGAACCCGAAGAACGCCTTGCGCGTTTGCTCCTCGGACTGAAGCTTGAGACGCACGCGCATCAAATCCTTCCAGCCGACGTAGCCGACAAGGCGCGAGTCCTCCCGCGCGATGACCGGCAGATGAGACACGTTCGCCGTCATCAACTTGTCGGCCAGGCTTTCCAGATATTCGTCCGGATAGGCGACCGTTATCTTTTTTCCCGTCAGCAGTTCGCCGAGTGTCGTCTTGCGATGCTTGCCTAGGCGACGCCAAAGCATGACCGCCGGCGGATCGACAATGCCGAGAACGCGCGAGGCTTCGTCAATAACCGGAAATGTCGGATGACGTGTCGCCGGATTGGTTAGAAAAGTCACGGCATCGTGCAATGTCATCGAAGCGGAAACCGTGTCGACGTCTTTTGTCATGACCTCGGATACGCGCGTAAGAGCGAACGGATCGACACGGTATTCGCGCGCCAGATGATGGCCGCGACGCGCCAGTTTCTCGGTCAGGATCGAACGGCGCAACAATAACACCGTCACCGTGTGGGCCGTCACACAGGCGGCAATCAGCGGCAGCAGAAGGTGCGTCGCGCCAGTGAGTTCAACGGCAAAGAATGTGGCCGTTAGTGGCGCCCGCATCGTGCCGCCCATCGTTGCCGTCATGGCCAGCAGAGGCCAGAACCCCGGGCTGGCCGCCGGCATGACGGCCGTCAGAACCGAACCCATCGAACCGCCGATGATGAGAAGTGGTGCAAGCACGCCGCCGGATGTACCCGAGCCCAGCGCCACGGACCAGATGATTGCCTTGACCGCCAGCAGGCTGGCGGCACTTCCCTCAACCAGCGTTCCTGAGAGTAGCTGCTGGATGCTGGCGTACCCGACGCTCAACGCCCGAGGATCGATCAAGCCGCCAGCTCCGACCACCACACCGCCGATTGCCGGCCACCACATCCAATGAATGGGAAGCTTCGAGAACAGGTCCTCGGCGGTATAGACCAGCTTCGTCAGCAGTCCCGAAAGCAAGCCACCTGCCGCGCCGATCAGTATCCAGGCGCCGAGAGCCGACACTGATACGTCCATGCCGCCATTGAAAGGAAAAAGCGGAGCCGGCATGTGCAGCAGCGTGCGCGCGACTTCGGCGACAATCGCCGCAACCGCAACCGGAACGAAACTGCGCGGCGTCCATTCAAAGAGCAGAAGTTCGAC
>NZ_DATNBA010000106.1:0-35558 GCF_035572195.1 Hyphomicrobium sp. | reverse complement strand
GACCGCGTACCGGACATAAGGGGTCGGCAGGAATTGCGTCTGGCCGATCTCGCCGGCCCAGCCGCCGCGCAACTGCTTAGCCGACAAGTCGCCCCGATCGACGATCCGCACGGCGTCGAGCAATTGGCCGGTAAAGAACTCGGAGCGCCGACAATCGTAAGCTAACGTGGCGAGCGACCGCAGGATTGAATAGCGCGCGCTCGCATCAGCTCCGTAGTGGGTCTCGAGACCCCAGATGGCTACGACCACGGCGCCCGGCACACCAAACCGCCGTTCAATGCGGTCGAGTGTGGCGCGATGCGTCCGCATCAGCGACCTGCCCCGGCCAATGAGCGCCCCGTCGACCCGGCGCGCATAGAACTGCGCGAAACTCAATTTGAAGGAATGCTGCGAGCGGTCGAGCCGGATCACGGTCGGATCATACGAGATGCCCGACAGAGCAGACGAGATTGTTGCCTGCTTTATGCCTTGAGCGGCCGCTTGCGCCTTGAAGTGCTGCAGCCAGCTGTTGAAGCCCCCCGCGCCGCTGCCACACTGCGCGGCGATACCGGCTGTCGGATTGGCAAGCAGCAAGACCGCGATGCTCGCAAATTTCAACCGAGCCGGGCGGAAGGCCTTGAATATGTACAGCATGGGTTGTTGCTTTCTACGCTGGGGGACAAGCATTAACCGGGAGCAGCGGACACGCCGTCACCGCGCGAGCCGGATTGCGATGCCTCTTGAGACAAGAGACGCGCGGCGCGGGTTGTAAGCGGTGGCGGTCCCTACGGGAGTCGAACCCGTCTTTCAAGAATGAAAATCTCGCGTCCTAACCGATAGACGAAGGGACCGGCCGTCGGCTTTAAGAGGCAACCCTATAGTCGTCTTCGGGCGCATTTGGCAAGCGCAGCACCCAAGCCCATCCTGCGACAACATGGGTCGCAAAAAAGACCCGCCATTTTCACTTTAAAATTGGCGCCGCGGATCGGCCGCGTCCTCGATCTGAAGCTCGATCCGATCGCGCCCGCCCCATGTGTCGCGACGCAGATGACCCGCAACGTGCAGCGGCATGCCGGCGGCCGACATCAGGAGGTCGCCCAAGGGCTGTCCGGCGGCGCGAAAGGCTATGGCGTCGAGCCGCGCGCCATCGCCGCCCTCGAGCAGGACGCGCACGTGTGCGTCGCCGACGATTTTGCCGAACTTCACGCGGTGCGCCGGCAGCACGAAGCGGGCTTCGGAATTTCCCTGGCCGAAGGGGCTGACGCGTTCAATCAGGTCCATCAGTTCGGCCGTCGCACCAGAGGCGACGAGGGCCGCATCGATGTCGAGCCCTGCCGCATCCGCAATGCTCGCCGTCGTCGGGCGAAGATTTCCAAGCAGATACTTTTCGAGCGCTGCGAGGCCCTGCTGACTGACCGTCAATCCCGCCGCCATCGCATGACCGCCACCCTTGATGAGCAACCCATCCGACACCGCGCCTCGAATTGCGGACCCGAGATCGACTCCGGGAATAGAACGGAGAGAACCCGTACCATCGCGCGGCCCCGAGCCGGCGGCATCCCATGCGATGACGCAGGCGGGTCGGCGGAAGCGCTCGACTAAGCGGCTGGCGACGAGTCCGACGACGCCCTTGTGCCAAGCCTCCGAGGCGACGACGACGATCGAGCGCGTCGGATCTTCGGCGATCTGACGGTCGGCGATCGCCAGCGCTTCCTCGAGTACCAGCGTCTCGATGTCCTTGCGTTCCTTGTTCAGGCGATTGAGCAGCTCTGCAATGCGCTGCGCCTCGACCGCATCGGACGTCGAAAGTAGCGTCGCACCCAGCGCAGCGTTTCCGATGCGTCCGCCCGCATTGATGCGCGGCCCCAATATGAAGCCAAGGTGATAAGGCGTCGGCGGCGCGGTGAGACCGGCGGCATCGGCCAACGCGGTGAGACCGACGTTCTGGCGCGACCGCATGACGGCAAGTCCCTTTTTCACGTAGGCGCGGTTGAGGCCAACGAGTGGCACCACGTCGGCAACCGTCGCCAACGCCACGAGATCGAGAAGCGCCAGAAGATCGGGCTCGCGTGCCGCTTGATAAAATCCGCGTCGCCTCAGTTCGCGCGTAACCCCGACGAGAACCAGGAACACGACGCCCGCCGCACAGAGCGCCCCCTGCCCCGACACGTCGTCCTGGCGGTTCGGATTGACGATCGCATCGACCTCGGGAAGGTGCTCGTCCGCCTGATGGTGGTCGATGACGAGGACGCCGGCGCCGAGACGGCGCGCCAGTGCCAACGGTTCGTGGCTCGTCGTGCCGCAATCGACCGTAACGATCAGCCGGGCTCCCTCGCCGACCAGCGTCTCGATGGCACCGGCGTTCGGTCCATAGCCCTCGAACAGCCGGTCCGGAATGTAGATCCTCGCCGGCGTCTCGTGGTGCCCCAGAAACCGCGCCAGCAGCGCCGACGAGCAGGCGCCATCAACGTCGTAATCGCCAAAAATGGCAACGGACTGCCGGCCTTCGATTGCGTCGGCGAGGCGCGCCGCGGCCTTGTCCATGTCACGCAAGAGGCTCGGGTCCGGCATCAGCGCTTTGAGCGTCGGATCGAGGAACGTCGCCACGTCATCGAGCCCAACGCCGCGAGCGGCGAGTACACGGCCCATCAACTCCGGCAGCCCGTGGCGCTGGCTTATCGCCGTTGCGAGCGGCTTTGCTTCCCGCAGGAGGCGCTCACGCCAGACGAAACCGCGCGCACTTGTCGTGACGCCGAGAAAGGGCAGCCGCTCGGCGCTCCCTTCAATCGCAATTTTCGCCAAACCCGCCGTGCGCAACTGAGCCCCGCCCCCTGCCGCCTCTCAGAGTTGTAGGTCGATTCGTCTCTGAAACGTCCCGAACCTGCCGAGGCGCCCACAGCCAATCACCCACGCCGGCGCTTTTGTTGCCTTAAATGAACCGCGCACCCACATTACGCAGCGTCGAGTTGATTCGCCGGACGGTGCCGGTTTTCGACCGCATGACGACCGTCTCGGTCTCGGCAAAATCACCTCTGATCCGGACACCCTTGAGCAGCGAACCATCGGTGACGCCGGTCGCCGAGAACACGACGTCGGCCGATGCCATGTCCTCAAGCTTGAATTTCTTGTTGATGTCGGTGATGCCCATTTTCTCCGCGCGCATGCGCTCCTCGTCCTTCATCGGAATCAACCGGCCTTCCATTTGACCGCCGATGCACCGCAGAGCCGCCGCCGCAAGCACGCCCTCCGGCGCGCCACCCGACCCGATGTAGATATCGACCCCGGTCTCGCGAGGGTCCGTGGTCCAGATGACGCCTGCAATGTCTCCGTCCGGAATGAGCTGAACACCGGCGCCTGCCTCGCGCACGGCACGGATCAATTCCGCATGCCTGGGCCGATCGAGAATGCACGCCATGATCTCGCCAATCGGGACGCCCTTGGCCTTGGCGAGGGCGTTGAGGTTTTCTGCAGGCGACGCGTCGAGATCGACGGTTCCGTCCGGATAGCCCGGCCCGATGGCGATCTTGTTCATGTACATATCGGGAGCATGCAAGAGCCCGCCACGTTCGGAAATCGCGAGCACCGCGAGTGCGTTCGGCATGGATTTCGCGCAGAGCGTCGTACCTTCGAGCGGATCGACCGCGATGTCGACCTCGGGACCTTCGCCGATGCCGACCTTTTCGCCGATGTAGAGCATCGGCGCTTCGTCCATCTCGCCTTCGCCGATAACGACGGTACCCCTGATTTCAACGCGCCCGAGTTCCCGGCGCATCGCGTCGACGGCGGCCTTGTCGGCAGCTTTTTCGTTGCCGCGCCCGCGCATTTGCGCGGCTGCGATAGCCGCCGCTTCCGTGACGCGCGCCACTTCGAGCACCAGAATGCGCTCAAGCCCCGGACCGTGCTTCCCGTTCGATTGATCGATGCCGTTCATGTCCTACCCTTCCGCGCGCAGCGCGCTCAATTGCACAGAATTCTATAGCTCCTCGATGCGTATCATTTGCGGGCGTTCGGTGACGTTGCCGTCTTTCTCGATGGTTTCGAGCGCCTTGCGCATCGCTTCTTCCGTCGTTTCATGCGTAATGATGATGACCGGCTGAGCCTTGTCCTTCGAAAGGTGAGAAGCTGCGCCGGGCGCGTGAAGCGTCTGCGGGCGATGCTGCACGATACTTTCGAGCGAGACGCCGCGATCACCCATGCGCCTGGCGATGGCGGCCATCGCACCCGGTTTATCGTAGAGTGCTAGGCGCACGTAGTACGAACCGTAGTGCTGGTCGAGCTTGGCACGTTTATGCGCCTTGAGCTTGGCGGTCGGCGTGACAAATGGTGGAACGATGAGACCCCGCGCGATGTCGAGGATATCGCCCGCTATGGCCGAAGCCGTCGGTTTGGCGCCGGCTCCGGCACCAACGAGCAGAATGTTGCCGGAAAAATCACCGTCGATCGCAACGGCATTCGTGACGCCCGAAACTTCGGCGATGGCCGAGTCCTTGTAAACGAGTGCCGGCGACACGCGCGCCTCGATGCCGCTCTCGGTCTCGGTTGCGACGCCCAGAAGCTTGATCCGATAGCCGAGGCTGTCGGTCGCTTCGATGTCGGCTTGGGTGATGGATTGAATGCCCTCGACGTGAATTTGGTCGAAAGCGACCCTTGTGCCGAAGGCAAGGCTCGTCAACAGAGCCAGCTTGTGCGCGGTATCGAAGCCACCGATGTCGAAGGTCGGATCGGCCTCGGCATAGCCAAGCGCCTGCGCCTCCTTCAATACGTCCTCAAATGGCCGTTTCTCGGTCTGCATCTGCGTTAGGATGTAGTTGCAGGTGCCATTCAGAATGCCGTAGACGCGCCGCACGCGATTGGCGCCCAGCGCCTCGCGCAGCGTCTTGATGACCGGGATGCCGCCTGCCACGGCCGCCTCGAAATTCAGCGCGACGCCGTTCTTTTCGGCCAGCCGTGCCAGTTCGAAGCCGTGTTTTGCAAGGAGTGCCTTGTTGGCGGTCACGACATGCTTTTTGGCGTTGAGCGCCGCCTCGACCGCGGCCTTGGCTATACCGTCCTCGCCGCCGATCAGTTCGACGAACACCGCGTTCGACGGATCGCGAGCCAGCGCCACCGGATCGTCGAACCAGGGAATACCGGCGGTCGCCGCATCGCGCGCCTTGCTGCGCGAGCGCGCGGAAACGCCGGTAATGCGGATCTCGCGGCCGACGATGTTGGCGAAGTGGGCGCCGTTGGCCGTCAGAAGTTCCAACAGGCCGGCGCCAACCGTACCAAGTCCGGCGATACCGAGTTTGAGGGGTTCCATGGTGGCGATGGTTATTGACTGGCGGATTTCTGGGGGCGGGGCATTGTCTGCGAAGACTGTGCCGGGTCGGAAAAAAGTTTCTTGATCGAGCGTGCGGCTTGGCGGATGCGCTGCTCATTTTCGACGAGCGCAATGCGGATGAAGCCTTCGCCATGCTCCCCAAAGCCGACGCCCGGAGAAACTGCCACGTCAGCCTCCTCGATCAGGAGCTTGGCGAACGCGACGGAACTGAGATGACGAAAGCGCTCTGGCACCGGCGCCCAAGCAAACATCGTCGCGGGCGGAGATGGGATGGGAAAGCCCGCCCGCCCAAAGCTTTCGACGAGCGCGTCGCGGCGGCTCTTATACATGGCGCGGATCTCGTCGACGCACTCTTGCGGACCGTTCAGGGCCGCCGCGGCCGCCACTTGAATAGGTGTGAAGGCGCCGTAATCGAGATACGATTTGACGCGCGCCAAGGCGCCGATCAGCCGTTCGTTGCCGACTGCGAAGCCCATGCGCCAGCCGGGCATGTTGTACGTTTTTGAAAGCGACGTGAATTCGACGGCAATGTCCTTGGCGCCGGGCACTTGCAGGATCGACGGCGGCGGATTGCCATCGAAATAGAGCTCCGAGTAGGCGATGTCCGAGAGAATAATGATGTCGAGCTTCTTAGCCAGCGCCACCGCTTCCTTGTAGAAGTCCAGGCCGACGGTCATTGCCGTCGGATTGGACGGAAATGACATGACGACCGCCAGCGGCTTCGGAATTGAATGCTGCACCGCGTGCTCGATGGCCCGCAGGAAGTCGTCTCCATTGCTTGCCGGCAGATGCCGGATCACAGCGCCTGCGATAATGAACCCGAAGGCGTGGATGGGATAGGTCGGGTTCGGAACGAGCACAACGTCGCCCGGCGCGGCGATGGCCTGTGCCATGTTGGCGAAGCCTTCCTTCGACCCGAGCGTAGCAACGATCTCCGTCTCGGGATCGAGCTTCACGCCAAACCGGCGCTCGTAATATGCCGCCTGTGCCTTGCGTAGCCCAGGTATGCCCTTCGACGCCGAATACCGATGCGTGCGCGGCTTGTTGATCGTCTCGATCAGCTTGTCGACGATGTGCTGCGGCGTCGGCATATCGGGGTTGCCCATGCCGAGATCGACGATGTCGGCACCGCGGGCGCGCGCCGCCGCCTTCAAACGGTTCACCTCCGCGAATACATAGGGCGGCAGGCGCTTGATGCGGTGAAAGTCTTCGCTCAAAGATTTTACCCCTCGGCGCCGGAACGGGGACGGCGTCATCATGGCGTCATCGGCTCGCGGCCCATGGCAATTCGTGGGCATCGGATGGCCAGTGTCTATCGAGCTCGCCGCCGACTGCCGCCCTCTTTACGCCTGCCCGTCCCGTCCCGTCCAGTGCTGCGGCGCGGCGCATCGCGAAACAGCGTTGATGAACTGGCTTTCGCAAAATTTTTGCACTGCGAGGGTAAATGTGCCGCGGGCGTCTCCGCACATCAAATGCCTACTTTCGGAGGTACGAACGCCCAGCCGATTCGGCTTGATCGACGGGTCCCTAACGGGCACTGTCTATTCATGTTTTGGCAGACAAAGCGAAATTCACCGCCGCCGCGCCGAGCCTTCGTTAATGGAAAGTTTTTGATCTTCACATGCCGCAAGACAGCAACGAACCGCGTTCGCTTCTTTCGAACTACTTCATACCCAATCCAGAAGAGTTCGCATCGAACTTTCTGAAGGCGTTTGAACGCGGCAGCGCGGCTTTTGCCCAGCTCGCGGCACGCCCTGACGCGAAACTCGGACCCTACACCTCAGCCAGTGAGTTTTCGGCTGCAACCGAGACGCTGTCGTCGCTGCTGCGGACGTGGCTCTCCGACCCGGTCAAGCTCTCCGAAGCGCAGGCATTGTTCTTCAGCCAGTTCGCAGGGCTTTGGAATAACGTTCTCGGGCGCATGATGGGAATGGGTATTCCGCCCCTCATCGAGCCCGCTCCCGGCGACAATCGATTCAAGGATCCGGAGTGGAGCCACAATCCTTTTTTTGACTTCTGCAAACAGGCTTATCTCTTGGCTTGTCGATGGGCGGAGCAGCGGCTTGCGGAGACGCCCGATCTCGATGAGCGGGAGCGTCACCGCGCCGAGTTTTATTTGCGACAATTGACGAGCGCCTTCTCGCCGACGAACTTCCTGGCAACCAACCCGGAGGTGCTGCGCGAGACGCTGGCGTCCAACGCCCGCAATCTGCTCAACGGTGCCGATCTGCTCGCCGACGATCTCAAGCGATCCGGCGACTTGATGAAAATCAGCCAGACCGACGCCAACGCCTTCGAACTGGGGCGCAACCTCGCAACAACCCCGGGCAAGGTCGTCTTTCAAAACGACCTGCTGCAGCTCATCCAATATACGCCAACGACAGATAAGGTTCGCGAACGGCCACTGCTGATGGTGCCGCCGTGGATCAACAAATATTACATCCTCGATCTGACCGGGCCCAAGAGCTTCATCAAATACGTCGTCGATCAAGGCTTCACGGTTTTCGTCGTGTCATGGGTCAACCCGGACGAGCGTCTCGCAGCGAAGACTTTCGAGGACTACATCCTCGAAGGCATTCTTGAAGCGGTTCGTGCGGTTCAAGATGAAACTGGCGTCGAGAAGATCAACGTTCTCGGCTATTGCGTCGGCGGCACCGCACTTGCGACCGGGCTCGCTTATCTCGCCCAGCGCGGCGAAGATCCCTTCAAGTGCTGCACACTGCTGGCGACCCAGGTGGACTTTTCTCTCGCCGGCGATCTTCTGCTTTTCACCGATGATACCCAGCTCCACAGTCTCGAAACGCTGATGACCGAGCGTGGGTTTCTCGACGGCTCCCGCATGGCGAACGTATTCAATATGATGCGGCCGCGCGACCTCATCTGGCCCTACGTCGTCAACAACTACTTGCTCGGCAAGAAGCCCTTCCCGTTCGATCTCTTGTTCTGGAACCAGGATTCGACACGGATGGCGGCCGCCAACCACGGATTTTATCTGCGCGAGTTCTACAATGAAAACCGGCTCGCCAGCGGCGAGATGACGATTGGCGGCGTGAAACTCAATCTCAAGAAAATCACTCTCCCTATCTTTTCCGTTGCCACGCGCGAAGATCACATCGCTCCGGCTGCGTCGGTTTTCCGCGGCGCGCAGATGTTCGGCGGCCCGGTGGAGTTCGTGCTTGCGGGTTCCGGCCATATCGCCGGTGTCATCAACCCACCCGACAAGGTCAAGTATCAGTACTGGACGAAGGGGACCGCCATAACGAGCATTGCCGATTGGCAAGCATCGGCGACGGAAGTTCAGGGTTCCTGGTGGCCTTATTGGATCGAATGGCTTTCGCAGCGAGCGGGCGGGTGGATCCCTAAGCGAGCCGCCGGCGCCAAACTCGGCGTGATCGAAGATGCACCCGGCTCATTCGTCAAAGCCCGGTGATTGTAGCTCGCTGATCGTTGCGAGTACTCGTCCAAACTCTCGACCGCTCACGCCAATTCGAATTCGCCTTCGTAGTCGACTGGCCATAGCACGGTGAATTCCTCGCTGTTGAGCGTGCGAAACGCCACCGCGTTGACATCGAGTTCGTCGGCCGCACCCTCGACGATGGGTTCGATCTTTTCCCAGACCTTGGCCGCATTCTTGGCCAGGAGAATGAGATTGGTCACGCCGTCCCCTGGCTCGTGCCCGTCGACCTCGACCGCCGTCGAGCCGGCAAACGCATCGATCAATCGATCCTCGAGCTCGATGACCTTTTCGACCGTGTCGTCGTCGTCACCCTGGAACTGCAATACGAGTTGGTGGTTCATGACCCTTCCTGACGGCAAACCTAAAGTTGCGGCGAACCCGTCGCCGGAGCGGCGCTGACGCCGTCAGCCACCCATAATCGGCAGCTGCAGGCGCATTGCCAAGCTTCACCCGGCCCGACGCCGCCAACCTTTAATCTCGCGACGCCCGCCGAAGCAGGAATCAGCGGAACTTCGCATAAGCCAATGTTGGCGAGTATGCCGAACAGCTTCAAGCCCGAAACGACTTCGTCCGACCTCCATAGCCACTCTCGCGGCCATAAATGAAGGGGGGGCACGGCAGTTTCCGACAGGTCTTTTAATTTTGGGACGCCCGTGATCGGGCCATCGCCGGAACGGTGATGCTTGCCAAATGCATCAGGCCGAAAAGCTTAGGACAATCAGCGGGGGGGCGGGAAGCAAAACGCCGGACAGCTTGAAATCGCGCGCCCCCTCGGCGGCCGCAGAGCCGCCAGGGGAGCCGAAGGCCGGCTGGCGTTCAGCTCGCCTTAGCCCTCATGAGCCTGTCAAAGTTTAGCGAACTGGCCCGCAATACCGCAGCGCCATTTTCGGATGACCCAGTTCGGGTGTTCGCCGACCCATTTAGCCATCTCGATTTGGCCATTCATCATGCATTGTTGGGCGTTGACGCTTTCGCCCTCAAAATTCAACGTCACGTCTTTGCAACGCGACGGCTGGTCTATCATGCAGACCGCAACGACTAGCTCTATCATAGGACCCCCAGGTGCAGGTCTTCGATCACTCGTCGGAGTGATCCGGTTTACCCTGGGCGGTTCCTCGAGACGGCTTTTTCTTCTTCAAGAGAGCATTTGCCAAAGTATGTCGGAAAAATTACACGGCACAAGAAACCGGGCGGTCGCAGGTAGCATCTAAAACTGGCTGACATAACGTTTGTTCAGATCTGTTGCTTAAACTCCCCCATCTCTGGCGCGAAAAGCGTTACTCCCCAGACACACCCGCGCCTCCAGCCCCTACCCTCAGCACAAAATGAGCAGCAGGAAAGCAACTCCTGATTCGATTTCTGACCGGGCACGGCGGTTGCGGGTTGTGCAGTCATGCGGCTGCAGGCGATGTGGGGTCGGTTGATTGGCAAAGCAGACGGTAATTCCAGCAGTTCGGCAGATGAAAGTTCACGAAGTTCCTTCAGGTCAATCGGCTTGGGAAGACGGACGTGTAGTGGGAACGCCGACAGTCGGCTGGTTCGTGCGGCAGTCTGCGCTTTGGGTCGGTATCGTAGCTATCGCCGTGGTCTTGGCGTGCGGCCTCTATGCGATGGCCAGCACCTCCGGCCCAAGCCACGCGCGCGCCTCGGCCAAGGTCATGGCGCCGCCCATCAAAACATAGCCGCGTCGACCCCGGACGCCGCGCAACCGGCGACGATCGAATGATCCGACACTTCTAATCAAGCGGAGGCTGTCCGCCCTGCTGTGACGCCCACGGTTGCCGGTAACACCGCAACGCGGCATGCCGTTGTGTGAATATTCAACGTTCTTGCAAAAGCCGCCGCGCAATTGCGGCACGATCATAGATAATTTTGCCGCGCCACTTCATTATTCGTGTTGCGCTAAAATTTACGATCCCTTGATCCGGACCGGCGCATCCCCTTATCATCACCACCGGGTCGACCGAGGATCGCGTCCGAATGACGGAGCAGCAAAAGAAGTTCCCAGAGTTCTACGTCACGGCCCCGCAACCCTGTCCCTATTTGCCCGGCCGGCTCGAACGAAAACTCTTCACGCACCTGACGCACGACAAGCCGGCTGAGCTGGTCGACCGTTTGCTGACGACCGGTTTCCGGCGCAGCCAGAACATAGCCTACGTTCCTTATTGCGAAGGCTGCCAGGCCTGCGTCTCGGTGCGCGTGATCGTCGACGAATTTCGACCCGACCGTTCGATGCGGCGGGCATCAGCCAAAAATTCGACGCTCGTGGCACGGCGCACATCTCCGACGCCGACTCCCGAACAGTTTCGCCTTTTCCGCGCCTACATCGACGCACGCCATAGCGATGGCGGCATGGCGGACATGACGATGCTTGATTACCGCATGATGGTCGAAGACACGGTCATCGAAACATTCGTCACGGAATATCGCGAAAAGCCGAAGGATGCGGGCAGCGATCTCGATTTCGAATCCTGGCCCCTGAAGGCCGTCGCATTGTGCGATCGGCTGACTGACGGCATTTCGATGGTCTACAGTTTTTACGAGCCGGATGAAGTCGACGCCGGACTTGGCACGTACATGATCCTTGAGCACATAGCCTTCGCGCGGCGTATCGGCCTGCCCTACGTCTATCTTGGCTACTGGATCGACGGCTCGCGGAAGATGGCCTACAAAACGCGCTTCAAACCGCAGGAACGGCTCGGCCCCGATCGTTGGGAACGCATCTCTTCCGACGACGACATCTGAAGGCGCTCCCTCGTTGGCGCGAAACATCCTTCAGTGAATTTCCCTAGACTTATCGTTGCCGAGTTCGGCGTCGATTTTCTGGAACATGTAAGCCCACTTGGCGGTCTGCGTTTCGACGAGAACCTTCATGCGCGCCCGCAATTCGAGGAGAACGGCGCAATCGGGCGTCACCGCCGTCGCGCCTTCCTGCCCCATGGACGCGATCGCGGACAGCAATTCGTCCGTCGTTTGATCGAAAGCCACAGTTTTATCATCGCGCACGAGCGGCTTGGCCCGCTTGATGAACTCATCGTGACTCCACTTGCGCTTGTCTTTGAGTTCGCGAAGCTTCTCCTGAAATGCCGGTCTGTTCTTGGCGTTGAGATCGCGCAGGCTGCCGGCAGCCTCCTCGACGACGGATTCGAAATCCTGTTTGGCGCAGGTCGCTGGGGCGGCCTCGGCACGTAGCTCGCGGCTGTCCGAGATCGTGACGGAAAATACCGCCACAATGACCGCCGCAGCCTGAATGAATCCGCCCATACCTCCAACTCGTATCGATGCGCTATCGCCGCGGCAAGCGCAGGCGATCAACACACGATTCAAAATCGCGGCCCGAACGAATTCGATCGTGGAAACCCTTTCGGAGCCAGACGTCCGGCCTGCGCCCGTTCGCCAACCCATTCGCGCAATTCCGACCAGGAGAGCGCGAACTCGCGGCCGGCGGTATCAACCCACGTCAGACCATCCGTCTTTTTGAACACGCGAGCGTCCGAGAGGCCGCCGTCTTTGAACCGCTGCAGGATAACGCCCTTGCCGCGCGTCATCTCGTTGACTTCCTCGAGCTTGAAAACGAGCAGCTTGCGATTTTCGCCGATGGTCGCGATGTAATCGCCTTCGGCAACCACGCAGACGCGAGCCTCATCGGGCTCCGTCACGTTAAGGATCTGCTTGCCCTTCCGCGTCGAAGCGATGACTTCTTCTTCCGAAACGATAAAACCGTAACCGGCGGTCGATACGACGAGCAATTTACGCGTTGCGTCGTGCACGAACATCTCAACGATGTCGTGGTTTTCTTCCAGATCGATCATCAGACGCACCGGCTCGCCGTGACCACGCCCGCCAGGCAACGCGCCCGCTTCGAGTGTGAAAAACTTACCGTTCGTCGTCAGCAGGACCAGTTTATCTGTGGTCCACGCCTTGATCACGCGCTTGAGTTCGTCGCCCTGTTTGAACTCGAGCTTCGAGAGATCCTCCGGATGACCCTTCAGTGCTCTCAACCAGCCCTTTTCCGACAGGATGACGGTGATCGGTTCCTTTTCGACGAGAGCCGCAGCAAGATCAATCTCGACCTCCGGCGCATCGGCGAATGACGAACGCCGGCGGCCGATCGCCGTCTTCTTGGAATAGCGATCGCGCGTTGCTTTCACTTCCTCGGAAATGCGCTCCCACTGCAGATCTTCCGATTTCAAAAGTTGCTTCAGCGCCCGCAACTCTTTCGAGAGCTTGTCGTGCTCGCCGCGAATTTCGATTTCTTCGAGCCTTGATAGCGATCTCAAGCGCAGGTTCAGGATCGCCTCGGCCTGCACATCGCTGAGCTTGAATTTCGCGATCAGCTTGGCTTTCGGATCGTCCTCGCGGCGGACGATGCGGATCACTTCATCGATATTCAGGTAGGCGATGAGGTAGCCGTCGAGCACTTCAAGCCGATGCTCGATTTTCTTCAACCGGAACGTCGAACGGCGGATCAGAACTTCGATGCGGTGCTCGAGCCATTGCGAGAGAACGTCGCGCAACGACAGGACGTTGGGAATCTGCCCCGCCGACAGCACGTTCATGTTGAGGCTGATGCGAACCTCTAATTCCGACAGCCTGAACAAACTTTCCATCAGCAGCACCGGATCGACTGTCCGGCTCTTGGGCTCCAAAATCAGCCGGACTTCTTCGGCACTTTCGTCGCGAACGTCGCCGAGCAGCGGCAGTTTCTTTTCGCTCATCAGCTCGGCGAGTTTTTCGACGAGCTTGGCTTTCTGAACTTGGTAGGGAATTTCCGTCACGACGATTTGATAGCCGCCGCGGCTGGTTTCTTCGCGCGACCAACGGGCCCTGACGCGGAATCCTCCGCGGCCTGTCTTATAGGCCTCGAGCATCGCCTCGTGCGGCTCGACGATGATGCCGCCCGTCGGAAAATCCGGACCTGGGACAAATTCGACGAGTTTTTCGATGGTGGCGTTCGGGTGCTTGATCAGATGCAGCAACGCCGCGCAAAGCTCATCGACGTTGTGCGGCGGGATATTCGTCGCCATGCCGACGGCGATGCCGGAGGAGCCATTCGCCAGCAGATTGGGAAATGCCGCCGGTAGCACGACCGGTTCTTCGACGCGGCCGTCGTAGTTCGGGCGGAACTCGACGGTGTCTTCATCGATGCCTTCGAGGATGGCATTCGCGATCTCGGTCAGGCGGGCTTCCGTGTAGCGCGGCGCGGCTGGGTTATCGCCGTCGATGTTGCCGAAGTTTCCTTGGCCGTCGACCAGCGGGTAACGCACGGCGAAATCTTGAGCCAGGCGCGCCAGCGCGTCGTAAATCGCCTGATCGCCGTGCGGATGGAGATTACCCATCACGTCGCCGACGATCTTGGCGCATTTGACGTAACCGCTCTCGGGATTGAGCTTGAGCTCGCGCATCGCATAGAGGATGCGGCGGTGAACGGGTTTCAGGCCGTCGCGAACGTCGGGCAACGCCCGATGCATGATCGTCGAGAGCGCATAAGCGAGATAGCGTTCTTCGAGCGCGGTTCGAAGTTCAACGGGCTCGATCGGGCCATCGCCCGGCAGAATCGGTTTTGTCGTCATGGCTCGAAGTAGCGCGCGTCACGGGGCGTCTCAAGCCCAAGTCGCCGGCGCCACGCCGATAGCGGCAGTTTAACACGCATCAGCCCAGAAATCGTTGGTCGGGCGTGACGAAGCGGCCACGACACCGCTCGGACATTCTGGAACATTCCGCCAATACGATGCGTTCTGCTACCTCTGGCTGCAGTTAAAAAAGAGGTGACGCGATGCAAACCCGTCAAATCGGAATTTTGGCTTTAGCCATCCTTGCCATTGTAGTGGTGGTCGGCGGGGTCACGGCGTACCAGCGTTCACAGACCGAAGTGCTGGTCGACGGCCCGGCCGTACGCGTAGAGACCAACAAGGCGACTGGCGAGACGACGGTCGACGCACCGTTTGCGCGCGTCGAAAAAGACGCGACCGGCACGCATGTCCAAGCTCCGGGCGTTGACGTTCAAGTGCCAAAGAAATCGACCGATTGAGATCAAAGATCGGTCTTGATTTACATGCTGCCCGCTCGAGAGAGCGGGCGGCTTTTTTGTCGACAGCCGCTACGCGATCGTTCGGATGACGCCTCCTTCAACGCGGAGAGCCGCACCGTTCGTCGCCTGCTGCCGTGCGCGCTGGCCCGTGACGTGCGCTCGCAGCCGTCGTCCTAAAGTCCGCGGGGATAAGTTGGCCGACGAGCTTTGGCGGATCGGGTCAGCCCGGCGCAAAGTTTGCCGGATCAAGTACCGATGTCTTGTCGCTTAGCGCCAATCGTCGGCATAAGGATCACGCTCAGGTTCATAATAGTCGCGATCGTCCCAGCGCGGCCGCGGCACTCTCTCGATCGACGTGCGGTCTCTCCACGCCCGGTTGCTAGACGCCTTATTGCTCGATGCCGCCTGCGGCGCAGCGCTGGACGCAACGACGCTTCCCTTCAGAGAGCGAACGATCGTGACTTCCGTACCGACTTTGACGAGCGACGCCAGATGCAGCACATTCTCGTTCATCATTCGGAAACAACCCGACGATTCAGCCTTGCCGATCGACTTCGGATCGTTGGTCCCGTGAATGCGGTAGAGCGTATTGCCGAGGTAGATGGCCTTCGCACCGAGCGGATTGTGGACACCGCCCAGCATACGCTGCGGAAGCTCGGGCCGGCGTTGGCGCATCTCTGCCGGCGGGTACCAGTCCGGCCAGTCCGTGATGCGCGCTACTTTTTCTTTGCCCGTCCACGCGAACCCCTGGCGTCCCACCCCGATCGAGTATGCGAACGCCGTCGTCGGGCTTGTCACGTAGTAGAGCTTGCGGGCGCTGGTATCGATAACAACCGACCCGGGCGCGTAGGGGCCTTTAAAGGCCACCTGCGGCGGCGCCACAGCACGGATGTAGGGACGGGGACCACCGGAGACTCCTGGCGCCTTGCTGCCCTCTGCTTCTTCGGCGGCCGAAGGCGCGGCGTCCCACTGGCCATAATCGTCGTAATTTTGATACCGGCGATCGTCCGCGCGGCGGTCGCCGTAGTCATCGTCGCGGTCGTTGTAATCGCGATCACCGTTTTGCCGGTCGTCATAGCGGCGCGGATCGTCTTGTTCGTAACGATCGCCGTAGCGATCGTCATAACGCCCATCGTCCTGCCGCGACGCCGCCGGTGGCCCGTCCCACGGACTCCACGCGCTTTGGGCGGACGCCAGCGTAGACTGTCCTGCCAGCGCGCAAAAAGCAGCGACTGCAATTGATGTGCTCTTCATGGAAACCCGCATATGTGATGACCCGTACTGCAGCGCAAACAACGCAGGCCCGTCATCGGTTCCGTCGGTCGACGTTGACGCGGGATGTCGTCACGATCGTGGCGGCCGAGCGCCGAGTCAAATGGTAATAATCAAACCGAGACAAAACATCTATTCTTTGTGAATGGCCAGAAAATCCAGCATGTGCACAGCGATTTCGCCTGCCCTTTCCTCGACTGCAAAATGCCCGGCATCGATGAGATGCAATTCCGCGCTCGGCAGATCTCTGAGATAAGCCTTCGCCCCCGCCGCGATGAAGGCCGGATCGCGCGCCCCCCAAACGATGAGCGTAGGATATTGCCGCTCGCGAAGTAGCGCCTGCCACGTCGGGTACAAATCGATGTTGCTTTGATAATCCTGAAATAGCTGGACCATGATTTTCCGGTCTTTGTCCGAGCGGAGGAATGCAAGGTCGTTCGTCCAGCTGTCGGGACTCATGATATCGCGCTTCTCCTTCAGCACATCGCGCAGATACTGCCGGTTGATGATCGACGCCTCGCTCGTCAGATCGTAGAGCGCTGCCACGCCTGCCGGACTTCGGTCGTCGTGCGCCTTGCGGAAAAAGTCGCGGCGCTGCTGCGTCAGCCCCTCCAGATAAGCGTTGGCGTTCTGCACGACGATCGCCCGAACGGCATCAGGTCGCCGCTGCATCAGCCTGAACCCGACCGGCGCGCCGAAATCCTGCATGTAGAGCGTGAAGTGCTTCACGCCGACCACATCGAGCCAGCCTTCGAAAAAATCCGTCAAGCGCTCGAACGTATAGGACACCTGATCCGGATCGGGATGATCGCTGTAGCCAAAGCCCAGATAGTCGGGCGCCAGCACATGATAGTGCCGCGACAGCATCGGTATCAGTTCGCGATAAGTGTGCGATGACGATGGAAAACCGTGCAGCAGCACGATGGTGGCAGCTGAAGGATCGCCCGCCTCGCGGTAAAAAATATGCTGTCCCTTGACGGTCGCCGTCCGCGAATAAGTCTTCGGCGGAAGTCCGTATTCGTCGCCTTTGCTTGCAGCTGCGCCGGCAAGCGCAAATCCCGGCAAGAGTGCCAAGGCCACAATGGTCCGCATCGCCACAATACTTCGGTTCACGTTTTCACCCTGCCCGCTCTTCACCCTGATCCTCGAATTAGCCGCCCGCGGCGTCTGACGAAAGCAGATTTGCGTTGAAACAGCGATCTTTGCCTGCCATTTTTTCTGCACGAAATCGCAAGCCGCATGTGGGCTGGCTAACAGCCTGTTCGCATGGCCGCCGCACCGTTTACTCGACGTCTTTTGAATATAAGTCCCGTCCAAGCGACGAGTGCGAGCAAGCCAAATGGTACGTGGACGACCGCTGCTCATCGGCCTGCTGATCTGGGCGCTGTTGATGATCGTGCCGGATCTGGCGCGCGTCGTGCGGCCTTTGGCGTCGTTCGGCTTCTATGCCGACAACAACGGCATGGTCTACGACGCGACTGGTCCATTCATCGACAAGTCTGCTTCGCCTGCGTGGAAGGCGGGAATTCGCGAGGGCGATCAGCTCGACCTGTCGCGCATGCGCTGTTTGCCCTTCGACAGAGACCGATGCGCGAGCATCCTGACTGTCGTCGGTGGCATCCAGGACGTCCTGCCCGGAAGCGCGATCACGCTCGACCTCGCAGCGATACCGGGCCAAGCCGCAAGACAAGTCACCATCGAGGCCGAACCTCGCAACCCAAATTGGCTCGTGCGAAGCGTGCTGCTCCTCGATCAGATCGCTGGAATTCTGGTGGTGCTGGCGGCCGCCTGGCTGGTGTGGGTTCGGCCCGGTCCGATGAGCTGGGGATTTTTTCTCTACGTCATCTGGTTCAATCCCGGGCAGAGCTTCGAACTCTACGCGCAATTGCAACGTTGGCCGCTACTGCTGCTGGCGCAGGATATTGCGGGCTGCATCGCGCAGGCCGCGGGATATGCGGGCCTGCTTCTGTTCGTCATGCGCGCCCCGACCGACACGACGCAGCCGGAATGGCTTCCCTACGAGCGGGCTCTGCCGGCGCTCGGCCTCGCTATCGCGCTGGCGCTTATGGCCTCCTATGCCAGTGCGTTCGGCTTCAAGACTGAATTTCTGACGCGCGCCACGATACTATTTGGACTCGTGGTCAGCGTCGCCGCGCTCGTCATTCTGCTGTTGCGTCGTCAAACTTTGTCGCCGAAGGACAATCAGCGCCTCAGGTGGGTCATCTGGGGATGCCTGATCGGCCTGCCCGCATTCGTCATCGCCGACCTTTCCCAGTACACGACAGTAGGGGCGATGTTCTGGGGCGCCTCGCCTCCCGAAGATCTCATCGGCCTGCTCTATCTCGTCAATGGCATCCTATGCCTGTTCGTGTTCGAGGCGATCCGCCGGCCGCGCGTCGTCAGCGTGTCGATCCCGCTGCGGCGCGTGACGGTGCTGGCATTGACGATGAGCGTACCGGCGCTGCTTTTGCACCGCGAGGCCGAACACCTCAAGGAAGCCCTTAATGTTTCGCAGTGGACTTGGTTCCTGATCGCCGCCGTGATCATCTTTGTCATCGGGCAATTGCATCATGGCGCAGTCGAGCTTGCGGACCGTTATTTCAATCGCGATATCGACAAGGCCGAGCGGGATTTGGGAGAAGCCATTCTGACGGCGAAGGACCCGGCGCAAATCGACCACCTGCTCTCTGAGCGTACCCGCGCCACGCTGAAGCTGACTTCGGCAATCACATTCCGCCGCGACGACACCGGCTTTCGCCGTTACGAAAATGTTGCCGGTTGGGACGACACCGCGACGCGCGATCTCCGGCTTGGGGAAGCGGATATCGCAACGCTGTCCAAGGGCTCTCCCGTTATGATCAATGAGGTCGAAGCCAACAAGGCGGCGTTTCCGCTTGGGCTGGAGACGCCGATACTCGCCGTTCCTGCCGCCAGCCGCGTCTATTGTTACGCGGCGACGCTCTACGGACCGCACGAGTCAGGAACCGCACTCAACGCCAACGAGCGCCAGATGCTGGCGAGCCTCGGCCATCATGCAGCCGACGCCTATGCACGGCTCGAGAACGAGCATTTGCGCAGCGTGATCGCCGGCCTTGAAAGTCAACTGGCGGTAAGCGGCGTGCGCGCCTGATCTGAGTGTTCTTTCCTTGTGCTCGCGACTCCGCTTCGCGGGGCCGACCCGCTTTCAATTATCTTGCTGTCACTATCGGCGGTCTGTGATTAAACTTGGATATGAGATTGCTCATTCGCATTCTTCAACGTCTGGCTATCTTCGGCCTCGGCCTTTTAACCGTTTGGCTGGTCGCCTTTGTCTTTTTCGATTTTGCAGATCAGAAATTACCTTGGGCCCTGGCCGTTGGCGCGACATATGGAATAGCGGCATATATCATCTTTCCTTACGCCGTTCGCATGGGCCTCAAAATTCTTCACCGCCAGCGGTTGCCTCAATACACGACCACCGCCGATGGCCTTCCCGGAGACCCCGTCAACCTCGCGTTGGTCGGCACCTTCGAGCAGCTTCGCGCTGCATTCACGGCGGCCGGCTGGGTAGAGGCCGACCGGTTGGGCGCTGTAAGTTCCTGGCGCATGGCTCGCGCTTTCGTTTTCAACAAGCCTTATCCGACGGCCCCCTTCAGCACGCTTTATCTGTTCGGACGTCCCCAAGATGTTGGATTCGAGCAGGCAATCGACGATAGCCCGCGCAAACGGCATCATATACGCTTTTGGGGCAAGAGCCTCGTGCAGGCCCCCTCCGGAATTGATTCAGCGACTTTTTGGAACAACACCGACCGGCCGGATGGTGACGAGCGTGCAATCTGGGTGGGAGCAGGCACGAAAGACACCGGATTTTCCCTTACCAGATTGACCTTCCAGATCACCCACGCCACAGCTTCCGACACTAATGCCGAACGGTCTTTCGTTATCGCTGCATTAAGCGGATGTGAGGCCATCGGAGACGTGACTTTATATAAGCCCGGCGACCGATTGATAACCGAGCATGTCAACCATTACGTCACCGACGGCGAAGTGGCGATGGCTGACTTGGCGGATCGGCGTCAACAAACTTTTTCGGAATCTCCCTCTGCGAAAATGACTTTGCAGGATGGAAGCTCGCGCGTCGGCTGAAGACCGAGAGCCCGAACTGGCGACTCCGGCGGAGCCTCGGATCACCACCCACAAGACCGGCGCGACCAAGGAAAATCGCCTCGCGATTTTTCCCCGAGTCTTCGGGGTCCGCTTCCGCGGAGCCCGCCGCGAGCACCAGCGCTCCTGCGCAACCGGCCGGCTCGCGGAACGCGAGTCGGTTGCGCCAGAACAAAGAGCGCGGGGATACGAAATTTTGGCGGAGGTTTAATGCCTCGCCTTGGGCCGCCAGCAGACATCAACGACGCATAATGGGGCTAACGGTTTCGGGCCGAGAGCCTCCTCGGCCTTTTTGCCGCGCTAGCCCCCTTTGACATGGCGGTGAAGTCAATCTAACTACGACAAAGATGATCGGAGTTAGAAATGGCCCATATTTCCGCCGGCGTTGAATACGGCCTGCACTGCCTGCTCTATCTTGTTGAGCCGCGCGATTCAGAGCGTCATGCCAGCGCCCGCGATCTCGCTGATTTGCAGGGTGTCCCAGCCGAATTCGTCGCCAAGCTGTTCACGAAGTTGCAAAAGGCGCGCCTAGTCGTCGCCGCCGAGGGCGCACACGGCGGCTATCGCCTTGCCCGTCCGGCACACTCGATTAGCGTTCTCGATGTCGTCGTCGCGATCGACGGTGAAAAACCGCTTTTCGAATGTCGCGAGATCCGCAGCCGCTGCGCCATCTTTGATGGCGAACCTCCCGCATGGGCGACGCGAGGCGTGTGTTCCATACACGCCGTCATGCTGGAGGCAGCAGCTTGCACGCGGGAGGTTCTTGCCTCGCGCAGCCTTGCAGACATTGCACAAATCGTCACTTCCAAGGCCTCGGCTAGTTATCCCAAAGAGGTCACCAAGTGGCTCGCCGAAAGAACCGCGCGGCAGCGGCGTGCCACAACATCGAGCCCCAAGAGCGATGGAGAACTGTCATGAAGCACATGCACACCATGTCGACTTTGACCGCCGTGCTGGCGACATTTGCTATGCTCCCGAGCACTGCTTTTGCCGAAGCCCAATCGTCTGACACGATCAGGCCCGCTTTCCGCGCGGAAATCCCAAACATACCGGGCAAAACAATTTCCGCTGTCGTGGTTGACTATCCCCCGGGCGGCAAGACCTCGTCACACCACCACGCACCTTCGGCGTTCGTCACCGGTTACGTGCTGTCTGGATCGATCCGTAGCCAAGTGGACGATGGCAAGGTGCAAGTCTTTCATGCCGGAGAGCACTGGCACGAGCAACCCGGCGCCCACCACCCAATCAGTGAGAACGCAAGCGCGACCGAGCCTGCGAGACTGCTCGCCATTTTCGTCGCCGACAGCAGCGAAACCGAGCTGACCACTATCGATAAGAAGTGAACGCGCGCATGCGCAATGAGGGCACACGCAATCTCGTGCGGGCGGCGCTGAATGCCGGTGCCGCCCGTAATCTCGCCATGGTCGCATCCGTGGTGACGGGCAACGTATGCGTCCCCTAACTATCAGGACGGCAAAAAAAGATACTTCCGTGGCCGGCGCATTGGTTCTGGGATGCACAAAATTTCGAGGTGAAGGAGTTGTTCGGCGGTGGCGAGAACGCTGCTGCTTTCCGTACGATTGGAGCAGTATGCCAAAGTCCCTCTTTGTGTGGCCGCGGTCGTCGGCGATCGTCAACTATGGGTTTGCGGTGTTGTGTTTCGCCGCGACGTTCGCCGTTGTAAGCGTGTTGGACTACATGCTGATGGCCGCCCCGCCGGTCTCATTGTTTCTCTGTGCGATCATTATTGTAGCTTGGTATGCCGACCTCGGCCCGGCATTGCTGACGACAGCTCTCTCCGTTCTATCCTTCGGCTATTTCTACCTGCTTCCGCTTGGTTCGCTTTTGCTGGCCTCGAGGGATTTGCCGCGGATCATTTTGTTTGGAATAGCCGGAGTTATTATCGCGTCTGTAAGTGCAGCGCAAAGACGAACGGCGACCTCGCTTCGGCGCACGCGCGACGAGCTGCAAGATGCGCTTAACGATCTCAAGACCGTCAACGAGCGACTGGTGATCGAGAACCGCGTCGCGACGCTCGGAGAAATGAGCGCGTCGATAGCACATGAAGTCAATCAACCGCTTGCAGCTATCGTCACCCAGGGCGAAGCAAACCTTAGGTGGCTCAGTAAACCGCTTCCGGAAATGGAACAGGTGCACGTCGGGCTGAAGCAAATGATCAGCAACGCCAGGCGCGCTTCCAACGTCGTCAATCGAATTCGCGCACTCTCGCAGAAGAACATGTCGGAACGGGCTTTGCTCGATGTCAATGAGGTCATCAATGAGGTCATCAAACTGGTTGATCGAGAGATCGGAAACCACGAGGTCTCGCTGCGGGTAGAACTCGCAGCCGCCTTGCCCTTAGTGCTTGGCGATCGCGTTCAACTACAGCAGGTCATCATCAATATTGTGATCAACGGCATACAAGCCGTGGCAAACGTGGACAATCGCGCACGTAGCCTATTGATCCGTTCAATCCGCGATCAAGCTGATCACGTGGTGGTCTCAGTGCAAGATTCCGGCATAGGTATCGATACAGAGAATGTGAACAGACTGTTCGAACCATTTTACACCACCAAGTCGCAGGGGACGGGTATGGGCCTATCGATTTGCCGTTCAATCATCGAGGCTCACGGCGGCCGCATCTGGGCGTCCAGCAACAGCGGCGCGGGAGCGACCTTCTATTTCGCTTTGCCGTCGCATCGGGAACCAACCCATGATCCGAAGGAGCCGAGCACCAAAGTCTAGGTTCCGGTAGCCTTGCCACGAATGTCTCCGCTTCAGATGATGCGCTAACGGCGTCGCGTCGCGTCGAGCCCTCGCGGAGTTTACCCACCGCAGCCCGCCACAAGCCCGGCGCGGGCGGCCGGCTCGCGGAACGCGAGTCGCTCGCGCCAAAGATCAAAGCGGAATGTTGTCGTGCTTCTTCCAGGGATTTTCGAGCGTCTTGTTGCGCAGCATGTTGAGGGCGCGGCAGAGGCGCTTGCGCGTCGTGGACGGCTTGATGACCTCGTCGATGTAGCCGCGTTCGGCGGCAACGAATGGGTTCGCGAACCGCTCTTTATATTCGTCGATGCGCGCCTGGATTTTCGCGGCGTCGCCAAGCTCGGCGCGATAGAGAATTTCGACCGCGCCCTTGGCTCCCATCACCGCGATCTCGGCGGTCGGCCAGGCGTAGTTCACGTCGCCGCGGATGTGCTTCGAACTCATCACGTCATAGGCGCCGCCGTAGGCCTTGCGCGTGATGACCGTGACTTTCGGCACCGTCGCCTCGGCGTAGGCAAAGAGAAGTTTGGCACCGTGCTTGATCAGGCCGCCGTATTCCTGCGCCGTCCCCGGCAGGAAGCCCGGCACATCGACAAACGTGATCAGCGGAATTTCGAAGCAGTCGCAGAAGCGCACGAAGCGCGCCGCTTTCCGCGACGCATCTGAATCGAGCACGCCAGCCAGCACCATCGGCTGGTTGGCAATGATGCCGACGGTGCGGCCTTCCATGCGTGCGAAGCCCGTCACGATGTTCTTCGCGAACGCTTCCTGGATTTCAAAGAAGTCGGCCTCGTCGACGACCTTGAGGATCAGTTCCTTGATGTCGTACGGCTTGTTCGGATTGTCGGGGATCAGCGTGTCGAGCGACGTGTCGATGCGCTCCGGGTCATCCTCTGTCTGAATGGTCGGCACGCCGGTCTTGTTGCTTGATGGTAGGAAGTCCATCAGGCGGCGCATCTGCAGCAGCGCCTCGAGGTCGTTTTCGTAGGCCCGGTCGGCAATCGACGACTTCGTCGTGTGCACCCTGGCGCCGCCGAGTTCTTCGGCCGTGACGGTCTCGTTCGTCACCGTCTTGACGACGTCGGGACCCGTCACGAACATGTAGCTCGTATCTTTGACCATGAAGATGAAATCGGTCATCGCCGGCGAATAGACGTCGCCGCCGGCGCACGGACCCATGATGACGGAGATCTGCGGAATGACGCCGGACGCCAACACGTTGCGCTGAAACACTTCACCGTAGCCGCCGAGTGCGTCGACGCCTTCCTGAATGCGCGCGCCGCCGGCGTCGAAGAGGCCGACGATCGGCGAGCGGTTCTTCAGCGCCATGTCCTGGATCTTCATGATCTTCTTGGCGTGCGCTTCCGACAACGAACCGCCCATCACGGTGAAGTCCTTCGCGAACACGTAGACGACGCGGCCGTTGATCGTGCCCCAGCCGGTCACGACGCCGTCGCCCGGTACCTTTGTCTTCTCCATGCCGAAGTCGGTGCAGCGGTGCTCGACGTACATGTCGAATTCTTCGAACGAGTCCTCGTCCATCAGCAGCTCGATGCGCTCGCGTGCCGTCAGTTTGCCTTTTGTGTGCTGCGCGCTGATGCGCCCCGGGCCGCCGCCAAGACGGGCGTTGGCGCGACGCTCTTCGAGCTCGGCGATGATATCCTTCATAGAGCTGCCACCCTGCTGAACGTGATGCTGAAAGGGCTCTCTAGCATGGCGCAGGTTGAGCGCAAACGACCAGATGTCGCGAACTGGACCGGCGCGCAGCAACAGCGCTTTGCTGAAGCGAAATGGCACTCAAAGCGCCGCTGGCGGCGATATGAAGCGCTGATTGAGATCGGCGATCTTAACCTCGATGAAACCGGCGCCTGCGATCGGTTCGATCATCGCCGACCGGACACGCGCACCGGCCCAGGGCAGCGTCCTGGCGATGAAGTCGGCGATCGGATCGGCGATGACCCGCTTGGCCCCGATGGTCTTCATGTGCCGCTCGGCATCGGGGCGGCTGGCAAACACGCGCAGCACATCGCCCGAACCCGGTTTCGGCGTGGCGGGCGTCAACATCAATCCATCGTCGTCGCCGATGAGAAAAACTTCGCCCCGGCCGCGCGCCGCGTTCACGTAGGCCTGCACGGCCTCGACCTTGAGCCGAATTTGGAGATCGCGCGGATCGACTTCCGCCTCTATCGGATCGGCGACCCAATCGGTGCCGACGAGGCCCTTTGCCGTGGCGATGCCGGGTAGAATGTCGGCGGCAAAGGTTGTGAGCGGAATATCCTGAAGATCGGTATTGCCGGCCAGCGCCTCGGCCCAGCGCCCGGCTTCGATCGGGCTCGACCAGAAGAGCTGCACGGTGCGGCCGGCGATTTTCTGCGATGCGACCGAGGCGTTCTCTTCGTCCGCCAGGGTCAGTACGCGCCCTTCGCTGACGGCGCGGCGGATAAACCGGTCACGTTGCGCAAGTTCCGGGATGCGCGGCATGTGCAGCATGGGGACCAGTCCCGAGCCCGAATCAGTTTGCCGAAGTTTCTCCCGGAATGGCCTTCGCGGGCAAGCCGTATGCGTTACGTGTGGAGCAACTTCAGAAAACGGCAGGCCGCGTCGAACTCGGCGCGCCGCGCCCGCCGCCGGACGGCCGCTTCGGCATCCTCGCCCCAAAGGCCGATCTGATAATCCTCATCGACGTGTGCCGCTGCCCATGCAGCGTCCGGACTGAGCTGCCCGCGCGCCAGCGCAAGAGCCAAAAATGCTGAACCCGTCAGCGTCGTCAGCACGTGCAACCCGGTCAGGCGAAAAGCCTCGAGGGGCGTAAGCGCCGCCGCAAAAGCCGCAAGCGTCTCGCCCGGCTGCTCCACGGGCATGACGCCCGAAACAACCTTCAGCGGGGCACCGAGCGTCGCTTCGGCCGCGGCGATGATCGGGTCCCAGTATTTCGACTGCAGTTTTGCCAGCGCTTCCGGCGCCTCGGCCCGGTAGCAGAGAAGATCACGACCGGCGTAGGCCGCGATATCGGCGGCGACGGCCTCGCGCGCATCGTCGACGGCATCGATTGCCGTATTCGCAAAGCGCGTCAGCGGCATCCGCGCCGGATTGATTAGCGCTTCCTGTGCCCGCCACTCGTCGGCGATTGCCTCTGCGAGCCGCCGCGTCGGCACTTGCAAAGTTCGCTTCTTCGGCGTCTTCACCGGCTTGCCGTCGAGCAGAATACCGAACGGCGGACCGTCGCTGATGCTCGCATCTTTATAGAAGCGGCGGGCAAGCGGCTTCGCCAATGTATCTGTGATGACGCGCGGCGGGGCGCCCGATGCACGACCCGGCCCAGCGCTACCCGGGCCGTCCTTGGGCTGGTCGTCGCTCATGCCGTGCAGCTCGCACTCAGCACATCGTCAAGCGCCGCCGGCAGATCTTCGAAGCGTTCGACGATCACCTTGGCCCCGGCGCCCGTCAGCTCTGCAACGGTGTGGTAACCCCACGCAACGCCGATGGCACAGGCACCGGCCGCCCGCGCCATTTCGATATCGTAGGACGTATCGCCGACCATGACCGTCGAAGCCGGCGCGGCGCCGGTCTCCCGCATTGCCTCGAGCAGCATCGACGGATGCGGTTTCGACGGATGATCGTCCGCAGTCTGTATCGTCGCGAAACTCTTGTGCCAGCCTTCGCGGTCGAACAGCCTATCGATGCCGCGCCGCGATTTGCCAGTCGCTATCCCGAGAAGATGTTCTTTCAGATCGGCGAGATGCGCGATCGTTTCCTTGGCCTGCGGGAACAGGATATCCATCTCCGAGGGATCGCTTTTCAGTTCGCGGAAGGCCGCCTTATAGCGCTCGCCGAGTTCAACGCGCGTCGCGTATTCGGCCTCGGGTGCCAAGGCCGAAAAAGCCTCGGGAAGCGACAAGCCCACGACGGCGAGTGTCCGCTCGCGCGCCGGCGGTATCATCCGCAGCGACGTGAACGCATGCTCCATCGACAGAATGATGCCAGCCTGGCTGTCGACGATCGTTCCGTCGCAATCAAAAACGACCAATCTCATGCAGCTTTTCTAGCACGCGACCGGCGCGATGCAAATTTGGCGGCCGGGCCGCACGGTAAGAAGTGCCCGCGCTCAATTGTCATCCTCGGGCTTGTCCCGAAAAACCATTGGCCCACAAGCACCGGAGTTTGTTGAACGACGAATCTTCGGCATAAAGCCGAGAATGACAGTAGTAGCTTGGCGGCTCAGTCGAACTTGCCGATGTCGAAACCGAGCAGGTCCCACGTCGCCGCCATGTGCGGCGGCAGCGGTGCAGTGACGTCGATCGGCCGCCCGGTTTTGGGATGCGGAATGACGAGACGCCTGGCGTGCAGGTGAAGCTTCTTCTCCATGTTCTCGGCCGGCATGTCGACGTCGCCTTCGTACTTGTTGTCGCCCACGATCGGATGGCCAATGAGATGCATGTGGGCGCGCAGCTGATGCTGGCGGCCGGTCACGGGCTTCAGCGACACCCATGATGCTTTGCGCGCCGCCCTATCGATGACGGAATAATGCGTCGTCGCATGCATGGCGCGGTCCTGCTCGCCGGGCTGGGCCTTGCGAACCTTATCGCCGTCCGGGCCTGAAGCTTTGACCAGCGCTGCCTCGATCTTTCCTTGCGGCGGCTTCGGTACGCCTTTGACGAGCGCCCAATACGTCTTTGCCGCCGAGCGCGTCTGAAACGTCCGTCCAAGTCGCGAAGCGGCCTCGCGCGTTTTAGCGACGAGCAGCACGCCCGTCGTGTCACGGTCGAGTCGATGGACGAGGCGTGGGCGTTCGCCACCGAAACGATCGCTCATACCTTCGAGCATGCCGTCGATGTGTTTCTTCGTCCCCGTTCCACCTTGCACCGCCAGGCCGAACGGCTTGTTCAAAACGAGCACCGTTTCGTCTTCGTAGATGATCATCTTTTCGATCGCGTCGCGGTCGCCCTTCGAGACGCCGGGCGGGGCTTGCAATCCGGGGCCCGCTTTTTTCGGCTGACGCACGACCGAGGGAACGCGGATTTCCGACCCGGCAGTCAAGCGATCGTTGGCCTGGGCGCGCTTGGAATCGACGCGTATCTGACCGGACCGCAACAGCTTCTGCAGATAAGTGTAGCCGACCTCGGGAAAGTGCACGCGGAACCAGCGGTCGAGCCGCATGTCGGCCTCGCCGTCGCCAACCCGGATCGCTTCTACTTTAGCAGGGATCGTCATGCCAATACCCAGCGCGATACCCAGAGACCGGCGAACACCGCAAACAGGCTCAAGACGACGGAGGCCAGAACATAACCGAACGCGGCGCTCATCTCGCCCCGTTCGTAGAGCGTCGCGAATTCGAGCGAGAAGGCAGAGAACGTCGTGTAGCCACCGAGGATGCCGGTCGCCAGGAATACGCGAAGCTCATTGGAGGCATTGTAGCGGAGCGCCAGCACCTCGATCAGGACACCCATCAGAAAGGAACCCGTTATGTTGATCGTTAGCGTCGCCCACGGAAATTCGATGAAGCCGTGGTGCGCAAACGCCCTGTTGACCAAAAATCGAATGCCGGCGCCGATGGCGCCGCCGCCCGAAGCGAGCAAGAGCAGCTTCATGAGATGTCCCTGAATTCCTGTAGCGCGATGCTATAGCGCCCGGACGCGGACAAAGAAAGCCGCCACCGGCCCGGCCGATTAACGCCGGTCATGCGGCCCGCACCAGCCGGGCAGATAGGACGCCGCACTGCTTTTGGCAAACGCAAGCGCCTGCTCCAAGGCAGTGTCAGGATCGTCCTTGATGGTCTTGGAATCTACGCGGCGGCGCAGCGCATCGGCCCAAAGGAATTCGCTGAAAGGAGTGGTATCTTTTGCATAGCCGCCGGCGAACCGCAGCTCGCCCGCAAGGCTGCGATAAGGATCGTCTTCCATATGAGCAACGGTCTTCGGCAAACTCGTCCGCGGCTGGCGAACGCCGTCGGCGTCGAAGGGGTGCATCCAACCTCGATTGTCGAGAAAGGTCCAGAACTCGTCTTTCTCGAGCGCACGAAGATCGGCCACCGTTGTGGTCAGAACCTCTTTCACGCCCTCCTCGTAAAGTGCTCGCGCCAAGTGATGGTGGTCGACGACGTAGTTCCGGCTTTTCGGCCCACGTACTACCGGGATCATGTGCCGCCCGAGAAATCCGCCGGTTTTCGAGACGTCGAGCGTGCGCCATTCTTTGCGTTTCTGTTCGACCTCGCGCATCCCGACCGTCATTTGCGTCGGCCGCAGATCGGCAATGTCAACGGAATGCAACAGCGGAGACTGCGCGTGCCCTTGTGGGTCTGCCATCGTAATCATCCTTACTGACTAAGAACGACGATTGCGTTCGGCGCGCAGCTTCGCCCAGTAATCGAGACGCTTCTTTATCTCGCGCTCGAAGCCGCGCTCCAGCGGATCATAGAAATTCGGACGCTTCTTGAATTCGTCGGGAAAATAGTTCTGTCCTGAAAATGCATCCGGCTGGTCGTGATCGTAAAGGTAATCCGATCCGTAGCCTTCGTCTTCCATCAACTTGGTAGGGGCGTTAAGGATAGCCTTCGGCGGCGACAGTGATCCATGCTCCTTGGCGGCACGCATTGCCGCTTTGTAGGCGACATAGTTGGCGTTCGATTTCGGCGCGGTCGCCATGTAGACCGTGGCCTCCGCGATTGCGAGTTCACCTTCCGGGCTGCCCAGAAAATCGAATGCCTCTTTCGCCGCATTGGCGATGACGAGTGCCTGCGGATCGGCAAGTCCGATATCCTCGACCGCCATCCTGACGAGGCGCCGGGCGATGAACAGCCGGTCCTCACCGCCGTCGAGCATGCGGCAGAGATAATAAAGTGCGGCGTCGGGGTCGGAGCCGCGCACGGACTTATGCAGCGCCGAGATCAGGTTGTAGTGACCTTCACGCGATTTATCGTAGAGCGGCGCGCGCCGCTGCACGAGCCGCACGAGCGCTTCGCGATCGAGTGCTTTGCCATTCGCCGGCACGGCTGCGAACACATCCTCGGCGAGATTGAAGATGGCGCGGCCGTCGCCGTCGGCCATACCTTTGAGGGCTTCGCGAGCGTCGGCGTCGAGCGGCAGCGGCCGCTCCATCTCCGCTTCGGCCCGTTTCAACAAAATCTCAAGCGTCGCATCGTCGAGCCTATTGAGCGTCAGAACACTGGCTCGCGACAGAAGCGCGGCGTTGAGTTCGAAGGACGGGTTTTCGGTCGTCGCGCCGACGAGCGTGATCGTGCCGTCTTCCATGTGCGGCAGGAATGAATCCTGCTGCGAACGATTGAAGCGATGAATTTCGTCGATGAAGAGCAGCGTGCCCTTGCCTTGCTCGCGCTGCACCTTGGCGCGCTCGAAGGCCTTCCTGAGTTCCGCGACGCCGGAGAAGATCGCCGAAAGCTGCTCGAATGCAAGGTGCGTCTCGCCCGCCAGCAGCCGCGCGATCGTCGTTTTGCCGGACCCAGGCGGGCCCCAGAAAATGAGACTGGGCACACGGCCGGTCTTCAGCATCCGCGTCAGCGTTCCGTCGGGGCCGACGATGTGGTCCTGGCCCATCACCTCGGCGAGCGACTTTGGCCGCAGCCGATCGGCCAGCGGACGCGGCGCACCCTTCTCTAATCCCGCTGCTTCGAAAAGATTGGCCATCGGCCGCCACTATAGAGGCCCCGCCCAACCGTTCCTAGCCGACGTACGCTGCGGATAACCGCGGCATCACGCCCGCACGGCGACGTTGACAGTTTTCGCCGGGCCCGATGAGGCGCCAGAGAGATCGGTGACCGTCACGTCGAATTTCGCCGTCTCCGCATCCGAACCGTCATGGGCGAAGTAGACGCGCCCGCTCTCGAGATCGGCCTGCGAGAAGCTGTTGACCGGCTCTTTGGATCTCGTGCCGAGGGCCACGAAACCGTTCGCCGCATTCGAGATTTCAAACGTCAGGTCCTCAGCCTTGTCATCGGGATCGAGGGCATTGAGATCGGCGAGCGTGATCCGCACCGAGCGGCCCTTCGAAACGGTGAGGTCGAGATCACCGCCAATCGAGGGTGGAATGTTGCGCACCTGAGCCGTGAGCTCGCCACCCTCCTCCATCGACAGGCGGCCGTATTTGATCGTCCCCGATGCGACACCCGTGCTCTTGATCGCGATCAACTGCGACACGCGGACATCGCCCTGCAGCGTGCCATGAATTTCTGCGTTGTCGGATTTGATCTTCCCGAAGAGTTTGCCGCCCTCTTGGACAACAACTTCGGAAGCGGTAACGCCGCCTTCGACGTAACCCCAGATTTCAACCCGGCGACCGCTTTTGACGTCGCCTTTCAGCACGGCGCCTTCGCCGATGATCAGTACACCCCGGTTGTCGGACATCGGCGAACTCCCGTTACGCAAACATGACTACAGGCAGCGTCGGCCACGATTTTGTCAGCTTTCCGACTGCCCGGCCGCCCTGCAGTCAGGCGATACCGGTTAACCCTATTCCGCCCTTGCCACGCGCCTGGATGGCCGAATTAGGCCCGGGTATGGAGTGAGAACGTTTTGCTCGCGTGTCGACACAATTCTGCGCCGCGGCGGCCATCCAGGGCCCCGCAAAGGAATTGTGACGGCATTGCCGGCCGACTCGACGAAGGAGAGTCGGCATGCCAGCCAAAGAATCCGCGTCAGCCCGGCACGCGAAGTTGCACGACGCGGTTGCCGCGCTTCACCGAGATTTGCCAAAGCCTCTGGCGCTCGGAGAGTGCTTTCTCGGCGTCGATCACGGTGTCTATTTTCTTGTCGCCGACGGCGACGATAATGTCGCCCGGCTGGAACCCGAGGGTCTGGGCCGCCGAACCGCTTCTGACCGATGTCACGGCCACACCCTCTGTCTCGTCAATTCCCAACTCGTCGGCGATGGATGGCAGAATGTTCGATATCCTCGCGCCATCGAGCGGATTGTTGCCGGAGATATTTCTGGCGTCGTCCTTACCGGGCTTGGGCGCCGCAATCAGCGGAAGCGCAACATCGACCGGCTGCCCCTTGCGTATCGCGGTCAGGCGCGTCGTCTGGCCGACGCCCTTTGTCGTCAGCCGGTAGTACACGGCCCGCGCGTCTGCAACCTCGACGCCGTCGACATGCGTGATGACGTCGCCCTCTTTGAGGCCCGCGTTGGCCGCCGGGCCCTTGTCGTAAAGGCGGGTCACGACCGCACCGGTGATGCGATTGAGACCCAGGCCCTCGGCAATGTCGTGCGTCATCCCTTCGAGTTTTGCGCCGATCCACGGCCGCTCGACCTTGCGCCCGTTCGCGGCGCTTTCGGCGTACACGCGGACCAGGTTCGACGGGATCGCGAACCCGATGCCGACCGAGCCGCCCGATTGCGAGTAGATCATCGTATTGATGCCGACCAGCCGCCCTGCCATGTCGACGAGCGCGCCTCCGGAATTGCCCGGATTGATGGCGGCATCAGTCTGGATGAAAACTTGACTGTCGGATTCGGCGACTTCCGATCGCGACAGCGCCGAGACGATGCCGCTCGTGACGGTCTGACCAACGCCGAACGGATTACCGATCGCAAGAACCAGGTCGCCGACTTCGAGGCTGTCGGAGTCATCGAATTGAAGATACGGAAAATTGCCGTCGCCGCCTTCGATCTTCAGAACGGCGATATCGGCCTTCTCGTCCTGCGCGATCAGCTTGGCGTCGAACTCGCGCTTGTCGGAGAGCGCCACTCTGATTTCAGTCGCACCGCGCGCCTTGACGACGTGGTTGTTCGTTACGATCAGCCCTTGCGGATTGATGATCACGCCGGAGCCGAGTGAATTCATGACTCGCTCTGTCGGCTGACCGAAGGCTTTGCCGAAGAAGTGCTGGAAAAAGGGATCGTTCGCGAATGGCGAGTTGAACGTCTGGACGCGGCTGCGGACGTAGACGTTGACGACGGCAGGCGCCACCTTGTGCACGATCGGTGCGTACGAATATTGCACAGCTGCGCGCGACGGCGGCGGCAACTTCTCTTCGGCAGACGTCACAGTCGTCAGGTGCAGCAGAACCGGCGCGAATGCGCCTGCGCAAACAGCGGCTGCAAGGGCCAAGATCCAATTCTTCTTCATGATGATGTGTGCTCGCCGATAGGCGCCGCGCTCGGGCACCGGGAGATTGGTCGCGTCGATCTGGTCGACTCGGGGCAAAAGTAAGGGCGGAGCGCCCGCTAGATCAACCTAAGGTCTCGTAATGATCGGACTGCCGCCGTCACAGCCTCGTCGGCACTTCTGAGGGTGAGCCCCAACTCCGCCTTAGCCCGCGCGTTGGCATAATCCTTCATCTCGCCAAGCTCCGGCAGGATCGTTCGCATCCGCTTGTCGACGAGCGCGAGGGCCCTGACGGCAATGTCCGGTAGCTGGAACTTCGGTGCTTTCGACTTGAGGTCGGGCAGTTCGCGGACCATGACGCGGCCGAGGTCATAAAGTCCGAGCTGACCCTCGCCGATCAGATACCGTTGGCCTGCCGCTTCCGGACGGAACGCAGCCTCGACGTGAGCTGCGGCAACATCGCGCACGTCGACGACCGGGAAGCGTATGCGGGGAACGGCCGGATAAACGCCGCGCGCCATCAGGCGATAAAGTTCGTGCGACGTCGAAAGATCGGCATCGAGTGCCGGGCCTTGCACGAAACACGGATTTATGACGGCGAGTTCCGGCGCGCCGGGCGTCGACTTGACGAATTGCCATGCGGCTTTCTCGGCGATCGTCTTCGACTTGATATAGGGCGTGAGGTCGGCGCGCGTCTCATCGGTGAAATCCGATTCCGAATAGATATGCCCGGCCGGCAATCCGCTGCCATAGAAGATCGCGACGCTCGACGACGTGAGCACGACGCGCTTCACGCCCGCCCGCGCCGCCGCCTTGAGCACGCGAAGCGTTCCGTCACGCGCCGGCCGGATGACATCATCAGGATCGGTGGGCTGCTGAATTGGGAACGGCGAGGCCGTGTGGACGACGACAGCACTGCCGGCGACGGCGTCATCCCATCCCGCGTCGGCAAGAAGATCGGCAACGACGAAAGTGACGCCGGCCGGATCGCAGCCGAGCCGCGTCACCGCACGGCGCACGTCCTCGGCCTTGTTCATCCGCCGCAGCGTCGCGCGTACGCTATGCCCCCGCCGCACGAGCTCGCCGATGATGTGCTTGGCGATGAGTCCGGTGGCGCCCGTCACGACAACCGGTGGGTTCGAAGGCATGCTCTGACCCCTGCGGCTTGCGCTCCCCGAGAGGGCGCGCGCTTAGCCGGGATAGTCACGCGAAATGCCGCCAAAAGGCAACGGGGTTGAAGCGGCCGGCGCGGTCTCTAAAGCAAAACCCCGGCGATTTGGGCGCCGGGGTTTTTCAATTTTGGAACGACTTGCCGCCTGAACGTATCAGCCGGAGCTCGCCTGCTCGGCGACCTTCGCTTCGTGGCGGGCCCGATCTTCGGCGCCCTTGACGGTCGTGTCGCGGTCGACGAGTTCGATGACGGCGCGCGGAGAGGCATCGCCATAGCGGAAACCGGCCTTCAGCACACGCGTGTAGCCGCCGGCGCGCGTCTTATAACGGGGGCCCAGCACGTCGAAAAGTTTCTTGACCATGTCCTCGTCGCGTAACCGTGCGGCGGCGAGGCGGCGTGAATTGAGATCACCACGCTTCGCGAGCGTGATGTACTTGTCGACGACGCGCTTCAGGTCTTTCGCCTTGGGCAGCGTCGTGATGATCTGTTCGTGCTTGATGAGGGCCGCGGCCATATTCGAGAACATCGCCTGGCGATGACCAACATGGCGGCCGAAACGCCGGCCGAGTTTCTTGTGTCGCATCGTGTCTTCATCCTTACATTGTTGGCCCGCCGCGAAACGCTGCAGGCTTGAAGTTACCGTTGGCTTTCGCCTTTACGGTTCGGCGCGGGAGGTTCTATGGCCTCACCTTCGCCTTGGTATTCCCTCTCCCCTTGGGGAGAGGGCTAGCGCGGGGGGCGTAAACTGCCCCTCATCCGCCCCTTCGGGGCACCTTCTCCCCAAGGGGAGAAGGAATTCCTCAATACTGGTCTTCGAACCGCTTCGCCAGCTCGTCGATGTTGTCCGGCGGCCAGTTCGGCACTTCCATGCCGAGATGCAGACCCATCGTCGCCAGAACTTCCTTGATCTCGTTGAGCGACTTGCGGCCGAAGTTCGGCGTGCGGAGCATTTCCGCTTCCGTCTTCTGGATCAGGTCGCCGATGTAGACGATGTTATCGTTCTTCAGACAATTGGCCGAACGCACCGACAGCTCGAGCTCGTCGACCTTTTTGAGCAGTGCAGCGTTGAATGCCAGTTCCGGATGGCGCTGTTCTTCCTGTGCCTTCTTCGGCTCTTCGAAGTTGATGAAGACGGCCAGCTGATCCTGCAGAATGCGGGCGGCGAGCGCCACGGCGTCCTCGGGGCGGATCGAGCCGTCGGTTTCAACGACCATTGTCAGCTTGTCGTAATCGAGGATCTGGCCTTCGCGCGTATTCTCGACCTTGTAGGAAACCTTCTTGACCGGCGAATAGAGACTATCGACCGGGATCAGACCGATCGGCGCGTCCTCGGGACGGTTGCGGTCGGAAGCAACGTAGCCCTTG
>NZ_DATNBA010000105.1:0-14370 GCF_035572195.1 Hyphomicrobium sp. | reverse complement strand
CCCGGATGGTTGGCTAACCTCCCTCGGTCCCGTCCATTAAGGCGACTATCGACATTCACTCAGCTCAATGGCTTCGGCAATGGCAATTTCCTCCTAATCAAGCGATTGGCGCCGGACATATGGGCCGGTGCCGAGGCGGAGAGTTGGCATGCACGGGGCGGCGCTGGTCCGCATCCCTAATCCATTTGCAAAGAGCGAGGCCACGTCGTCCCGTCCCTTTTGCGTTTGCGCAACCGACTCCGCTTCGCGGAGCCGGCCGGTTGCGCTGGCCTCTTGGCACGCCGGCGAAGGCTGGGGATCCAGCGCAGGAATCGTCGAAGACGCCAAATATTCGGTCGGCCACCTGAGCTTCGATAACCTCCATTATTGTCATCCCGGGCGAGCCCACTTGCGAGACCCGGTACCCAGTGCTGCATCTGAGAGTCTGGGTCCCGGCTCTACGCTGCGCTTCGGCCGGGATGACAAGCGAACGTGAACCAGCGCGATCCCGATACCAGCGTCACAGCCATTACGTTCTCGACAAACCCCGGCGTATGGGCGACGAAGCACCAATTCCGAGGCATCAGAGATCCATGAACGGAACCGAATACGCCATGAAGAAAACCCGCACGGAAACCGACACGTTCGGACCCATCGAAGTCGCCGCCGACCGCTACTGGGGCGCGCAGGCTCAACGCAGCCTCGGCAATTTCAAGATCGGTTGGGAGAGGCAGCCGGCACCGATCGTGCGCGCCCTCGGCATCATCAAGCGTGCCGCGGCCGAAACCAACATGGCTCTGGGCAAGCTCGACAAAAAGCTCGGCGACGCGATCGTTAAAGCGGCGCAGGACGTCATCGAGGGTAAGCTCGACGATCATTTTCCGCTTGTCGTCTGGCAGACGGGTTCGGGCACGCAATCGAACATGAATGCCAACGAGGTGATTTCGAACCGTGCCATCGAGGCGCTCGGCGGTGAGAAGGGCTCGAAGAAACCCGTGCACCCGAACGACCACGTCAACATGGCGCAGTCGTCGAACGATACCTACCCGACGGCAATGCACATCGCTTGTTCCGAGGAAATCGTTCACCGGCTGCTCCCCGCCCTGCAGAAGTTGCGCAACGTTCTGAACGACAAGAGCCACGCGTGGTCGCGCATCATCAAGATCGGGCGCACGCATACGCAGGACGCAACGCCGCTGACCTTGGGTCAGGAATTTTCGGGCTATACGCAGCAAATCGAGAACGGCATCGCCCGGATCGAATCGACGCTGCCCGGCTTGATGCAACTGGCGCAGGGCGGAACTGCCGTCGGCACCGGCCTCAATGCGCCGAAGGGCTTCGCCGAAATGGTGGCGGAGCGCATCGCATCGATCACGCAACTGCCGTTCAAAACCGCGCCGAACAAATTCGAAGCGCTGGCCGCACACGACGCGATGGTCTTTTCCCACGGCGCCATCAACACAGTCGCCGTTTCGCTGTTCAAGATCGCCAACGATATCCGCTTCCTGGGCTCGGGCCCACGCTCGGGTCTTGGCGAACTGGCATTGCCGGAAAACGAGCCCGGCTCGTCGATTATGCCGGGCAAGGTCAACCCGACGCAGTGCGAGGCACTGACCCAGGTCTGCATCCAGATATTCGGCAACCACGCGGCATTGACGTTTGCCGGCAGCCAGGGGCACTTCCAGCTCAACGTCTTCAATCCTGTCATGGCCTACAACTTCCTGCAGTCGGTGCGCCTGATGAGCGATGCCGCGCTGTCGTTTGCGGATAACTGCGTTGCAGGCATCGAGCCGCGCCGCGACAACATCAAGGCCGGCCTCGACCGCTCGCTGATGCTGGTCACGGCACTCGCCCCGAAGATCGGCTACGACAACGCCGCCAAGATCGCAAAAACGGCCCACAAGAACGGCACGACGTTACGTGAAGAGGCAGTCGGCGGCGGCTACGTCACGGAAAAGGAGTTCGACGAGATCGTTCGTCCTGAGAAGATGATCGGACCGGACTGAGATGCATCCCTGGCATTTGTGAAGGGTCTGCGTTTGACGGGTTTGCGTTGCTGTACTTAAGATGCTCCAAATTAGGCAGCTTGCTTTAGGCTGCTATTGCGGAGTTCCTTCCAATGACCGCAGATATCGTCAATCTTAACAAGGCTCGAAAAGCCCGCGATCGGGCCCTTCGGGAAAAAGAAGCGCAAGAAAACCGCCTGAAGCATGGGCAGCCCAAGTCCGAGCGAAATGTGATCCAGGCCGAATGGCGCAAGTCGCAGGCCGATCTCGACGGTGCGAGGCGCGACGGCGGCAACATCATCGACGACGACGACTTTGACCCAAGCACTGCGTCGTGATGCGACCGGAAAAGCGATCGTTCTCTATTCAGGGCCATCGCACCTCGATTTCGGTCGAACGCGCGTTCTGGCTGGCGCTGAAACAGGCTGCAGCCGAAGATGATACGACGCTCGCGGGCTTGATCAGCTCTATCGATGAAGGGCGAGGGGAAGCCGGGCTATCGAGCGCCGTTCGCGTTTGGCTTCTCAAGCGCCTGCAGCAGCGAGCCGGTCAAATGTCTGCAAATACGAAGTAAATTCCAATCTTAAAATCGAGCATTGGCGGCGATGCTGGCGATGGCCGTGGCCACGGCCGCTCTGTCCCCATAATTGCCGTGAGTTCAGACCCGACCAGTTGCGCGACGCACGCACCTAGGACATAGAGGACTGGGGGACGGCGGGCATGAAGAAGATATTGCTGCTTCTAATCGCGCTCGAAATTGCAGGGTGTGCGGCGGTGCCCGAGCCCGTCTGCGCCAAGCATCGCTGCGACCCCTCGATTGACGAGCAGTTCAAGCAAAACGCCAGTTGGGACGCCCGCACGCAGGACGAGTACCTGACGAAACCGGCACGACACTGACGCCACACACTACGTCATGTGTAGTGGCCCGGCTTCAGGGATAACCGCCCAGCGACTTCATGACCTCGTCGGATGACGTGCGCCGCGATCGCTGCGATCGTTGCGATGAAGTCGGTCGCGCCACTGCCGGCCGCACCGCCGTCTGGGCATTCGGCGTGATAGGCAGCCCGGTTTCAGGGTCAACTTGAGAAACGATCCCGGCACCGGCACCCTGTCCAACTTCGCTTGGTGGAATAGGCTCTATCGAAATTTTCGGGCTGAGCATCGTGTTCGTCGGATCACCCGACCCCGGCCCGGCCTGTTGTTCAACCTGAGGCGTGGGCGATACCGGTAACAGCGATTGCGAGGGACTAGGGCGCGCCTGGGGCGAGACGACCGGGGCCGGTGCTGGAACAACAGCAGGTGCCGCTTCCGGCTCCGGGTTGGCAGTCCCTGCGGACTCAGGCAGAACCGGCGGCAAGCGTTCTACCGGCTCTTTCTTGGAGCGCGCGGCAGCTATCGCCGCGGCGCGCTGCTGATCGAGAGCTTTTTTCCGCCGCTCCTTCTCGAGCCGGGCGCGTTCCTCATCGAGACGGCGTGATTGCTCCAGCACTTCGACATTGCGTTCCATCTGCCGAACGGAAACTTCCCGCTGGAGATCGGCGACATCGACCTGGGGCGTCATGCTCGCCAAATTGTCGAGGTGGCCATTGTAAAGCACGACGGCTGGCGGCAGCGGCGGCTTTGATGACTGTGGCGACCACGCCGGCAACGGTATCGGTGGCGGCGGCAAGGGTCTCACAATGGCCGTCAGCTGGCACGCCGCGTTGACATTGAGCGACGTCAGATCGGTCGTCGCCGTCGCTTCGACTTTGCCATCGGGCGCGTCGAGCGTAGCCGTGTCAAACTTGATTGAGCCGTCGGCGATTTTCATCGCGAGACGGCGATTGCCGATGTTTAGTGACGAGGTATCCAGGGCCGCCGAAAGCGCCGCCGCGATGCTACGAGCATCATTCTGCAACTTCCCCTGCATGACGGCATCGACAACATCCGCGGCCGCCGTGATCCCGGGCCCCGGAATTTCTGCATTTTCGAGATTGACGCTTCCCGATCCCGTCATCACCGCCATGAGGCCCGCCGGACTTTGCGCCCGCGCGTTGGCGTCGAGATTGAAAGTGACGGTCCCTTTCGCCATGGGACTAAAGGATACAAGTTTCGCCTGATCGAGCTTGAGCGTCGTCGTGAGTGCAACGCCGTCGGCGGCCTTCTCGAGTGTCAGTCCTCCAGTCATCTTGCCGCCCGCCGCGTCGGCCGAGATATCGCTAATCGTCAGCTTGCCGGGAACGAGTGCGAGCTTCATCTGGCCATCCCGCGTCGCGAGATTGCCGCTCAACTGAAGCGACCCGAAACCCAGCTCGATATTGGCTTGCGCGCCGCTCAATGCGTCGAAATTGAAAAGTCCGTTCGGCCAGATCGACCGTGTTTCGAGACTCGCCGCGCTATCGGCGGCGGTCGCAACGGGCAGAGGCGCCGGATTGTCAATCAAAGCGGAAAGGAGGCTCTGAACCGTCACGCGGTCGGCGCCGATCTTGCCGTCGATCCGCTGAACGCCTGCGGCAGACGAAGCCACTTTGACGGCACCGGTCAGCTTCGACGTGCCAAGCAAAAGGTCGCGCGAAGCAAACGTCCAGGTGCCGTTATCGCGCGCCACATCGAGGGTGCCGTGCGCCTCGACCCCCGTCGTGCCACCGAGCGCCACAATGCCGGCGACGGACAGCGCGTCAGCGAAGTCGGTGGCTTTGAGGACGAGGGCACCATTGACGGCAAGACTTGCATCTTCGGGCCACGTCGTCTGCCCCGTGAATGTCATTGCGAGGTTCTGCGATTCCAACTCGACCTGCGTCTCGGCACCGGAACCGACAATGCCTGACGCGACGACGGTGGCCTGCATTGGCGCGGCGACGCCAGCCGCCGCACGTCGCACATCCCGACCGAGCGTGGCGAGTAGCACTTGCTCGGACGGGGCATTGAACGTCATCTGCACGCGACTAAGCTGTGACCGCCACTTGTCGAGGCCGCCGTCAAACTCGCCTGATCCGCTGAAGTGCGCGCCGTTTAAAATGCCGTCGAGCGTGATATCGGCCGCTGAAGGGGCGCGCAGCCCCAGCCGCACGAGACCGGCGAGCTTGCCGCTTTTCAAACCTTTGAAATGCTCGCTTCCGACGAGGTGATCGAATCCGATCTTGCGCGTTAGATCGTTCATCGCCTCAGGTGTCGACGCGACCAGATCATAAGCCAGCGTTCCAGTCGGCGTTCCGCTTCCCGTTTTAATGCGGCCCTCGAGTCCGATCGCCAGGCCGTTGACCGTCGTCAGCTTCGAGGCCGGCAGCCGAATTTCGCCGCCTTCCAGGTCGAACGTCACGTCGACATCGCGATATGTCTCGGCACCGTCCGTCAATTGGCCGGCGATGACGCGCAATCGCATATCCCCCGGCAACGTGTCGGCGGCTTCCTTTTCACCGGTCGGCTCCAGTCCAAGCGCTTTGCGCAGTTCCGTGTTCAGCGCCGCCGCCGTTTTCGAGAAAACCTCGCGCGTATCGAGATCGGCAGCCTGCAACGTCACGTCGATCCGTTGGCGGCCCTGGTGTGCAATCGTCAGATCACCCGACAATGTCCGGCCTGAAATGTCTCCCGAGGCGTCGGTGAGTGCAAACCGTGTTTGATCGACATCGACCTTGCCGACCGCTGAGAACGTGCCGTCGGCCGCGATGTCGATCAGCATGCCCGACTTTTCGGCCCAGGTCCTAAGACGCGCCAAGCTCGTGCCGGCGATGAAAACCTTGCCGGAAAAACTGAGCTTTCCAGCGTTGTCCTTGAGGTCGCCCGTCAGGTCGAGCCGCGTGCCGCCGGGAAAGCTCGCCTTGAACGTATTGAAGTGCGTGGTGCTCCCAGTCCGTTCGGCATCGATCGTCAGACCCCCAGCGGTCTCACCGCCAACTTTCACCTGTTCGAGATTGATCTTTGCAGTCGCCGCGCCATCGCCGGCAACCGATTGCATAAGGCCGATCGTCAGCTGCTTCAGCTTTGCCAGGTGAGCGCTGCCCTGTCCGGCGCCGGCGAGCCAATCGAGGTCCAGCCATTTCGAAGAAAGCGCCAGATCGAAACGCGAGTGTTCGGTCCATGTCGCAGTCGCTGAACCGGTCATCGACTGCGGCTCGGCGGCATTGTCGAGCGACAGTGCAATGTCTTCGAACTTGGCCCCAAGGGCGTCCGCGGTGACTCCGGATTTCAAATCGAGCACGGGAGCATCGGCATCGCTCGCCGCCGCCGAGGTCTCGCTGCCCGGGACGGCGAGCTTTGCAGACCAGTTGCCGGTGAATGTCGGCTTCTGATTGAGATCGGCGACGCGACCGTCGAGCATGTAGACGTTCGGAGAATCTTCAACGCGCGCCGTGGCCTTCAGGGTGAAGGAACCATCGGCATTCGGCGTGTCCGTCCCGAATGCGACGCTGTGTGCGGTACCGGCCCAGGTGGCTGATCCCTTGAAGCGGATCGGCCCTCTCAAACTCTCGGCGGAAAGCTCGCCGAAGATTCCTTTGATGGAAGCAACGCGCTCGGAGGCGGCGTTGTAAATCGAGACGGCGCCATCGATCAGCCTGACGGATCGCAACGTGACATTGCGGGGCACGAAGGGCAGGTCCCCGGCCTTGAGTTCGATACTGGTCCAGTTGCCGCCGCCCTTGCCGTCGAGCGCCAGCGAGAGAACGGGCTTATCGAGTTCAACTTCGCTGGCTTCGAGTACGCCTCGCAGTAGCGCCGGCCCGGAAAGCCACATCGTAAAGCTCTCGGCCCTGACGAACGGCTCTCCCGTCTGGCCTGAAACGTTGGCGATGCGCACTTTTTCAAATCGGACGTAAGGTACCGGCAGCAGCTTGAGGTTGACCGCGCCGCCGACACGGACTTCGCGGCCGAGCACCTTCGAGGCTTCTTCTTCGAACACCCCGCGATAGCCGTTCCAATCGATGAAATTGGGCACGGCAAAGAGCGTTGCAAAGATAACGACAAGAAGGCCGCCAAAATATAGAAGTCCGTTGTTCATGAACGTCTCTTGCGGCTCGCCCTAATATTTGTCGAGCACTTGACGGACACTACTCGCACGGCGCGCCGTCGTGCCCATGTATCGCACGGCGTCCAGGTAGTCTGAACCCGAAATTTGGCTCATTTCCAGGCGTTTGAGGATTTTGTGGACGATTTCACAAAGCCGTTGCTTTAGGGCGCGGCGCCACGCCGCTCCGGTTGTAGGATCAGCTTTAGTAGGTTACCTCAATCACATGACCCCGACTCGCAAGCCGAATGCCGAAACCGGCCCGGACTTGCCGCACGATGACGAACCACCGTTCGATCTGCCGCAAGCACCCTCGTCATCGAACCCGCAGGGCGAATCGGCCGGTGCCGGGCCGAATCAGCCGTCCATTTCGGCGCGCGCCGTCGCGGCTTCCCGTGGGGCGCCGGCTTACCTCGAGGGCCTCAACGCCGAGCAGCGGGAAGCGGTCGAGACGACGGAGGGTCCGCTCCTCGTCCTGGCAGGCGCGGGCACCGGCAAGACGCGGGTCTTGACGACGCGCATCGCCCATATCCTGGCGACGGCCAAGGCCTATCCATCCCAAATCCTCGCCGTCACGTTCACGAACAAGGCGGCGCGGGAAATGCGCGAACGCATAGGCGCGCTGATTGGCGGCACGCTCGAAGGCATGTCGTGGCTCGGCACCTTTCATTCCATCGGCGTCAAGATCCTGCGCCGGCACGCCGAACTCATCGGGTTGAAGTCCAGCTTTACGATCCTGGATGTCGACGACCAGGTGCGCCTGATGAAACAGGTGATCGAGGCGGCAGGCATCGACAAAGACCGCTGGCCCGCCCGCCAGCTTGCCGGCCTGATCGACAGTTGGAAAAACCGCGGACTGACACCCGACAAGGTACCGGCGGGTGAATCGTTTGCATTCGCCGGCGGCAAGGGAGCCAACCTTTATGCCGCCTATCAGGCACGGCTCAAGGAACTCAACGCCTGCGATTTCGGTGATCTGCTGCTCGAATGTCTGCGCCTCTTTCGAGAGCGTCCCGACGTTCTCGCCGACTATCACCGCCGCTTCCGCTACATCCTGGTCGACGAGTATCAGGACACCAACGTCGCGCAGTACCTGTGGCTGCGGCTCTTGGCGCAGGGATCTCCGAACATTTGCTGCGTCGGTGACGACGATCAGTCGATCTATGGCTGGCGCGGCGCCGAGGTCGACAACATCCTGCGCTTCGAGAAGGACTTTCCCGGCGCCAAGGTGATCCGGCTCGAACGCAACTACCGCTCGACCGCCAATATTCTCGCCGGTGCCTCGGGACTCATTGCGAAGAACGACGGCAGGCTTGGCAAGACCCTTTTCACCGACGGCGCTGCGGGGACAAAAATTGCCGTCGCCAACTTCTGGGACGACGAGGCGGAAGCCCGCGCCATCGGCGACGATATCGAAAATCTGCAGCGCAACAAGGAACACCTGAATGATATGGCCGTTCTCGTGCGGGCTTCTTCCCAGATGCGCGCCATTGAAGATCGCTTCATTACGCTCGGGCTCCCGTATCGGGTGATCGGCGGGCCACGGTTCTACGAGCGCCAGGAAATCAAGGACGCTATCGCCTATCTGGACGTCGTCGCCAATCCGGCCAACGATTTGAAGTTCGAGCGCATCATCAATGTGCCGAAGCGCGGCCTCGGCGACACGTCGATCAAGCACATCCACGAGCTTGCCCGCAGGCGCGCCATTCCCCTCTTTCAGGCCGCACGCGAAATCGGCGAAACCGACGAACTCCCAAAGAGAGCACGCACATCGCTGACTGACCTGATGCGCTCCTTCGAACGCTGGCGCAGCAATCTCGATCGCATGCGCCACACGGATCTTGCCGAACTGGTGCTGGATGAATCGGGCTATACGGCGATGTGGCAGGCTGACAAAAGCCCGCAGGCGCAATCGCGCCTCGAGAACCTCAAGGAACTCGTGCGCTTCATGCACGATTTCGACACGCTGCAGGGCTTCCTCGAGCATGTATCGCTGGTGATGGATGCCGATCAGGGGAGCGACGGCGACCGAGTCTCGTTGATGACGCTGCACGCGGCGAAGGGCCTCGAATTCGGCATCGTCTTTTTGCCGGGCTGGGAGGAAGGTCTTTTTCCGCACCAGCGTTCGCTCGATGAAAGCGGCAAGGCTGGACTCGAGGAGGAACGCCGGCTCGCCTACGTCGGCCTGACACGCGCCAAACGCCGCGCTAAGATTTCGTTCGCCCAGAATCGGCGCACACATGGCCTTTATCAGTCGGCGCTGCCGTCGCGCTTCGTCGATGAATTGCCGCACGCCAACGTCGAAGTGGTGGAAAGCGAGATGCCCTACGGCGGCCGTGCTAATTCTTTTGGCTACGGCGGCACCTTCGGCGCAAGCCGCTTCGACCGCATGTCCGGAGCCGAACCGTTCGGGTCGAACTACAGTACGCCCGGTTGGCAACGCGCTCAGCAATCGTGGAGCGGCGGTCGTGACGCGAAGAAGAGAACCAAAGGTCCGATGACACTGGAAGGCGAACTGGTCGCAGCATCAAGCGCCAGCGCGCCCTCCTTCAAGACCGGCACGCGAGTCAGTCACGAGAAATTCGGTTTGGGTACCGTGACGCTCGTCGACGGTAACAAGCTGACGATCGACTTCGACGACGGCTCCACCAAACGCGTCGTCGCCAGCTTCGTCGATCTTGTCTGAACCGTAGTCAGAAACCCCAATGTTTCCGGCCTAATGCTCGCGACAAGCCTAAATTTCGCCGCCTTAATCTTCATATCGCCGCAATTTCAAGGCATTGGTTTCGTCAGCTCGTTGAGCGTGGGGGTTCACACAAGCTAATCGATTTGCGGGGTTATGCCGAGTCATCGGCCGACTATGCTCGTTCTGCGTCTGAATAATCTACGGTTGTAGCGCGGGGGCGTGAAACCGAAGCGGGGTTCTTGAGTTTGGGAGGGTAGAGTCCTTGGAAGGAGCCTACCATGAGCACTTACCGCTTTCCTTTGAGGGGCAAGATCGGCGTCGTTCGCGGACTTAGCGAGGAAGTCCCAGCACGATTGAAAGGTGCAAACCGCCAGCCGTCACGGCAACAGCGGCGCATCGACATCTTGTATGAGACGCAGCCGCTGACCGAGGAGGAAGTTCGCAACCTTCCGGTCGCGCATCGCTACTCGGCCTAGAGCCGCTCCGGGGAAGAACCGGACAATATTTTGGAAATCGATGAACGGCATTGCCTCCGGGCGATGCCGTTTTCGTTTGAGCGTTTGGTTACGCCGTAGCGGTGCGCCTGCTTTTTAACAGGTCCCAGGCTGCGTTGATCTGCTTGATCCGGCGTTCGCGATAAAGGCGGTCCGTCTCGTCGCGCGCATGATCCGGGTGCCAGGACATTCGCAAAGCATCGACGACTTTCTTGACGGCGATATAGGGAGCCTCGGGATTCAATCCGAGAATACGATAGGCTTCAAAAATCGATGCCGGAGCTTCTGCGGCAGCCATCTCGTCAACCTCGGCGTGCTGGGCGGCGCCGTGGACGATCCGCGTGATCCGGTCGAGCTCACGCGTCAGCGAACGAAGCATGGCATTCGCGCGTTCGGCTCCGAGCCTGCGCCCGCGCCGCGCAACATCGGCGCCGCGCTCGCGCAAACCGTCGAGTTCCGACTGCAGAACATCGCGAAGCAACAGATCGGCGGGGAGGCTGGCAACCAGCAACTCCGTCTCGGCGAGCCGCGAATGGACGATCGCCAGCATGTTGGCGGGGCCGGCGTCATCGCCGTTATCGTCCGCTGCGGCACGCCAGCTTTCATAGCTGTGCCTGAATGCGCTCCGCGTATACGCGGCCACCCGCATGGCGAGATTTCCCGCGCTGCTCGCGATCGTACTGGCGGTGGCCGTCCATCCGGCGAATTCGAACGACAACAGTGATCGCCGTCGCGCCACGATGAGGCACCCGGCCATCAGCGTGACGAGAAGCATGGAAATGACACCCGCGACTTTGAAGGCCTCACCGGACGTCGACGTCTGAGCTTCCGAGTCGACCACCGTGACCCACTGCGCCGGCTCGGCCCGGGGACGCGTGCTTCCGGTTATGATGACGCTGTCGGGCGACAGGTCCTGCGTTGCAACGTGCGTGACGCCGGGCCTTGACCGCACGAGCCCCGGCAAAACGAAACGGCCAGCGAGCCGGCTGATCGGCGCGAAGCCGGGGGGCAGATGCACCGGCAGTTCGACGCCAAGCGCGCGCGCCGACGCAGCAACCTTTGCCCAAGCGACCCGCTGTCCACCACATTCAATCGTGAATTTATGAACCATCATCATTTCACACGCCGCCGAAGACGACGGCCGGCAAGCCGAGAACGGCTGGTCTTCGCGAGGCCCGATGATTTGGTAGATATTGCCGCCAGAGCTGGCGGTGAGATGCGGCGTGCCGCGATCGATTTCACAAGTGTATGGGATGATTAGTTCATCTGCGGACGCGGAGACGGCAACAGTGCTCGCGGCCACGACAATTCCCAGGGTAAAAATACGCAGTGCCCCCATTACCACACGTCCCCAACCAGTGCCCTCAAACTGTGCTCAACTTGAGCGAGTTAGATCCTAGCCGAACATCGGCGTCACGGTGACGCTGCGGAAAGTTATGAACACGATTCGTGCAATGCACACTTGTGCTCCATTTGCGTTCAATTGTGCTTTTTCTGCGGTTGGTAGCCGACGCCAGGACCGACTTTCCCCGCGTCTCTCTACCGGCGGGATTTACTAAGCTCGACAAGGTCTTCCCCGGGCCGCTAAAACACGCTCGTAAGCACGGGGCGGCTGCAAGCGATCACGGGAATACGACGGGGAGTTGCGTCAATGTCGGCGGCGGATTTTGCGGCGGGGCGTTTGCGCCAAAAACAAAATCTATTCCAGCGATTGTCCGAGCTTGCGGATTTCGACGCCAAGCCCGCGCCAATGGCCGATGACGCAGAGCGCGTCCTTCAGACAGATATTCTGCAGCCCGACGAAAAGCGTAAACGCGAGCGCTTTATTCCGGTAACGAGATTTGCGCTGCTCGACCGGCTGACGAAGCCATTCCTCTGGAACCCGGGCCAGGCCGCAGAGGCCCGGCGATTCTTTCGCTATCTCGATTATTGGCGGCAGCAACAGTATTTCGCGCTCCTTCTCGATCTCGAACAGACGTACGAGACGTTTTCACCCGACAGCGATCTGCTGATGACGCGCAGCTTTTCGGAAGATGAGCGCGCGAGCCTGAAGCATCGCGTCTTCGAGGGTGTCGAGAGCCTGCTTCAGCGCGCCAACTACGAGCGGATCGACCCGACCGACGTCGAAATGATCCTGACACGCGACAGCCACTATGGCCTCGATCTGACGGTCGACATGAAGGCTTTCGAGCAAATCGTCATCTACTACCGTGGCGCCTCAAATCAAAAGTACGAGCGCCGGAGCATCCGGAAATACCTGCGGAAAGAGGAATTCAACGTTCCGATTTTCCAGAGGCTCTTCCTGATGTTCAAGCTCAAACCATTCGAAATGCGCGTCGAGGAGGCGATGCGTGAAAACAAGCTCAGCCGCGAAGCCGCCGAGAAGTGGGTCACAAAGCGGTGCCAGCACCTCCCCCCCAGCGTCAATGAAAGAAACATTTACCTGAAGCTCTTCAAGAATATCCCGCGCTCAGACGTCGAAATGGTGTTTCCGAACACGGAAGTCCGGTTTCGCCCGTTGGACAAACTCCGGCTTGGCGTCACGGCCGGTGGCGGGCTCGGCATGGGTGCCGTCGGCGCTGCCGGCAAGATCGCGCTTTTGACGACAAATCCGATTGCGGCGGTTGGAGCTTTGGCGGGTCTCGGCGGCATCCTAGGCCGCCAGGTCATGGGCTTCTTCAATCAGAAGCAGCGCTACATGATCGTGATGGCGCAAAACCTTTATTTCCACACGATGGCGGATAATCGCGGCGTGATCCTGAAGATCGCGGCGCGCGGTGCCGAAGAAGACGTGAAGGAAGAGATGCTGCTTTACAGCGTTCTGGCGAAGGAAAAATCGACACGCGCCGATCTTCCCTCGATCGACTTGGCGATCGAAACATACCTGACGCGCACATTCGGCGTGAAAGTCGATTACGAGATCGATGATGCGCTGGATCGGCTGATCCGCGATGGCATCGTTACCGAAAAGCCGGATGGCACGCTCGAAACGCTGCCACCGGCCGCGGCGGCCAAGCACATCGATACGAAGTGGGATCGTTTCCTCGACGACCTTCCCGACCAGACCAACGCGGAAGGCTACGAATCCGAAGGCAAGCCCATATCGCCGGCGGCCTGACATCTATGGCACTCAAAAAATTCACGGCCGAGTTCAGCGACCGTGCGCACGCCGACGCGACGGGCAACGCGCTGCAGGATTTGATCGAGCCGCCGCCCGACGCTCTGACCGTTTTCGAAAATGGGCCGGGGCATTGGCGGCTTGACGTCTATTTCGACGAAACGGCCGGTGACCGTGACCTCGCGGCCGAGTTGACGCCACTGCTCGCCGTGCCGCCGCCGCACTTCACGGCCGAACTCGTACCGGATCTGAACTGGGTCGCCATTTCTCAGGCCGCCCTGCCGCCGGTTCATGCCGGGCGCTTCACGATTCACGGCAGTCACGATCGCGGCCGCGTGGCGCGCGGCCCGAACACGATCCTGATCGATGCCGGTGAAGCCTTCGGCACTGCCCATCACGAGACGACGCTTGGCTGCCTGTTGGCGATCGATCGGCTGGCGCGGTCGCGATTCTCTCGTTCAGTGCTGGATCTCGGATGCGGCTCCGGTGTGCTGGCGATTGCAGCGGCAAAAGCCATGCCCGGCGCGCGCATCATTGCCGCGGATATGGACCCACAGGCCGTCAAGGTTGCGACTGGAAACGCGCGTCTCAACGGCGTCGCGGATCGCATCGCACTCATCGTTGCGGCCGGGGTTGCCGATCCGAGACTACGACGCGCCGCGCCCTTCGACCTGTTGATTGCCAACATCCTGGCCGGCCCGCTGATCTGCCTCGCCCCCGCGCTGGCCCACTCCGTGGAGGCCAGGGGTACGCTCGTGCTCTCGGGTATCCTCATTCCGCAGGCCGCCGAAGTCATCGCCACCTATCGCTCTCACGGCTTCACGCTCCAGCGTTACGATCGCCTTAGGGACTGGTCCACCCTGACGCTGAGACAGCGGTAAAATCGCCCGTTGCCCGGTCCGCGGCAGCCGCCTAGAACATCTCCGATGTTCCAAACTTTTCAATCGCAGTCGGGCCCCGAGCATGTTGCTGAGCGCGTCAAGGCGCTGCGCGCGCTGATGGCCAAAGCCAAGCTCGACGCCGTGCTCGTTCCGCGCGCCGACAGGCATCAAGGCGAATACGTCCCAGCATCCGCCGAGCGCTTGCAATGGCTGACGGGATTTTCC
>NZ_DATNBA010000104.1:0-10682 GCF_035572195.1 Hyphomicrobium sp. | reverse complement strand
CACCGACAACTTCAACTATGTCGGCACCGGCGCTCTGATCAACTTCTGATCTGGTCCCGCCTACATCGACTTCTACAGGAAGCCGCCCTCCCGGGCGGCTTCTTTGCTTTATCGGAGCTTTGCACCTACGTTTCGATGATTTGATAGAAATCACCATCCCCCACTCCATGGCCGGGCTTGACCCGGCCATACTGAGCTAGGTGAAGAACGTCCGCGTCCACTTCAGGGACCCACCATGACGTGAGAGGGTTGTTCAGATGCGCCCACCCGTCCTAAGTTCGTGCCCATGTTCGAGACATTCTTCGCAGAGCTGCGCTCCGCCAAAATCCCAGTGACGTTGAAAGAGTACCTGACGCTGCTTGAAGCCGTCGGCTCCGGCGTCGCCGGAAATCGCGTCGAGGATTTCTATTATCTCGCCCGCGCGAGCCTCGTGAAGGACGAGCGCAACCTCGACCGTTTCGATCAGGTTTTCGGGCACGTCTTCAAAGGGCTGGAGCTGACCACCGATACACTTGAGGCCGAAATCCCGGAAGAGTGGCTGCGCCGCGTTGCAACGCTCTATCTGAGCGAAGAAGACAAGAAAAGGATCGCCGAGCTTGGCGGCTGGGAGGCGATCATGGAGGAGCTGAAAAAGCGCCTCGCAGAACAGAAAGAACGCCACCAGGGCGGCAACAAATGGATCGGCACCGGCGGCACGTCACCCTACGGCGCCTACGGCTACAATCCGGCCGGCATCCGCATCGGTCAGCACGAAAGCCGGCATCGCCGCGCCATCAAGGTCTGGGACAAACGCGAGTTCAAGGATCTCGCCGGCACTGCGGAAATCGGTACGCGGACGATCAAGGTCGCGCTGCGCCGGCTGAGGCAGTTCGCGCGCTCGGGGGCCGCGTCGGAACTCGATCTCGATAACACGATCCGAGGCACGGCGGAAAAAGGCTATCTCGATATTCGCATGCGCGCCGAGCGGCACAATACTGTAAAGCTTCTGATGTTCTTCGACATCGGCGGTTCGATGGACGACCACATTGCCGAAGTGGAAGATTTGTTCTCGGCGGCACGATCTGAATTCAAGCACCTCGAATACTACTACTTCCACAATTGCCTCTACGAGAGCGTCTGGAAGGACAACGCTCGGCGTTACACCGATAAGTTCGACACTTGGCAGGTGCTGAATACCTATCCCGCCGACTACAAGGTCATCTTCGTCGGCGACGCGTCGATGAGCCCGTACGAGATCACCGTCGCCGGCGGCTCGGTCGAGCACATGAACGAGGAGCCGGGCGGCTTGTGGCTGAAGCGCGTCGCAGAAATCTACAAGCATACCGTTTGGCTCAACCCGCTCGATCAACGCCATTGGGACTGGACGCCGTCGATCGGCATGGTTCGCAGCCTCGTCGGTGGCCGCATGTTCCCCCTAACGCTCGATGGCCTCGACGCCGCAACGCGCGAGCTGATGCGCTGAGGGATGGACTGTATCGCCATGGCCACGCCTCCGGACTTTTGCGTTCCTCCCTTATTACTGGCCTTAACCGGGAATTCCGCTCCCTATGCTCACGCTTACTCTAATTTCTGCTTGTTCCGGCTCCCCGCCGGGAAGTGGGAAACTCGCCTCGACCGTTGACGTACAGCGCGCTCTGAGCCATTGGATAAAGGGCTGGGTGGGACAATCCGCATGAAAACCGCAAGACTATGCGTCATGGTTTTGGCGACGGTGAGCCTCGGCGGTTGTGGCGCCAGTCTGCCGAGCTTGTCGACGGGGTCGCTGTTCGGCGGCACGTCCAAAGCTGCGACGCCGGTTATCCAGAACGATCCCACGTCACGGGCGATCGAGGTCGGATCGACCTCGGCGCGCGCCATCAAATGCGGCTATAATTTCGACCCGGCGAAACTCAAAAATCAGTTCCTCACGGCCGAGGCAGCGACCAACCCCGCCGACACCGCCAAGCTCACGCAGGTCTACGATGTGACGTTCAACGGCATCTCGAAGGCTCTTGCGACGAAGGGTACCGACTATTGTTCGAAGGCGAAGACGACCCGGATCAAGGAAGCGCTGAACCGCCATCTCGCAGGCGATTACACGCCATCGCCGCCGGAGCCGGTGGAACAAGATGAAGGACTGTTTGGCAGCGCTCCGAGTGCCTCCTCGAGCGACACGCCATTCAATTCAAAGGCCCCCTTTGAAAATTGAGCCGCCTCTGATCTGACGCCCCGTGCGCCCGAAGTTGATTGCAGGCTAGGCCGTGCGGCAGACGCTTTGATCTGAATTCAACATCAAGGCTGTCGAGGGCAGGCCCCATCCCCAATCGCTCTTTTTCGATGCGTCGGCCATGTTCGTGCCGCTTCGGCCCGGCAATGCGGTTCCAGCGCACCGCGGAAGGCATAGGGTAATCGCCGCCGCGGCCCTCCTCCTTCGACTTGCAGAGGCCTCGTAACCCTCGCCTAACGATTGCGGACTACAACCGGGGAAAGACCGTGCCCACACGCGGAAAACCTTGCGAAAAGGCTGTCATGGACGCCGCGGCCCGTTCAATGAGTTCACTCGACCTTCAGCAGTTCGGGCAGGACGGCGCGTGCGCCGTGGCAATCGAATCCGCCGCATGCCGGACCGAACTGCAACTGATCACCGCCCGCCGGGACTTCGACGCCCTTGAAGCCGAGTGGAACGATCTCTTCACCCGCGCCGGCAGGCCGACGCAAGTATTCCAATCGTTCAATTTCTGCTGGCACTGGGCAAACCACTATCTCAGCTCCTCGCCCGGCGGCATCCCGAGGCTGACGCTTTCCATCGTGACCGGCCGCCGCAACGGCCGGCTGATCGTGGTTTGGCCGCTCGTCTCCGAGCGCGTCCGCGGTGTTACCCAAACATTCTGGATGGGCAACCCAGTCAGCCAATACGGTGACGTGCTGCTTGACGGCGAGGCTGATGCCCTGCCGGTGATGCGCGCTGGTCTCGATTTTCTGCGCGCCAGGTCCAACTCCGATCTTCTGCGGTTGCGGCGCGTCCGGTCCGATTCCAACGTTGCGCCATTGATGGGTGTCATCGACGCACAAGTCATCGATCGCCAACTCGCGCCCTATATGAATCTGACGACCGCAACGGACTTTGCTGCCTTCGAGCAGCGCTATTCCGGTAAGACGCGGAAGAATCGGCGGCGCTTGGCGCGGCGACTGGAAGAAAAAGGCGCGGTCGAATTCGTGCGTCTGCGCGGCGGCGATGAAGCCCGTGCGTTGGCGATCCAGTCGATCAAGCTCAAGTCATCGTGGCTCAAAGACCGCGGGCTGGTTTCGAACGCCATCGCCGACGAGCGAATGTCCCGTGTTTTCGCCGATCTCGCAGAAGGCAAACTGAAGCCTGTCGAGTGCATCGTGTCGGCAATGAAGTCGAACGGCGAGGCGGCGGCGCTCGAAGTCTCGTTCGCTTGCAAGGGGCGTCTGGCGATGCACCTCATCGCCTTCAATCTCGAGTACGAAAAATCGGGCGCCGGTGTTCTCTTGCTCGAGCAGAGCCTGAAAAAGGGCTACGACGAGGGCCTAGCCGTCTACGACATGCTGGCGCCGGGTGATCCGTACAAATTCGATTGGTGCGATCAATCGGATGCCGTTTCGGACTGGGTGAAGCCGCTGAGCCTCAAGGGCCATCTCTACGCGCGGCTGTATCTCGCGCTGCGTGGTCCGGCAAAAGCACTGCTCAAAAACATGCCTCAGCCAATGCGCCGATTGCTGAGGAAGACCGTTGTGTGATGACATTGGAAACCAGGCATCGCGGCTTCGTCATTTAACGCCAAGCTTCTTCTGCAAGCTCGACGACGACGTTGTGTATTGGAACAGCAGCTTCTTGCCGGGATAAACGACCTTATGCGCGGCTTGCGCCATCAGCGCCGCCTCGTGAAAGCCTGACAAGATGAGCTTCAGTTTCCCCGGATACCAATTGATATCACCGATTGCGAAGATGCCCTTCTCGCTTGACTCGAAACGTTCGGTATCGACGTGGATGAGGTTCTCGTGAAGATTGAGGCCCCAGTCGGCAACCGGGCCGAGCTTCATTGTCAGCCCGAAGAAGGGCAGCATGGCGTTGCACGGGACGCGCTCCGGCCCACCGGCGGTCTTGACGACGAGCGAGGAAAGTTGGCCGGCCTCGCCTTCGAGCGTCGTGACCTGGCCGATGAGCAGCCGGACACTGGCTTCAGCGACGAGCTTCCGCATCTTTTCAACCGAGTGCGGCGCAGCGCGAAACTCGTCACGGCGATGAACAAGCGTCAGGCTCTTGGCGATAGGCGCCAAATTCAATGTCCAATCGAGCGCACTGTCGCCGCCGCCGACGATGACGACGTCACGGCCGCGCATCGTCTCCATTTTGCGCACTGAATAAAAAACCGACTTGCCTTCGTAGGCCTCGATGCCTTCGAGCGGCGGGCGCTTCGGCGTGAACGATCCGCCACCCGCCGCAACGACGATGACCTTGGCGAGAAACTCGGTTCCGGCATCGCTAGTCAGGCGAAACCGGCCGTCGCCGGTGCGGCTCAGCGCATCGATCCGCTCGCTGAAATGAAACACAGGAGCGAACGGCTTGATCTGCTCCATCAGGCGGTCGGTCAGCTCCTGACCCGAGACCACCGGCAGCGCCGGCACATCATAGATGGGCTTTTCGGGATAGAGCTCGGCACACTGTCCGCCGGGCCGGTCGAGAATGTCGATGACATGCGCCTTGATGTCGAGAAGGCCCAATTCGAAGACCGCGAAGAGACCGCACGGGCCCGCGCCGATGACGACGGCGTCCGTCTCGATCAGCTCGGTTTTCTCTAGCGCATCTAGCGCCGGCAGGCTCGTCATGTTCATTCGCTTGCTCAAAGTGATTAAGGGACTTCAGAACTGCTTGGCCGGAACACGCACCACCAGCCCGTCGATCGTGTCCGCAACTTTGATCTGGCAGGAAAGCCGGCTCCCTTCCCTGACATCGAAGGCGAAATCGAGCATGTCTTCTTCCATTTCGGAAGGCTTGCCCGTTTTATCGCGCCAGGCTTCGTCAACGTAGACGTGGCAAGTCGCGCACGCGCAAGCCCCCCCGCACTCCGCCTCGATACCGGCAATGTCGTTGAGCTTGGCGGCCTCCATGACCGTTAGTCCATTTTCAGCGTCCACAGTCTGGCTTTCGCCTTCGGGCTGAATGAACGTGATTTTCGTCATAGCTGAATGCGCGTCCTATGGGGATTTCGAGGAGCCGGCCGGATCATAGGCCCGGTGGCAGAGAATATCGTGCGGCAGCGCGCAGACTTAGAGCGACACTGCACGCATTTCAAGCTAAACGCCCGGCCGGAAGGCCGCGGCTTCGGGTCAGCTGCGAGGTGCGATAAGAAGTTTGTCTGTTCGCTACGTTGCGATTAGCCTCGGCCCCATACAGTTTCAATGTATTGGCGGACCTCCGAGGCTGCCTTGTCGAACTCGGCCACGGCGGCCTTGCAGGCCTCGCAATCGATGCCGAAAGTCAGCCTCTCCGCGCCTTCGGCGAGGCGCGCGATCCGCCAGGCACCGATCGCGCGGCCCGCCCCCTTGAGGCTATGAGCCGCCATTCGCCAGTCGCGCTCCGTCCGCGCCGTCCGCAATCCCGCGATCAGCTCAGGGAGCTGCGTCACAAAGAGCTGGAAAATTTCCGTTTCGAGTTTCTGATCGCCAAGCGTATAGCGCCGCAAATGCTGCACATCGACGGGCTCGGACGCAAGGTTCCGGTCGCTTGCCGGCGACTTCGGTTCGTCACGACGGGCCGGTATGGTTTGCATAACCCACCAAAAATTTCGATGCTGCAGCGATGCCTAGGCTCCGGCGATTATCGCCGCGCCGCGATAACTTAAGGTGAACCCACCCGGGGTGTTTTCAGCCGATGACGTCAATAGCTGCTTAACCTCACTGCGACCCCACGATCACGTCTTCCAGCGACTTTGCCGCAATGCCGCCGCAATAGCCACCGCGGCATGCTAACTCCATCAGATGCATAGACATTTCTTATGGTTAGAACATTCTTTCCATTTTGCGGACCGTTTAAAGTCCTATAGTCTCGGGCTCGAGAACCTGGGGGCCTGAAGCGCACGGGCTTGTCTCGCATACAGGGTTCGAGTGGGGGAACTTGCGCCGATGTCACAAGATCAGATTGCGAAACTCATGGCGATCTCCGGCAGGCTGCCGGCGACGGCGCCGGTCGAGCCAACGCTAGGCGGCATGGACGACGGCGTGCGTCAACCTTCGGCACCGCCGCCCCTGCTCGATTCCGAAGCAATTCAACTGAGCGCCGGCGCAACCGCAAAGCCGGCTGCGCCCGACGAGCCGCCAACGCGCCGGGTCGCCCGGCGTCGGCCCGCAGGCCCCGTACGCGGCAAGATCGCGGCCAACGACGACGTTCCAAGTATCGGCGGCCTCATCTATGCGCTCGAGCAGAAACCGTCGACCAAAGTATTCCGGATAGCCACGGTCGGCAGCATCATTTGGGCCGTCGTCGGATTGGCGTTCGGTGCACTGTCGCTGGCGCCTGAGTGGCACGCAGGCGCTTCACTCGGATCGCTGCTGCTGAACCCCGTTGCCTTCTACACAGCCACCGCGATTGTCGCGCCGATCGGAATCATTTGGCTGCTGGCGTTGCTAAGCTGGCATGTTGCATCGCTGGCGCTTAAATCGGCAACGATGAGCGAGGTCGCCATCCGGCTCGCCGAACCGGATCGCACCGCCGAACAGTCGATCGCCAGCCTCGGACAGGCTGTGCGCCGGCAAGTGTCATTCATGAATGACGCCGTGTCGCGCGCCCTCGGCCGCGCCGGGGAACTCGAGGCCCTCGTCCACAACCACGTCGCCGAACTCGAGAGCTCATACGAACAGAACGAGCGGCGCATCCGCGATTTGATCAAAGAACTGAGCGGCGAACGCGACGCCCTGGTCAACACATCGACCAGCGTTACCGATACGCTGAAGACGCTCGGCACCGAAATTCCGGCACTGATCGAGAAGCTTTCGACACAGCAGGTCACACTCTCCGGCATCATCTCCGGCGCCGGGGAAAATCTCGCAAGTCTCGAAGGCTCGCTCGCGACCGCCACCGGACGCTTCGAAGGCGCGGTCGGCTCGCGCACGCAGCAGCTCCAGAACGTACTCGAGGATTACACGACGGCCTTTTCAACGGCACTCGGGGCGCGAACGGAGCAAATGCGGTCGACGTTCGACGGCTACATGCACACGCTCGACACGACGCTCGGCAACCGTACCGAAAATCTGCAGACCGTATTTGAAGAATACGCACGTGCCCTCGATACGACGCTTGGGAACCGCGCCCAGGCACTAGACATCCAGCTCATTGAGCGCACGAAATCGCTCGACGATGCCTTCCAGCGACGGCTCCAACACTTCGACGACCAGATTGTTCGCTCGACGAGTGCCATTGACCATGCCGTGAGTGAAAAGGCGTCACTGCTTAGCAATGCATTGGAGCTGCATTCCAACACGTTCCGCGACACGATTGCGCAACAGGCGTCGGACCTCGACGAATCCGTGATGAACGGCATCAACGCCGTGCGCCAGACCAGCGAGAACATCACACGCCATACGATGAAGGCGATCGACGGATTGGCGAAACAGTCGGGCGTCCTGCAGAACGTAGCGGAGACCCTCTTCTCGCAAATCCACGGCGTCACCGACCGCTTCGAAAATCAGGGCCAGCAGATCCTGAAGGCTGCCAACGTCCTCGACACGGCGAACATCCGGATCGACACGGCCCTGCAGTCGCGTCATGCGGAGCTGGCGCATACCCTCGACCGCTTCTCAGGCAAAGCCGATGAGTTCGGCAGAACACTCGCCGGATATTCCACCAATCTCGAAGGCTCGCTGACGAACATCGAGCACAGGGCGCGGGCCATCGCCGAGGAATTGCGCGACGGCGCTGAAAGCCGCTCTCGCGAGCTGATGGCGGAACTCGACCGGGTCAAGAGCGAAACCGAAACGCAGAGCAACCGGGCCATTGCCGATTTGCGCAGCCGCTTCCATAGCGTTTCGGGCGAACTGTCACGCGAATTCGAAACCATGTCGAACCGGCTTTCGACCGCATCCGAAGAAACCCGCATGCGCGCCGCCGAAGCCGCAAATACCCTCGCCCGCGAGCAGGCCCGCATTCGCGAGGAAGCGGCTCATCTTCCCGCTTCGGCTCGCGAGACTGCGGAAACGATGCGTCGTGCACTGCAAGATCAGCTTCGCGCCATCGATCAGCTGACGCAGATTTCAAAACGCGCCAACGCACCGCGCGACATCGTCAAGCCCGAAATCGGCGCCACCCGTCCGATGGCTTCACTCACTTCCACCATGGCGCAACAGGAGAGCGGTTCGAGCCGGGGCAAGGGCGCCTCGCATTCGGAAAGCCGTGAAGGCTGGTCGCTGGGTGATCTACTGGCTCGCGCGTCGCACGAAGACGAAGCGCAAGCGGCGGCCCGCGAAGCCGCGCCGGCGGCTGGCCCCGTGCGCCTCGACGTCGCAACGATCGCGCGCGCCCTCGATCCGGCGACGGCCTCGGCGATCTGGAGCCGAATTCGGGCCGGTCAGCGCAACGTCCTGGTCCGCAGTATCTATGCGCCCGAAGCCCGCACGCTGTTCGACCAGATAGCGGCCCGCATCCGGACAGACGCCGACCTCGAGCAGTCGGTGTTCCGTTACCTCAACGATTTCGAACGGATCATCAAGGACGCCGAAGGGCGCGACACGAGCGGCCGCAGCGCCCAGGGCCACCTCGTCTCGGATACCGGGCGCGTCTATCTCTTCCTGGCCCACGCCGCCGGACGAATTCACTAGCTTTGCAATCGACCTAACTCACCAATCTCGATCGCAGATCATGCCCGCTTTCGACGTCGAAGCTCGAAGCGAAGTCTGGCCGCTCAAAGAGGCCTTCACCATTTCGCGTGGATCGAAAACGGCGGCACACGTCGTCGTCGCCATGGTGCGCGACGGCGCGTTCGAGGGCCGCGGCGAGGCCGTTCCCTATGCCCGCTACGGTGAAACGGTTGCCGGCGTCCTCGAACAAATCCGAAGCGCGGCGCCGCTCGTCTCGACGCGCTCGGAACTCGCCATCCTCTTGAAGCCCGGCGCGGCGCTGAACGCTCTCGACTGCGCTCTTTGGGATCTCGAGAGCAAGCGCACCGGCGTGAGCGTTGCCGAGCTGGCGGGGCTGCCCGGTCCGGCTTCTGCGATAACGGCTTTTACGCTGAGCCTCGGCGATCCGGAGGCGATGGCAAAGAAGGCCTCAGAAGCGAAGGGTCTGCCGCTGCTGAAACTGAAGCTTGGCGGCACGGGCGACGATGCTCGTATGCGCGCCGTACGCCAGGCGCGCCCTGATGCACGGCTCATCGTCGATGCCAACGAGGCGTGGAACCCGGATAACTTGTCGGCCCTCATGGCCGTTGCGGTCGAATGCCGTGTCGAAGTGATCGAGCAGCCGCTACCGGCGGGCGACGATGAAGCATTGCGGGACTACCGTCGGGCGGTGCCCGTCTGCGCCGATGAAAGCGCGCATACCGCCGACGACCTTCCGCGTCTCGCGGGTCTTTACGATGCCGTCAACGTCAAGCTTGACAAGGCCGGCGGCCTGACGGGCGCCATCGCTCTCGTGCGCGCGGCGCGTCAGCAAAATTTCAAGGTGATGATCGGCTCGATGGTCGCGACGTCGCTCGCCGTTGCGCCTGCCATGCTGCTGGCATCGCAAGCCGATTGGATCGATCTCGACGGGCCGCTGCTGCTGGCGCGCGATCGCGACCCGGCGCTGCGCATCGCGGCAGGTTGCATCTCCCCTCCGGATCGCGAGCTATGGGGATAATGATCGCGGTCAATTGACCGGCAGCGCGATAAGCGGACCGCCATTCCAAGTCTTGGCGAGCCGCAACGCCGCCGTCAGTGAAACCGCCGCGATCGCCGCCATCGCGAGATAGGAGAGCGACCCGGCATCTGCGTAGAACCAGCCCGCGATCAGCGTAGCGCACCCCATTGCAACACCCGACGCGACCGTCGCGTAAAGCGCCTGAGCACTTCCGGACTTTTCGCGAGGTATCGCGTCGTGAATGAAATGAATGGCGCCGATGTGCGACGCGCCGTAGGTGACGCCGTGCAGCACCTGCAGCGGCACCAGCACGGCGACCGATGGTTCGAACGCTAGCGCGACCCAGCGCACGATCGATACGGCAGCGCCGATCGCAATCAGCCGCGCCGCGCCGAATTTCTCCACGACAAGGCCGGAGACGGAAAAGAGTAGCACCTCGGCCGCCACGCCGATGGCCCAAAGTCCGCCGCTCCACGTCGCGGAAATTCCCTGCTTCTGCCAAAGCAACGTGGCGAATGTCAGGAACGTGGCGTGCGCCGCCTGGACGAGACCGGTTGCAATCAGGAAGAGCTGGAACTCCCGTTGCGCGAGGAGTTCCCGAGGCTCCGCCGCCTTCCAGATCGGCACGGTTGCCTCCGTCGGAGGCACGCGTCTCACCTGCTTCGGCAGTGCTTGAGCGGCAATGACCGTGGCGCCGCAGCCGACCGCTACGAGCCACACGCCGGCGCCGCCGCCATATTGCGTAATGACGAGGCCGCCGAGAAAACTCGCGACGACGAAGGTGAGCGATCCCCACAGCCGCATCCGGCCGTAATCGAGACCGCGTGACCGCATTCCTTGGACCGCAATC
>NZ_DATNBA010000103.1:0-5674 GCF_035572195.1 Hyphomicrobium sp. | reverse complement strand
ATCTGGCTGTCACTGAAGGGCACCGCGGGGCAGGCGTTCGGCGCTTGGCTGGCGCATGGCGTGACGCTGGACCTTGTCGGCGAAGCCAACGACTACGTCGGTAAGGGCCTCTCGGGCGGCAAGCTGATCGTCAGACCCGATCCCAAGTCCGGCATCACGCCGGAAGAAAGCATCATCGTTGGCAATACGGTGCTCTACGGTGCCATCAACGGCGAATGCTATTTCCGTGGCGTCGCCGGCGAGCGGTTCGCCGTCAGAAATTCCGGCGCCTATGCCGTTGTCGAAGGCACCGGCGATCACGGCTGCGAATATATGACCGGCGGCGTCGTCGTCGTGCTCGGCCCCACGGGCCGCAATTTCGCGGCCGGCATGTCGGGCGGCATCGCCTACGTGCTCGACGAGAAGGGCGACTTCGAAGCCCAGCTCAACAAGGACATGGTGCAGCTCGAAGCGCTCACCGCCGATCCGGGCTCGCTCGCGGAGCTTGCCCAGCAAGGCGGCGAAGTTGCGGTTGCCTTGCAAAGCGTCATGGTCGATTTGCGCCAACAGGACGCCGAGCGCCTGCACACGCTCATCTCGCGGCACGCGCGCTATACCAACTCGCGCCAGGCGCAGGCGATCCTGAAAGACTTCGCGACCTATCTGCCGAAGTTCAAGAAAGTCATGCCCGTCGAATATCGCCATGCGCTCGCCGAACTCGCGAAAGCGCGCGAAACGAACCTCGAGGCGGCGACCTCAGCTAAGTAGCCGCCAAGACCGTCCTAACCCGTCCCAAGGGTAAAGCCGGATCACTGAAACCGGGCGAAGCTCGAATAGTCACGAATTGGACGAAGAGAAAGACGAATGAGCAAGCTAAGGGGGTTTTTGGAGATCGACCGCGTCGACCGGAAGTATAAGCCGGTCGAAGAGCGCATAAAGCACTACAAGGAATTCACCATTCCGCTGGCCGAGCCTGAGGTCAAGAAGCAGGCGGCTCGCTGCATGGATTGCGGAATTCCCTATTGCCACACGGGCTGCCCGGTCAACAATCAGATCCCCGATTGGAACAACCTCGTCTACAGCGGCGACTGGAAAGAAGCCGCTGAGAATCTGCATTCGACGAACAACTTTCCGGAAGTGACCGGCCGCATCTGCCCGGCGCCGTGCGAAGCGTCCTGCACGCTCAACATCGACGACAACCCGGTGACGATCAAAACGATCGAATACTCGATTGCCGAACGCTCTTGGGATGAAGGCTGGACACGTCCACTGCCACCCGAACACAAGACCGGCAAGAGCGTCGCCATCATCGGCTCAGGTCCGGCGGGTCTCGCCGCTGCCCAGCAGCTGGCGCGAGCCGGGCACGATGTGCACGTCTATGAGAAGAACGCGAAGCCCGGCGGCCTGCTCGTCTATGGCATCCCCGATTTCAAGATGGAAAAGGCAGTCATCGCGCGGCGCGTCAAGCAGATGGAAGCCGAGGGCGTAACCTTCCATTGCGGCTTCCATGTCGGCCAAGATCTTTCGGCGAAGGAACTTGAAAACAAGCACGATGCCGTGCTGCTCGCGATCGGCTCCGAACAGCCGTTCGACTTCTTCGCCAAATCACCGGGACGCGACCTCGACGGCCTCCACTACGCGATGGATTTCCTGCCGCAGCAGAACCGCCGTGTTTCTGGCGAGCCGCAGAAGCCCAAGACGAAAGAGATTTCGGCCAAGGACAAGCACGTCATCGTCATCGGCGGCGGCGACACGGGCTCCGACTGCATCGGCACGTCGTTCCGGCAAGGTGCCAAGAGCGTCACGCAGCTCGAAATCATGCCGCAACCGCCGAAGAAGGAAAACAAGGCGCTATCCTGGCCGCACTGGCCGCTGAAGCTGCGCGTTTCGTCTTCACAGGCGGAAGGCGCGAAGACCGAATATTCGATTTCGACGGCGGGCTTCTCAGGCGAAGGCGGCAAGGTGAAGAAGCTGCATTACACGCGCGTTGACGGCAACCTGCAGCCGATCAAGGGGTCGGAAGGCGCGCTCGACGCAGAACTCGTGCTGTTCGCGATGGGATTTTCCGGCCCGGTCGAAAGCGATGTCATCAAAGAGCTGCAGCTTCCCGTCGTGCCGCGTGGCCGCTTCAAGGGGCTCGATGCGACGGACAAGGAGTACAAGCTTGCCGCTTCGCCGAAGCTGTTCTGCGCCGGCGATATCCGCCGCGGCCAGTCGCTGGTCGTCTGGGCCATTCGCGAGGGCCGTCAGGCAGCCCATGCGATCGACAAGTTCCTGATGGGAACGACGGCGCTGCCGCGCTAGCGATCAGCCCTCACGTCATGACCGCCCGCATATAGCAGCCTAAAATTGAATTCAGCCGCGCGGCGGCTCGGCGGGCTTTGCCTCGCTCGTAGTGTTGTTTTTCGGCGGCCACGTCACGTCGTCGGCGCGGCCGGGCTTCGGCTGCAGGCGCTCGCCCTTGACGAGCAGCCGGAAGTAGGGCGCCTGCGTCGGCGAAAGCTTGCCGCGATCTTTGCCGTCCGACGGCGTGATCGAACTCATCAACGTCAATCCGCCGGCTATCTGATCGACCAGAAGATCGCCGCGCTGGCCCGAGCCCTCGCGGCGGGCCATCAGCGCCACGACGGATGCCGGGATTGCGGGCCGCAGAATTTCGATCGTCTGTGTTTCTTCGCGGCCGTTGCTGCCGGCGACCTTCAAAACGATCTTGCCGTTGTCACTCTTCTGATCGCCGGAGGCGGTGCTCGTCGACGACGGCGGCGTACCGTCAAGCGACAAGCCGCGAACCACGGGCGCTTTTCCGCCCTCCTGCTTGCCTGAGGCTACCGGCGAAGACGGTGCAGGCGTTTTGACTGTATTGCCAGGATTGATCTTCGCCTGCTCGGGCTCGGCACCGAGCAACGGGATGTTACGGTTGGCCTTGGCCTGCATCAGATCGGATCTCAGGTCCTTCTCAACAAAATGCGCCAACTTGCGATTGCCGACGTCCGTGAAGTTGACGCCGTCGCGCAATCGCAGCAGACGAATGGCGCCTTCGAGGTCGGGGCCGTAAGCCGAGTAACCGCCGTTGTCGCCGCTGAAACCTTGAAAGGTATCAATGTATTTGTAGCCGTTGAGATAGGCGCGCTCGCGCATCACGTCATTCATGCGTTGCACCAGTTCGTTGTCGCCGCGCGCCAGCGTCGGCAAACCAACCCAGTAGACGCCGGCGCTCTGGCGTTTGAACGTACGCATCAGGCGGTCGATGCGCCGGGTATATTCTGTGATCCATTGGTCACTGCCCATCGCGATCCGCTTGCCGTCGGCGCCTCTGATCGAAATGCGATCGTTCTCCCCGACCATCACGATCGCGATGTTAAACGGCTGTGCGCCGATCGCCTTTTCGAGCGCTGCCACCTTGGCTTCAAAACCGGAACCGGCAACGCTCCAAATCGGGCTCACCTGGCGCTGGATGTTCAGCCGGACGTCGGCGTTGAAGGCCTGTATAAGGCCGCCGAGCAATCCGTCGGCGAACGCATCGCCGAAAACAGTGACTTGATAGACATCGTTGTCCGGGAACGACGTCAGAAACGTGCCGCTGCGATCATCGTCACCGGCGCTCGCCGGAGCAACCAACGCGAGCATCAGCAGCGCCAGCAATGAAGCGGTCCAGAAGCCGATCCGTTTCAAATGGACTTTCATCCGGTCGCGGTGCCTTTGGCGAGAGACTTTCAGCGTCGAGAGAACGATATTGCGCACGCACCATACAGCGTCGCGGCGCTCGCTCCAACGCCTCAGCGGCCGTCAGCGCTCGGCCTTTGAACTGGCGTGCGCAAGCACGCCATCAGACGGCCAGCAGTCGATCTTAAGCCCATTGGCCTTCTGATAAATGCCGATCTGCTTTCGCGTGTTCGAGCCAATCTTGCCGTCGATCTTGTCCATCGGATAGCCGAGCGCTTTCAGCCGAACCTGCAAACCGTGCACGGTTTGCGTTTTGGGCTGAGCGAACGATTTCCACGGCGTCGCGAAGTCGCCGCCGCCCCGGATGAGATCCGAGAGATGTCCGACAAACAGGGCATAGAGGTCGGATGTGTTGTAGAGGCGGATGACGCGAAAATTCTGAGCTGCCAGGAACGCCGGCCCATAGGCGCCGGCCGGCATCATCAGGTAGGCATCCTCCTTGAGCTGAGCCGCAGTGAAGCGCGGACCGCTAGCTTTGGTGAAACCCATACGAACCCAATCGGCGATCGGCCGTGCATCGGGCGGGCCTTCGAGCGAGCAATCGGCTTTGGGCGGCGCGATCACCTCGTATCCCCAGCGCGCGCCGCGCACCCAGCCTTTGCCTTCGAGTTGTCGAGCCGTGAACGCAAGAGCATCGGCGACCGAGCGCCATAAGTCGATCTTGCCGTCGCCATCGCCGTCAGTGGCGTACTTGAAGTATTCCGTCGGCATGGCCTGCGTCAGACCGACGGCTCCCGCCCACGATGATTTCATATCGGAACGTGGAATGCCGGACTGAAGCATTTTCAGCGCTGCGAGAAGTTCTTCGCGAAATTTGTCCTTGCGCTTGCCCGTGTAGGCCAAAGTCGCCAGCATGCGAATTGCGTCGTTCGACGCATGATAGGTTCCGTAAGCTGACTCACGGCCCCAGACGGCGACAAGCGTGTAACGGTCGACGCCGGTCAGGCCTTCGATGCGTTCGAGCGCCGCTTTGTGCTGAGCCAGAAATGCGCGACCCTGCACCGCGAGCTTATCGAGATAATCCTTCGACAAATAGTCGGCGGCGGTTTTTGTGAATTCCGCCTGCCCGTTGTTGTCGACCTTCGGGCGACTGGGAAGATCGAGATCGGGTATCGAGTAGTCGGGCTCGACCCCGGCAAAGGCTGCGTCGAACGTTTTGCGCGTGATGCCCTGGGCTTTGGCGTCCGGCCAAAGGCTTTCGACGAAGGCGTGGAAATCTCGCGCAGATGCAGCGTTCGCGACCGTGCCGCCGCCCGCAAATATCGCGAATGAGAGGCACGCCGCCTTGAGAAGATCGAGGCATCTGCCGCTCGACGGCATTGCTGCGCTGTTCTTCATTGGATCTCCCGTGTCCGCGCCCGAGCGAACCGCCATGCGAAGCCGCATGCGCGGATTTCAGGGCATTTTTGCGGCCTCAGGCCGTCGCGGGCTCGGCTTTGAGCTGATCAACGCGCTGTTCCCAGGCGAGCGCCTGCGCCACGATCCGATCGAGATCGTCGTGCTCGGGCTGCCAGCCGAGCTCGCTGCGGATTTTGGCCGACGCCGCGACGATCGCAGCCGGGTCGCCGGCGCGCGGCGGCGACAGCACGACCTTGAAATCGACGCCGGAGACGCGCTTCACGGCCGCGATGACCTCGTGCACCGAGTAGCCCTTTGAGTAGCCGCAGTTGAAGATTTCGGATGCGCCTCCGCGTCGGAGATACTGAAGCGCCACCGAATGGGCGCGGGCGAGGTCGCTGACCTGGATGTAATCGCGGATGCAGGTGCCGTCGGGGGTGGGGTAGTCGGTGCCGAAGACGCTCACCGACTCGCGGCGGCCGAGGGCGACGGCCAGGACGTTCGGGATGAGGTGGGTCTCCACGGCGTGCCGCTCGCCGTAGACGCGCCCGTCGGCCGCGCTGTAGGCGCCTGCCACGTTGAAGTAGCGCAGGCTCACCGCGCCGAGGCCGTGCAGGCCGGCGAAGGCCGTCAG
>NZ_DATNBA010000102.1:0-8508 GCF_035572195.1 Hyphomicrobium sp. | reverse complement strand
ATGGCGCGGCTCGGCATACGCTTTTGAACTTCATCCAACGGCCGGTAGAGAAGCGCCGTGACGTAGGCGCCCGGGCCCCAGGTATCGGAAACCGGGATGTCGACTTCGCCGCCGCCCTTGGCGATCTCGACTTCCTTCATCAGGTCGAGGCCGGTGCCGAGCACGGTGATCAACGCCTTGCCGCCAAGCTTCGATGCGATGCGCAGCTTGGCGGTTTCGCCCGACTTGTAACTTTCCTTATCAAGCGCGACGTCGAGCTGTTCGGGACTGTCGACGTTTTCGCCCGTGGTGTACCAGCCGGCGCTGAAGATGACGCTCGATGCCGGGCCGCTCGCATCATTCGATGCCACGTCGAGGCGATAGCGGCCCCAACCGATGCTTTGGGAAAGTTTTGCCGGCGTGCCGGCCGCAACCGTCAGCGGACCGCTGCCGATCTTGCGCTTCACGGTCACGGCTTCGTAGGTCCAGCTGCCGTCGCGGCGATACCATTGCCAGTTCGTATCGAGGCGCGTCAGCGTCCAGGTGAGATTGCTATTCGCTTCCGGCTTACCGTTCGCATCAAGCAACACCACTTCGAAGCCGGCGTTCTGGTCTTCAGGTGCCGTGAAGTTTTCGAACAGCGGCTTGATGCCGATGCGTTCCAGTTTCAAATCGACCGGCAGCGTCAGATTACGTTCGATCGTGCGACCGCCGGACTCGCGCAGCTTGACGGTGATCGCGGCTTCAAGTGGCTTCGGTGTTTTCGGCATCGCCGGCAGCACGACGGGGATCGCCGCCTTGCCGTCTTTGTCCATCACGAGATTGGCTTCGAGAGGCTGGCGCGCCGGATTTACGAGTTCGTCGGCCTGGCCGAACGAATAACCGGCATAGCCCGCGACGTCCTTGTTCGATGCCTTGACGACGACTTCGCCTTCGAGGCCAAGACCAGCGGCGGGGGGACCGTAAAGATAGTGGCCGTCGGCGTTGATCGTCTGGTTTTCGTCCGGCATCAGCACGGGAGCATTCGCGGACAGCTTCATATCGAGACGTTCGGGCACGAAGTCTTCGACTAGGAAGGCGCGCTCAGCAATCGCCGGGGCTTTCGGATCGGTGTGCAGCCAGAGGCGCCACGTGCCGGTCATCGCGGTTTTTGCGAGGGGTACCGTCAGCGTGCGGCCGCCGAGGCCTTGGTCGTTCATTACGAGGCGCGTCTGCTCGACGCCATCGGGGCGCGAGACGATCAGCGTCGTCGGCACGGCGGAGGCTTTGCCGAACCGGTCGCGAACGAGCGCGGTGATGTTGACTTCGTCGCCGCCGCGATAGACGCCGCGTTCGGTATAGACGTAGGCGTCGATCGGGCCAGCTGGGTCGCGGCCCTTTACGCCACGGTCCGACAAGTCAAAGGCATTGAGCGTCAGATCGAGAAAGGCATATTCGCCCGCACCTTTTTCGGCGACGAGAATGGCCGGTGCCGTGCCGCCTTCGCCCTTGGTGATGGCTGCGTCGAATTTCGCGTAGCCGCGTTCGTCGGTCTTGGCCGTCGCCAGCACTTCGTTGTTGCGGGCAATGAGCTTGACGCTCGTATCGGCAATCGCCGTCGCCTCGCTCAGCGAGCGCACCAGCGCATGAATGCCGTCATTGCCGGTGAACGCGGTAAGGCCGAGGTCGGAAACGATGAACCACTGCGTGGCGCGCTCGTAGCTGTCGTTCTTCGACTTCTCCGTGGGTTTTGCGACGACGACGTAGACGCCCGGTTCCAGCGTGCCGGTCGCGTCGGTGACCGGAATGGCGGTCGTCACTTCCTCGTTGAGCTTCGAGGCGATGTCCATCTGGCCCTGATAGACCTTGATGCCGGAGCGATCGCGGATCGTATCGACGTCATAGCTCGAGAGCTGGCGCTGCAAGTCGCCAGACTGAAGCGTCGTCGCGAGATTGCGGTCGCCAATGCGATAAATTTCGACGTCGATCTTGCTGGTGTTCGTCGTGACGACAGGAATGCCCTGCTGGCCGCGCGAGGGCAGCACGTAAGCCTTGCCGGTGAAGCGCACAAACGACGAGCGGTCCGGAACATAGACGGCAATGTCCGCCGTCTTGGTCAGTGTCTCGCCGACTTCGGACGGTAGGCCGGCGCGGATCTGAATTTGATAGCGCGCGCCATACTTCAATCCTTCAACGCAAAGCTGCTTGCCTTCCTGGACGAGGTTCTGCGGGTCCTTGCCATCAACCGAGATAAATTTCGCGACATCCGTCTGCGTGCGGCTCAGGTCTTCCGAGAATTCGAGGCAGAGACGCGGCGGCGTCGCTTCGTTGTCGGTCTTGTAGTCGGTCATGCGGAAACCGTACTGGGCGCGCAGCTTGTCGTAGGTTTCGCGCGTCGTCTGGTTGTCGGCGAGATCGAGGCTGAGTTTCAGCGCGTCGATCGCCGGGCGCCAATAGGACCGCGCCTCAAGCGTTTGTCCGAGAACGAAAAGCGCGTGCGCCTGGTCGGCTGGTTCGGTCGCCCGCTGATAACCGCGGTAGGCAGCGCCCGACGCATAGACGGGAAGATCGTAGCGCTCGCTGCCGTTGTCGGTGTCGGGCTTGATGGCAAGAAGCGCCTCAGCCAGCCGCGTCCAGGCCTTCCAGTCCTTGTCGTCGGCGGCAACCGCGTTCGCCAAGCTTCGCGAAGCGGCGCGCGGATCGGCAGCGAACACTTTTTCGGCTTCGGCCTCGAGTGCGGCCGGGCTTTTGCCGTCCGGCTTCCAGTTGGCTTTGAGGAAGGTTTCGTAGCGTTTGGCGTCGGCCGCGACGCCTTGGTGCGAGAACGTCTTCTCCGCGGCACTAGCGCCAAAGGCCGTCGCCAGCAGGAGGGTCGAGACGAGTGCAAAGCGCGCGAAGAAAAGCATGGGGGGTGCCATCCTGTTTGAGTGAAGCTGAGCGGCGGGCAAGCGTCCTCAGCTTAAACCGGGGGGATTATTGAGCCGGCGTCGATCCATTCGGAAGCCCAACAGGAGCCAACGGCCGAAGCGCGGCGGTAAATTCCGAATTGCCGGTGCTTGCGCGTTCTTGCGCTTTTTTTCTAAGCGGCTGCGGGACGACGGCCAATCCTACCACGCGCACGGAGCGCGGGGATAACTTCCCAGGGTAAAAAGATGCAGTAATGCACGCGGACGCATTCGACTCGCGCGCATGCGCAATGTCGCGTGATGCCAGAGACTGAACGGCAGTTAGTGGTGGTGGTTGCGGGGCATCGCGTCGGATTCATCCGTTTGCCCGGCCGCAATGATTTCGGGCGCCACGGCTCCGGCTCGGACCGGCTTGATCGGCCTCGCCGCAGCCCACAGTTTTTCGAACGATGCTGCGGCGTAGAGCCGGATCGAGGCATCGCCCGAATGATAAACCTCGAAAGCATCGCGTTTGTTCGGATCGCGGCGCAGGCAATCGCCAGTCCAGACGTGGGTGCCGACGACGAGCTGCTCATGGGCAGCGCCGAAGCGCGGATCGCCGAGGACGCGGAATTCGCCGCAGCTGATATCGAGCAACGACACGGCCATCGGATCATCGGCGTGCGTCTCGCCGAATATGACTCTGACGCTTACGCCCAGGTCGCTTTGAGAAAGCGCCGCACAGACGGCTCGCGCGGCGGGACTGTCGGGATTGCGCACGACAATCGTAATGGACTCGGCTCCGGTTGCACCTTCGGGCCGATGCGTAAGGCCTACGGAGATGAAGTCCTTGAGCCGGGCTTCCTTGTCAGTTCGAGTCGCCATCATGAGAAGCGGAGGCGAAGCGATGCGCATGTGCGATTTCCCATCTCAATTCGACGCCGACCGTCACTCGGAACTGCCACCCGGCGGGCATTCGGCAGGCCCATTAAGCCGAGAAGAACGTTAAGCAAGCGTTGCGGCTCGGGTCGATTTGTGGCGAACCCAGTTATCTCTTTTTCTGTCAAAGCATTTTTCATTCGGCAGCCGGTGGTGCGATGCGGCGAATAAATGCCCGGTCCTCGGCAGAAAGCTGGTCTTCGGGGAGGCGCGGCGGCGGTTCGTGGCCGGCCGAGGCCGGCTCTCGCACGTGCGGGACGATCGGTTGTCGGCGCCTGACAACGTTCGCCCAATTCTGATCGGCGCCAGCCAACGCCACTTTGAGTGAGTCTGGGATGGCGGCTTCGCTGACCGGCACAGTGAAAGTCGCCGTCTCCCGCTGCAACGTGACGCGCGCCATCGCCGGCTCGCGAACTGATTGAGAATTTGCGTCGTCGTTGGCCTGCGCGGAGTGTTGCGCTCTCGGCATCGGGACGACGGTCGCGGTCGTATTGCGGGACGGCGGCTGCACGATCGGTGCCGTTCGCGCCGTGTTGCTGTTGGCGGCTTCGACCGTTGCATCTGCTTCGGGCTGCGCGGCGGGTGTTCGCCGGGTACGCGGTGGCGCGTAATAGGGTGGCGACGCCGGATCGGGCCGATACGTTTCGGCGTAGGGGCCGAAGCGCATTGCGTGTTGGGGATCGATGGACTGCGTCGGCGCGGACGATGCGGCGTGCCGTTCGAAGTTTGGCGCTGGGGCTTCCCGCTTGGGTACCTGCGCATCCGGCAGCACGCGTGTCGCCGGTTTCGGCAAGTCTGGACCGCGGGTGTTCCGAACGCCGTCCTCTTCCGCTTCGGCGCGGCGAGCGGCGCCCATGACGGCACCGAGGATGATGTCGGACCAGGCGCCCTGTGCGAACTTGTAAACGCGAAACGATTCCGAGCCCGCGAATTTCGAGCCCTGCCGCCCGAGCCGCTTCTGGATGCTGCCGGTGGTCGGCAGCATCGTGCGCTTGAAGATTTTTTCTCTTTCGAAGCTCGCGAACAGGTTGGCGAGGAGTTGGGCTTCGACGCGCAGTTCCTCGCGCTCGGTTGGGTTCATCCGGGGCGGCGCGTCGAGAGGCACGGCGACGTAGTAATCGCCGTTCATGTCGAACACGACATGGCGAAACAACTCGAAATTCTCACGGATTTGCTGGTCGCGGTGGATGTCATTGAAACGCGACAGGATTTCAATGACGGGGCCGCGCTCGGCGGCCTTCATCTTAGGCACCAGACCATCGAGACGGTTCGCCGGTCGTTGCGCCATTGAGACGAGAAACAGGCAAAGGTCGACGAACACGGCGACGGCCAGCGGAACGTAGTCGCGTTTGGACAGTCCCGCAGCTTCGCCATCGAAGGCGCGGCTGGCGCGGACTTCGGCATTCGGCGGGTTCTCCACCGATTGGACGGCTTTCTTTTGCAGTTCGCGAAGCTCTTCGGCCGATGGCGGCATCTTGAACGAGAGCAGGCCGTAGAAGCTCGTCGTCAGGCGGCGAAACGCTTCGATCGTCGCTTCCGAACCTTCGACCGCCGCGACTTCTGGTTTTTGCAATTCCGGAAGTTGATCAATGGCTTTGACGACGCCGCGCAGCGCCATCTGCAATTGGGGATCGGGGCAGGAGACGATTGCGTTTTTGCCATCACCGAACGTCGTCCGCTCGGCGCGGTCGGCAAGATCGGAGCGGATCTGGCGCAACTGCGGATCGGTGCGGAATGCGTTGAAGCCCGTGACCGTCAAGTCGAGCTTGCGGCCGAGGGCGCGCATGAACTCGTTGCGCGTGCCGGTCTTCGGGTCGAACGTCGACGCATCCGAGGATACGATCTTAGCGAGATCGCCGTTCAAGGCTTGCATGTCGCCGTTGACCGAGCCGACGCGGCCCTTGACGAATTCGGACGCGAACGAAAAGCGCTGCGCATCCTCCTCGCGCATTTTGCGCCGCGGACCGTCGCCGGGCTTCGAATTTGGGCACGACGTGCCCTTCGTGCGTTCGAGCTCGGCCTTGTCGGTCGATATCTGCGTCAGCTGCGTGAGTGTTCCCTGCAACTGTTCGAGGCGCGTCGAGGCGGCGTGCAAGGAATTTTGCACCTGCGACACGGCGCTTTCGGCGGAGCGGGAGGCTTCGCCGCGGCTTTCGAGGACCTTCCAGTAGAAGCCGAAGCCGAACCCGATCGAGATCAGCGATAGAAAGATATAGCCGCCAGCGTAGGAAAGTTTTGTCGTCAGCGTGTGCGGCTTGAACAGCTGGTCGAGCAGCCAGATGATCATCGTCATCAGCATCGCGACGGAAAAGCCGATGATGACGCGATGTACCAGGGGCAGGTCGCCCATGTTGGCTTCGATCAGCTCAAGCATGCCGACGTAGGTTGCGACCCAAGATAAGGCGCCGAGGCCGAAGATCAGGATCGATCGCTTGATGTCGCGCGGCGGCTTGCGTTCGGTGTGGCTGTCTTCACGTTCCGCTGTGCGCGACGAAGTTGTCCCGCGCCTGAATTCAGGAACTTCAAAGTTCATCGCCGCCAACCCGCTCGGTGCCGAATGCGAACGAGAATCGCGCGGCAGTCAGCGTTTTTCATGTCGCAACTGCGGCTGAGCGATGTTCGGCGATAGGCGGAATTCGTATGGTCCTTTCACTTGCGTCCTCGTCTACGCTTCGCGCAGCCGGCCGCGAACGCGGGCATTCCTTAGTTCGGACTGAGGGCGCGCAACTGTTCATCCGCCGGTGATCGTTCGCGCGGGCTCGTGCCTTTGCTCGCCAGCGTCTCGGCATGCGGAGCAGCGAGCGGCGCTGCGGAAATGCGCGCCGTAGCTGGCGTGCGCGGCTTCGACGGCAAGAGATCCCGTCGTGGATTCGACTTCGCATGACCGGCGAGGTCGCGTAGCAAAACGTCGAGCAATGGCGCCGCTATCTGCGCGGCGTGCAGATCGTGCGCCCAGGGCTGTGACGCGGCGCCGGTTCCAACAAGCACGACATAGGAATAGGCGGCGCCGTTCGTGAACTGCAGGCCGCCGGACACCCAGGCGTCGACAGTGGCATTGGGATCGAGCGAAACCGACGTACCCGTCTTGGCGAAATGCAGCCGCAAGTCGCCGCGACGGCGCGCGCACCATTGGCTGAGGCTCTTCAGTGTTCCGTAAGACGTGCCAGCAGCTTGATAGCAGAGCGGGGCTTCGAGCAGCCTTTTGATCAGCGACACGGCGCCGGGCCGGATCAGGGATTTCGGAATGATCGCCGGTCGGGCTTCGGCCACAAGGCCGCCGCCGTCTTTGCCCTTCTGCGTATAGTCGTAGGCCGTGATCAACGTCGGCGGCTTCACCGGCTTTGTGCCGCGCCCGATCAGCGACGCCAGGATGACGCTCGACATGAATTGAACGCGTCGCGGCGCGCCGGCGATCTGTCCCAGCACGACGGCCGTCGACGGCGGCGTACCGCCCGATTGCGCAGCAGGCGGCATCGCGAAGCCGAAGCCGTCGATCAGCCGCTTGATCGGCACTTGTCCGAGTGCTGCCCCGCGATTGATCAGCGGAGCATTGAGGGAGCAGGCGAATGCCACGAGGGCCTTGCGCGCCTGACGGCTGCCACCCTTCGCGCAGGTGTCGAGCCCGGCCGCCGGTGCCTGCGGATCGATGTAGAGACTGTCTGCCGTATCGCGGCCTTGGTTGGCGATGGCGATCGCCAGCAGCATCTTGCCAGTTGACGCGACTTGACGGCTTTCGGCGCCCGGATCGTAAAGACCGTTATCGGTGCTGCGGGCCGGCAGCGAGCCGAAGTAGGCGGCGGTCTGGCCGGCCTCGTAATAGCGCACGATATGGCCGTCGCCGTCGGCTGCGACGACGATGACGTTTGGAAGCGTTTTGTCGACACTCACCTTTTTCGGATCGAGTGTGAAAGCGGCGTCAATGCGCGACGACCATTTCGTGTCGAGTGCGGTCAATTCGGCGTCGACCTTGTCGCGAAACGCCAGGTTGTCGCCGATGTCGAATGTCGTCGTCACGCCGCGCACATAATCGCGCCAGCCGAAGCCGTAGCTCTGCTTCATCTCCTCGCGGATGCCGAAGCGCGCCGCCGGTAGCAACAGGTTCGCCCGAATGACCGGATTGGCCTCGGCGCGTTTCGCTTGATCGGGCACGAAGCGCTCGAGGGCGGCCTGCAGCTTAGGCTTCACTTTCGGGTCGGGCGGGCCACCGGCAAGCGCCATGAGCTCGAACACGACTTTCTTTTGCTCGGCTTCGTCGGTGATGAGCCGTTCAGCGCACATGCGGGCTCTAACTTCGGTGATGTAGCGCCAGCGATCCAGCCGGACTTCGTTCAGCCGATCATTGCCCTCAAGCAGGATGATCGGCTTGTTGACGGCGGAAGCGAGAACGAATTGCTCGGCGGTCGAAAGGTCCTTGGCCTCCTTTCCGAATACAACCTGGCTCGTCACCTCGACGCCGTGCAGCGGCTGGCCGCCGGTGCGCTGCGCCAGCCAGATGTGGTTGGCGGCCCATTGCTTCAACAGGGTATCGTCACCGCCGCGCGTCAGCTCGCGGTAGATCACGGGCGCGAGCCACCACTCGCCGAGTTTTCGCATGATCTTCGAAACGCCGCCCTCGTCCCGGCTCGGCGGCGTCTGGTATATGACGCGGGCGAACTGCATCGGTAGCGTCGAGCCGCCGACGCCGAGGAGCGGTCGGCGCGCTGCGATCGAGCGCGTGAGCGTCGAT
>NZ_DATNBA010000101.1:0-11021 GCF_035572195.1 Hyphomicrobium sp. | reverse complement strand
CAAGACGGCTGACGGCCAACCGGTGACGGCAGCGGTGCCAGCAACCTACTACCACCCCGACGGACCGATGGCGCGCGGCGTTGCGCTGGCGAGGCAGATCGCCAAGCAACGCGGCACGGAATTGACGACAGGCATCGTCGGTCTCGGATCGGGATCGCTGGCTTGCTATGCGAAGCCGGGCGAGACGTGGCGCTACTTCGAACTCGATCCCATGATCGTTAACGTGGCGCGCCGGCCGGATCTCTTCACGTTCCTCACGCGCTGTCTGCCGAACAACGACGTGGTGATCGGGGATGCTCGCCTGACGCTTCAAAAAGAGCCGGATGCAAAATTCAACTACCTCGTGATCGACGCGTTCTCGTCCGACTCGATCCCCGTTCATTTGCTGACGCGCGAAGCGCTCGAAATTTACGAGCGTAAGCTCGCACCCGGCGGGGTCGTCGCCATTCATATCTCGAACCGCTTTCTCGAACTCGCACCGGCTGTCGCGGCGACCGCGCTATCGATCCCTGACCTGAAGGGGATTTACGTCAATTGGACTCCCAACATCCCCGTACCCGATGCGACCGCGTCGCGGGTCGTTTTCCTGACCAAGGACGGTACGACATACGACGCCTTGCGGCGCAATTGGCCGGAAGCGGCGCCGCTTGATCCCGATGGAGCGGCACCATGGACCGACGATTATTCGAATGTCCTGGCGACCCTCATTCGCGGCTTGACGCACTAGCCCACGCACAAGCACGTGTTGTACGGGCCCCGCGACCAGGGGCCGAGTGGACATCCGTTCCGAGTCTCATTACCTGCTGGTGCCTAGGCAACCGCTCGAGGTGAGTTCGCGATGCTCCGCGCCTCAGTCATCGTTTTCCCGGGTTCGAACTGCGACCGCGACGTCAAGACGGCGATCGAGCGGGTCACCGGCTTTGCGCCGAAGATGGTCTGGCACGGCGATGCCAGCGTGCCGTCCTCCGACGTCATCGTGCTGCCTGGCGGGTTCTCCTACGGCGATTATCTGCGCTGCGGGGCGATGGCTGCGCATTCGCCGATCATGAAAGACGTGGTCGCCAAGGCCAAGGCCGGAACTCCGGTCATCGGCATCTGCAACGGCTTTCAGATCCTGTGCGAAACGGGATTACTGCCTGGTGCGCTTCTCCGCAACGCTTCGCTGCACTTCATCTGCCGCGATGTGTTCCTGAAAGTCGAGAACGACCAGACCTTCTTCACCAAGTGCTACCGCAGAGACGAAATCATCAAGGTTCCGATCGCGCACGGCGAAGGCAATTATTTCGCCGACGCCGAAACGCTCGACCGGCTCGAAGCTGAGGGGCGCGTCGCCTTCCGCTACTCGGACGCGACTGGCAAGACCGATTCTGCGGCCTGCCCGAACGGCGCCCAGCGCAACATCGCTGGTATCGTCAATGAAACGGGCCGTGTGCTTGGTATGATGCCGCATCCCGAACGGCTTTATGAGACGGTGCTCGGCGGCACCGATGGCCGCCGCGTATTCGAAAGCATTCTGCTATCGACGCTCGAGGCCGCGGCCTGACGCAGCCGTCGGCGATTGAAACCCTGCATCGGACACAAAAAAGGAGGGAGTTCATCACTCCCTCCCTGCCCGAACGGCTTGCAAGCGTGGCCTTGGAAGCGTCGTAGCAACCCTGGCAGCCGCGGTTATTTCCGAACGGCGCTATACGCAACATGCTGCATCGGCTGGATCGTCATCGCGGTCGCAGCAGGCGCGCAGGCGAAAGCCAGCGATCCCTCAAGCGAGTCGACGCGTGCCGACGTGCCCTCGCGCACTGTCAGATTGACCCGGACCGGCTCGGAGGCGGCGGTCTTTTCCGCGTCCGAATAGGCGTCCGCCAACAGAAGCGTGAGGTTGCAGGCTTTATCGGCGTTGGTCGTGTAATAGCTGATGGCGCGCTTTGACCCGACCGTCAAAGTGATCCCCTGCTGGGGAGCGACGCGATAGCCTGCGTTCTCTGCCCAAACCGGGGCAGAGCCGCTTGCGAAAGCCAAGCTCGAAAGAAGCACAACACTTGCGAGTTTTGCGGAAGTCGTCATGACAGGATCTCCACTGTCCAAGAGCGTTGAGTTCAAACCCGCGCACAATTGTCTGGGCGTGACGTCAGCGCTAAGGAGCAAAATAAGCCTATGACTCGCCAAGAAAAATCCCCAATGCTGCACAGCGGTACTGCGTTTTGTGCAGCGCGAAACGGTCACAGCCCAAACGGGTAGGCTGACGTTGTCACAGCCCGAACGGGTAGGAGGAGAGGGTGATCATCGGGCGTGCTATTCTCCCTCGAAAGCCGCCGCGCTCGTCGCGCTCCGCGCTTCCGGCTAGCTCCGCGAAGCGGAGTCAGAAAGCGCCAAACGAGAAAGCAGCGTGAGCGCCGCAACGACAAGCGACCCCCTCGCCGCTATAAGCAGGCGCGCGAGATTCCCTCACCATAGATTCCCCATTTGACGAGTGCCCGATGGCCGCCAAGACCACGCCGAAGATCACGCCCGAAACCGTCGCCGAGCACGGCCTCAAACCGGAGGAATATCAGCGCCTCCTCGATATCCTCGGACGTGAACCGCTGATTTGCGAACTCGGCATCTTCTCGGTGATGTGGAGCGAGCACTGCTCTTACAAATCGTCCCGCGTCTGGCTGAAGACGCTGCCAACTTCGGGTCCCAAGGTCATCCAGGGTCCCGGCGAAAATGCCGGTGTCGTCGATCTCGGCGATGGTGATGCCGTCGTCTTCAAGATGGAGTCGCACAATCACCCCTCCTACATCGAACCGTTCCAGGGGGCGGCAACCGGCGTCGGCGGCATTATGCGCGATGTCTTCACGATGGGCGCGCGTCCCGTCGCCAATCTGAATGCGCTACGCTTCGGCGCTCCCGATCATGCGAAAACACGCCATCTCGTCGGCGGTGTCGTTGCCGGCATCGCGCATTACGGCAACTGCACGGGTGTGCCGACGATCGGCGGCGAAACGAATTTCGACGCGGGCTATGACAACAACATCCTCGTCAATGCCATGTGCGTCGGCCTCGCAAAGACCGACAAGATTTTCTATTCGGCTGCCAAGGGCGTCGGCCTGCCGGTCGTCTACGTTGGTTCGAAAACCGGCCGCGACGGCATCCACGGCGCGACGATGGCCTCGGCTGAATTCGACGATAAGAGCGATGAGAAACGGCCGACCGTGCAGGTCGGCGATCCATTCACCGAAAAATTGCTTATCGAAGCCTGCCTGGAATTGATGGCGACGGACTCGATTATCGCGATCCAGGACATGGGAGCCGCCGGACTCACCTCATCGACTGCGGAAATGGCCGACAAGGGCGGCGTCGGCATCGACTTGAACCTCGATCTCGTTCCCCAGCGCGAAGCCGGCATGACGGCCTACGAGATGATGCTGTCGGAATCGCAAGAGCGCATGCTGATGATACTGAAGCCCGAGCGCGAGGCTGACGCGAAGGCGGTGTTCACGAAGTGGGGCCTCGATTTCGCGGTCATCGGCACGACGACGGATACGGGCCGCATGGTCATTACGCACAACGGCAACGTCGAAGCTGACCTGCCCGTCCCGGTGCTCGCGAATTCCGCACCGATGTACGAGAGGCCCTGGGTCGAGCCGAAGAAACCCGCAAAAATTCTTCCCGAATGGGTGCCGGCGCCGAACTCTATCCTCGGCACGCTGAAGGAGCTGATGGGCGGACCGCATCTTTCGTCGCGCCGCTGGATTTGGGAGCAGTACGATCACATGGTGATGGGGGACACCATCGGCCGTCCGGGAGGAGATGCAGGTGTCGTGCGCGTCCATGGGACGAAAAAGGCGATCGCCGTCACATGCGATGTGACACCGCGCTACGTCACCGCCGATCCGGAAGAGGGCACGAAGCAGGCTGTCGTCGAGACATGGCGGAATTTGACCGCCGTCGGCGCCGACCCACTCGCCATCACCGACAACATGAATTTCGCAAATCCCGAGCGGCCGGAAGTCATGGGCCAGTTCGTCGCCAGCGTTCGCGGCATGGGCGAAGCCTGCCGAGCCCTCGACTACCCGGTCGTTTCGGGCAACGTCTCGCTTTACAACGAAACCAATGGCACCGGCATTCCGCCGACACCCGCGATCGGCGGCGTCGGCCTCGTTCCCGATTCAGCAAAGCTCGCCGACATCCGCCTGAAGAGCGATGGCAATATGCTGATCTTGATCGGCCGTGAGGAAGGCCACCTTGGTCAATCGATTTATCAAAACTTTGCCACGGGGAAGTTCGACGGCGCGCCGCCGCCCGTCGATCTTGAATCGGAGATCAAGGCCGGTCGTCTTATTCGCACGCTCATCCGCGAAGGTCGCGTCGCCGCCGTGCATGATTGCGCCGACGGCGGACTTCTCGTCGCGATTGCCGAAATGGCATTGGCGGGTGGCAAGCATGGCCTGTCGCGCGAGAGTTCCGGACTTGGCGTTGAGCTCTATCCTTACGAAGGCAAGCTGCCCGCGCACGCCATCTGGTTCGGCGAAGACCAGGGGCGCTACGTCGTCGAGGTCACACCGCAAAAGGCGGAAGAAGTTCTGGAGCGCGCCCGCCTGCTCGAACTTCCGGCACGTATCATCGGGCGCACGGGCGGCGACGCGATCGGTTTGAAGGGTGAGACGGCGTTGCCGTTGTCAGAGCTTCGCGCCGCGCACGAAGCGTGGATGCCGAAGCTGATGGGCGCGCAAAGCACGTAAGCTGTTATCGGGCGGGGTGCAGCGCTGGCGCGGTGGCGCCTTTGAAAGGCTGAAGAGCAGGTTGGCGGGCAAGCTCGTCGAAACAGGCAAGCCGCTCGGCCTGCGCGGTAATCGACGCACAGTCGCTGATTTCCGAAGGCCCAACCGGCTGATCGCTGTTGGCAAGCAAAACCAAGCCGATCGCCGCCATACCGGCGATCAACGCCACGAACAACAGAGCGGTCGAGCGAAGCTGCTCCGAGGCAACGCCGGGCCTTGGTATGTTCGGCCTTTCTGAATCATGTGAGATGATGTTCACGATCGATCACCATTCATTGAAGCATACCGCGGCGCGCGGCACTGCACTTCAGACAAAGATCGGCGTGAGCGCATAAAAAGTCGATATGGGAACGAGGGTCAAAGTATAAACGAGTCATCAATATCGCGGCGCTGCATGTGCGGCTGCAGCGAATATTTCTTGAGGTAGCGACCGGAAATCGAAAGGGAGCGACTCCTGGCGTCCGCTCCCTTTCGCTATCATCTGTGTCGACGATTGAATATCCCGGCGAACTACTTCTGCGCGCCGGGATTGTCGTGCATTTCTTTGCCAGCGACTGAACCGTCTTCAGGCTTTGCATTCGGCGTCGCCGTCCTGCCAGTTGTGTCGGAGTTGACGCCCGGCTGATCCTGCATTTGCTTTTCAGAAAGGCTGCCGGAGTTCGGCTTCGCCGTCGGTGAAGCGGTCGAACCGCCCATCGTGCCCGGATGATCTTTCATTGCCTTTGTCGTGACATTGCTGTCCTCGGCCGCCATTGCGAAAGAGGCCGACAAGGCAAGCACCACCGCTGCCAGAAATGGCTTAATCATTGGAACGTCTCCATCCAAAAAAGGTTAAACGCACTCAGCGCGAGTTGGCGTTGTTTGAGCAAATACCGCCGAACAAAGCCTTCTCGATCTTGCAGAGGGGTCTACGCGCCCCGGGTCGAGAATGTTTCACGCGGTGAAAATTGAATGCGAGCCAATTTGAGCCCCAGTGCAAATCGACCGTCGCAGGCACGCGACCTCAAGGGATCGGTGCAGGTGTTACCTATGGAACAGCACGGGTCGAGGGGGTGAGGCATCAGGATGGCAGTCGCAGCAACCGAGAAGGAATTTGGTCATGCGCGTACTCAAGCTCATCGCGCCGGCAGTGTTCGCCTTTACCATTGTGCCCGTTGCAGCCGAGAACGCATTGGCCGCTCCGGATCCGACCGGCATCTGGTTGAACGATACCGGACGCGGTGCCGTTGAAATCAAGCCATGCGGTAATGCCCTTTGCGGCAACGTCGTCTGGGTGAAAGCCGCGTCGGATTCGAATGGCTGCGGCAAACAAGTGATCGGTGGCGTCGCCCCGGTTGGCGGCGGCCGCTGGGATCATGGCTGGATCTATTCCCCTGAGAGGGGCCGCAAATACGATGTCGAATTAACGCCGCTCAAGAACGGTACGCTGCGCGTTACCGGCTACGCAGGCGTCAAGTTTTTTTCGAAGACTATGATCTGGAAGCGCGCGCCGCAGGATCTGCAGCTTTGCGGCCAGACCGAAGCCAAGGCTGAAACCCCTGCGCCGGTGAAATCCAATGGCGCGAACGAATCCGTAGCCAGTGCTGCTCCGGCGTTGCCTGCGACTGCACCTGCAGCGGTCTTGCCGGAAAAACCTGCCTCCGAAGCTGCCGCGATCCCGGTGCCCAAGTCGGCGCCGGTTGCCGCCGATAACAGCCGCGATGCGGCGAAGTCCGCGCCTTCTCAAGAAGCCAGCGCGGACGAACCGAATGACGAAGGTGCCCCGGCGAATGACGATGCAGGCGCCGGAATCGGGAAGGCGCTCGGAAGGCTGAAGCTCGGCGATCTGTCGCTTGACAAGGTGTTGACGAGGACCAGCTCGGGCAAGTGCAAGCTCAATACGCCGTGGCTCAAAGTGCAATTCGATTGCGATCGGTAGACGCGCGTTACGCGCCAAGCCCTCACCCCCGGCTTCGGCGCACAGAGAGACGCCCGCTGCCTCCCCCGCAGCGGGCGTCTCCACATAAAAACGCGGCGGCAAGAAAAAATCTTACCGCCGCGTCTTGAATTCAGATTGGAAGGATCGACTTAGATAAGGTCGATCTCAGCCGGAAGATACGATGTAACTTCGAGGCCGACTTCCTGCTCGCGAACTGCGGGCTTCGTCCAGGTCTTCATGATGTCCTCCATCAAGACTTCAGGAACGCAGTGTTCCTATGACTCCAAAGATAGTGATCCGCCTCGATAACGTCCAATCGCGTTTGCGTGAGAATTGGATAAGAATTTCTGATGGTTGATCTTGCGCCCGCTGATCGAAGGCGGCATAGATTGCGCCTTCCAAATTCGTGAAATCTTCTTCCGGAGCTATATAAAATGGCCATGTCCGCCGCCGAGATCGAACGTCTGATCAAAGCAACGTTTCCTGACGCCAGGATCGAGCTCAGGGACCTTGCCGGCGACAATGATCACTGGGCGGCGCATGTCGTTTCTTCGGCCTTCAAGGGCAAAAGCCGCATCCAGCAGCATCAGATGATCTACGAAGCACTCGGGGGCCGCGTGGGCGGGGCTTTGCACGCCCTGCAGCTCACCACCGCATTGCCGGCCGATTGACTTGAGTGCAACTCTCCCCCACATCTCAGCTTGAATCGGGTGCGCCGAAACGGCAGCCCCGGCATCCATAGGAGCCCACGATGGCCTCTGATAATCCTGCCCAGGCAACGATTGCCAAGACGATTGCCGATAACGACGTCGTGCTCTTCATGAAGGGCACGAAGCAGTTTCCTCAGTGCGGGTTCTCGGCAACCGCTGCCAAGATCCTCGAGCAGCTGGGCGTACCCTTCAAGGACGTCGACGTGCTGGCAGACCAGGGCGTTCGCGAAGGGATCAAGACGTTCTCGAACTGGCCGACGATCCCGCAGCTTTACGTCAAGGGCGAGTTCGTTGGCGGCTGCGATATCATCCGCGAGATGTACGCGGCCGGTGAGCTGCACGACCTGATCTGCGAAAAGGGCATTCCGCACGCTCACCATCATGGCTGAGCTGACGCGCAGTTTTGAGCTATTACGCGGCGGGGCTGATTACGGCCCCGCCCTTATTTTTGCCTAATGTCGGTGTTGGCTCTCGATACGTTGTGTAAGCTGTTGGCTAGCACACGAGTTTCTTGAGCTGGGACGATCGATGCGACTGAGCCGCGGGCGGTTCTTCCTCTCCCTGACGATCCTTACAGCAAGCGTCTGCCTGGCGCTCGGCATTACGATGCCGATCCTGAAGCTCACGACTTTCACGTTTTGGACGACCGAGCATTCGCTGATTTCGACAGTTGGCGTCCTTCTGCGCGACAAGCAGACTTTCCTCGGCCTGATCGTGCTCGTTTTCTCGATCCTGCTGCCGATCACGAAGCTGCTCTATCTGCTGCTCGTCTCGACGCTGCCGCCGGCTGAAATCGTGCGACATCACCAACGCCTTCGGGCGCTCGAATGGCTCGGCAAATGGTCGATGCACGACGTTCTCGTACTGGCCCTGACGATCTTTTTCATCAAGAGCCAGGGCGTCTACGACGCATCGAGCCTCAACGGCGTCTATTTCTTCACCGCCGCCGTCGTGTTGATGATCCTCTCCTATGCCTGGATCCGAACCGACGGCATGGCGGCAGCGCCTGAGCTCGTGCCGGTCCTGCCGGAGCCCGACGTCGGTCAGGCCGCGAAACCCTCGGGCTGGCGGAATTTCGCGCTCAGCTTCCTGATCATTCTCGCGACGGTATTCTTCGCGCTCGGCATCATTCTGCCGACGATCCGGTTCACGACGGTTTACGTCTGGACGAACGAGCACTCGATCCTGACGATCATCTACGCGCTGTCCGAGAACAAAGAATACTTCCTGTGCGCCGTCGTTTTCGCGGTTTCCGTATTCTTCCCGTTCCTCAAGCTGTTCTATCTGCTGACGCTGATCACGGCGCACGACATGCCGGCCGACTTCCGCAAGAAATCGATCGCGACGATGGAATGGGTCGGGCGCTACTCGATGACCGACGTGATGGTGCTCGCTTTGATGATCTTCTACGTCAATTCATCGGGCTATACGGAAGCGCGCGTGCTGCCTGGCGTCTACTTTTTCGCAGCCTCGGCATTGATGACGATGCTCGCCTATGGGTGGGCCAACGCCGAGCCGCCTACGAGCCGGCGCAAGAAACGCATCAACGTCGGCGGCCCGCAAATCTCGATCGCCCGCGCGCCTCGCCCGCCACGGCAAAAGGCAGCGTAGTATTCGGAAGCTGTCATCCCGGACGATCGAAGGCGGGGCCGGAGATCGATCCGGGACCCAGTCTTTGTCATCAGCAGGAAGATGGGTCGCGGCTCATCGCTACGCGCCGGCCGTGATGACAAAGTTCGATCTCTCCCCGCATGCGGGGAGAGGAGACGCAAAAAAGGCCACCCGAAGGGGCGGCCTTTTGAATTCAATCCAGCAACACTGTCCGGCTCTGGCGCCGAAACAAAACTACCTCGAGTAGAATTCGACCACGAGGTTCGGTTCCATCTGGACCGGATACGGGATGTCGGCGAGGGCTGGAATACGCGTCAGCGAGACCGTCATCTTGTTGTGATCGGCGTTGATGTAGTCCGGCACGTCGCGCTCGGCGCTCTTGATGGCTTCGAGTACGAGAGCCAGCTGCTTGGCCTTCTCTTTGACCTCGACCACATCGCCAACACGGATGCGATAGCTCGGTATCGTGACGCGATGACCGTTGACCGTCACATGGCCGTGGCTGACGAACTGACGGGCCGCGAACACGGTCGGAACGAATTTGGCGCGGTACACGAGAGCGTCAAGCCGGCGCTCAAGCAGACCGACGAGAAGCTCCGACGTCGAGCCCTTCAAACGCGCGGCCTCGTCGTAGACGGCGCGGAATTGACGCTCGGAGATAGAGGCGTAATAGCCTTTCAGCTTCTGCTTGGCTTTGAGCTGTTGGCCGAAATCGGAAAGTTTGCCCTGGCGGCGCTCGCCGTGCTGGCCGGGACGGCTCTCGCGACGGTTGAGGGGGCTCTTCGGGCGGCCCCAGATGTTTTCGCCGAGGCGGCGGTCGATTTTATGCTTAGCGCGAATACGCTTCGTCATCTTCTAGCACTCCATGAGTTGAGCCCAGCGCAACGTTCTCACGTGCGATCGGCGTGGAGCGCCCCCTCCTTTGCCCTCATTTGAAGGCCGACAGGCATGGACCTTCGACAGTCCCGCCACGGGTGCGCAAATCAAACGCGGGCCCAAAGGCCCGCGCAAATTGGGTGATACCGGTGCTTGGCCGTCCCGTCAACGGCCATGAGGCCGCTATTTCTTCGCTTCTGCCGCGGATTCGGTGACCGGGGTCGTCGATCCGGTCGAAGCCGGGGCGCCGGCGTGTGCCGGACGAGCCGCAGGTGCAGCCGCAGGAGGCGCCGCCGCAGCGGTGCGCGGTGGCGGGCTCGCCGCCACGTAGGCCGTGATCATTTCCTTGACCTTCTTGCGCTGCTCCTCGGTACACGTTTGCGCCGGCTCTTTGCTCTCGTCGACGACGACTTCCTTGTCGCCCTGCTTCTCGACGAGCTTGATCCTGCCGGTCAGCAGCATGACTGTCGTCAGGTGCAGCTGGCTTATGTACACCATCTGCTGCGGCGTCCATTTATGCTGAACCTGCTCGCGGCGCATTAATGCCTGATGGTTGCTGATCTGATCATCCAGCAGGTCGCAGATCTGGGCATGTGCCGACAACCGGCCTGCCATGATCACGTTGCGGGCTACATCGATTGGAACGAGAACTTCGTTCTTCTTGGTCTTGTCGATGACGATGACCGATCCGTCGGGCTTGGAGAACTGCTGCGGCGTCAGCGACCACGCGTACTCCATGAAGGATTTTACCGCCTTCTCGCTGAGCTCGTCTGCGCTGGCAGACACCCCGGTCCCCAAAAGCATCAGCGCGGACACGCCTGCCAACACTATCCCCGCCCTCGTGTTCATCCACATCTCCCGCTGAACCTCTTCGATTTTCTTTATGTCGCGAATGTTCTCAAAATACGTCCGTCGCGGTCAATCGGACTGCCGCGTTGCATATCGCCAGTATGCCCATTCGCTTGGCATCGCTCAGCCCAAAACTTGGCCAGATCAAGGCACCTCGCCGCCGCGCTTGCGCCCCCCGCCTTTGCCCTGTGCGAGCGTGGCAACTATGCCACGAAGCGTGCGAACTTCTTGATCTGTCGCGTTGAGCCGAGTCAACAGCGTGCGGAGATTTTGTGCCACGACGGCTTTGCGATGGGC
>NZ_DATNBA010000100.1:0-28444 GCF_035572195.1 Hyphomicrobium sp. | reverse complement strand
GGCGGCCGCGGCGGGCGACGCGTTCGAGATCGTTCGGGACAAAGCCAAGCGGGCGCTCGATCAGCTGCGGACGCCGACGCGCATGGTCAAGAAGGACGGTCCGCTGTTCAAGGCGCTAGCGGCCGCCGACGAGGCGCGGGTGAAGCGCGATGAGGCACGCTCAGCGGCGGCGACGGCCGAGCAACGTCTGACGCGTATTGCGGCGATGTCACAACGCTTGGCGGAACTCGAAAGCGGTGCGGCGGGAAATACGCTGGCGTCGCGCGTCGAGTGGCTCGAAGCGCGTCGCGTCGAAGCCGTCGAGGCGAGAGGCCGCCTGAACCTCCTGCGTGAAACGATGAAAGCCCGCGAGGCGGAGTTGAACGCCGCGCGCGAAGCCTCAGCGTCACGCCAGAAGCGTCTGGAGGCGGCTGACACCCGGCGCAAGGCGCTTTCAGTCGCGCAAAATCTCAGCGTTCGCATCGAAGCGCTGGCGTCGGAACTCAATTCCGATGCAGCAACACCGGCGGTCGTCGAAAAATTGGCGGCCGTCGATCGCGCGCGGGCGATTGCCGAAGCCGAACTCGCCGGACAATCGGCCTACGTCGACGTGCGGCTGGAGCCGGGCGGCAAAGACAAGCTGAGGATCGGAGACGCGCCGCTTGGAGAAAGCCGCCGCTTTTCCGTCGTCGAGCCGCTCGAGATTCGTATCAACGGAATTGCCGCGATCACCGTTTCGACGGCGCAGGCCGGGCAGGGGGCGAAGCTCAAAGCCAGAAGCGCGTCGGCCGCCAGCGAAATCGATGAAACGTTGCGCCGCCTTGGCGTTGCGACGTTGGCGCAAGCGCGCGAGCGGGCGCTGGCGCGTGCCGCAAAGGTCAAGGATTTGGATGAAGCGCGGGCGCGATTTTCCGAAATCGCGCCGGCAGGTCTGCAGAGCCTTGCAGCCGAGGTGGCAAGCCTCGACGAGGCGTTGAAAACCGCCGATCAGCAAAAAATGTCGGACGACGACGTGACGCGATTGAAGTCTGAGGCTCTGGAGGCACGCGCTAATTTCGATGCGCTCAATACCCGCGTCGTTTCGGACGAGAACTTCAGGGCGCTGGAATCCGAACTTGCCGAAGCGCGCCGAGGCCGTGTGCGTCTCGACGATGACATCAAAAGGCTGACAATCGACCTGGCGCGCGAGCAGGGCGAGCAAACGGGCATAGATGAATCAGGGCGCGCCGCCGAAGTTGCAGCTTGTGAAGGTGAGTTCGAGCGCGCCGAAAAAGAAGTCAGGCGGCTACAACATGAGGCGGACGCACTTCAATTATTGGAGACGACTCTTGCCGGTATCGAGGCGGGCGCCAAGTCAGCCTATTTCGAACCGATCTCGCGGCGACTGCGGCCACGCCTCGAACGGCTTTTCGGCACTTCGGAACTCTTTTTCAAGGATGAGTTTTCACTCGATGCGTTAGAGCGCGGCGGCGTGCGCGAGGATCTGGCCGAGCTTTCGGATGGCACGCGCGAGCAGTTGAGCATTCTCGTGCGCGTGGCATTCGCGGAAGTTCTCGCTGAAAACGGCAACCCGGCTCCGCTGATTCTAGACGATCCGCTCGCCTATTCCGACGATGGACGCCTAGCTGCGATTTGCGGCGAGCTTGCCGCCGCGAAAAGCGTCTCGCAAATCATACTGCTGACATGCCGGGAAAAAGCGTTTGCGGTTCTTCCCGGCCGCCGACTAACAGTTACAAACTGGCGGCCGGAAAAAACGTAAGCCCGTACGGGCTCTGCCCTCAATTCGGTAATTCGGGAAGCCGTGGCGGCAATACAAAGCCGATTGGCTCCGACTTCGCCAGCAACGTCCGCGGATCGTCGTTGGTGCGACGCGATTTTCCTTCGAACATGGCGCCCTGCTCGATCGACAGCGACTGATGGAAGATATCGCCTTCGACCTGGCTCGTGGTCTGCAGCATGACGCGCCGGCTATGCACCGAGCCGACGACATGGCCGCGAACGACGACCTCCTCGGCGGAAATGCTGCCGGTGACGGTTGCGCTTTCACCAACCACGACGTTGCTGCCCTGAATGTCCCCGTCGATAATTCCGTCGACCTGGACCTCGCCCTTGCAGATGAGATTACCCGCGATCGTAAGATCGGTGCCGATGACGGAGACCGACCGTGGCGTCTCGCCCCGGGGGACCGTCAGGTACGGCCGCGGCTGAAACGAAGGTGTTGTGCTGGTTTCGGCGATGGAGGCCGTCGTTTGAGACCTGGACGGATCGGTTTCTGACCGACGAAAGTTCGGCAACATATGAATTTTCCCTCTGACACAACTGAAGCAACGACCCGCACTCAGGCAATTCTAAACGCACAACGTGATCAAGCTGCGACGAGCGCGCCTGATTCGCGTAGCACTTTGGCTGCCGCAGTCCAAACTACGGTCAAAGCCTTTCCACCGCAAATCACCAGTTTCGACGTCGTACACACATTGTTGACGACAGAGTGTGGCGGAAGATCAACGATTGAACGAAAAGTAGGCGTCCGTCAGCGGGATAGCGCGCGTGCCGCGGCGAGAACCTCCTCGGCGTGACCGGGTACCCTCACTTTTCGCCAGCTATTGATGAGTTTACCAGACTTGTCGATCAGGAACGTCGAGCGTTCGACGCCCATGTACTTTTTACCGTACATCGATTTTTCAGTCCAAACCCCATAGGCCTCGGCGGCCACTTTTTGTTCGTCCGCGAGGAGCCTGAGTGAAAGATCGTGCTTGGTCTTGAACTTCTGATGGCTAACGGCGCTATCGGGCGAAATTCCGATGATTGCAACTCCGGCGTTGGCGAATTCTTCGGCGAGGCAGGAAAAATCCTTGGCCTCCTGAGTGCACCCGGATGTGTCGTCCTTTGGATAGAAATAAACGACGACTGGACGCCCCTTCAGCTTTGAAAGCTGGACGGTCGCTCCCGTCTCATCGGGTAATTTGAAGTCGGGTGCTTTTTCGCCGTCCTTGAGCATCTCAAAAGTGCCTTTCTTTTGTCGTTTTTGGACTCGTACCTGCCATCTCGTGGCGGTGCAGGCCAGAAGGTTTAGACCTTCGTTGGACATAATTTTAGGGCCATCCGGTTCGACACGGTGGTGGGCCGCAGGGATACGCGGCTCGCGGGGGTCTTGAGGAGCGGCGTTGACGACATTGCAAACCGGCGGGCGGCCCTCCGGGGGGCGCCGGGCCGACCAAAGTGCGCGGCAAAACACTCAGCCTCGTCCGCCGGGTATGCCACCGCGCGCTAATCCTATGTCCGCCGGTCTGCAACAGCCCAAGGAAACGACCTCTTCACGCGGCTTGCGTCACGTCTTCGCCGGCTGCCGAGTCATATTCTATGTGGTCGTGCCGCTGTCGCTGCTCGCCATGATCGCGGTGGGCATTCTGTACGTCCGGCTGCGGCATGGGCCGATTGCATTCGACTTTATCGTCGCCCCCATCGAACGCGGTATCAATCACGAGTTGACCTCCAGTTCCTTGAAGATCGATGGAGCGGAGCTGAGGCTGGGTCCGAACGGCGAACTCGAATTCCGCCTTCGCGATGTCAGCGTGCTCGAAATCGGCGGCGACGTGGTGCTCTCATCGCCTCTGGCGGCCGTCAACATTTCAATGGCGGCGCTGCTGCGTGGCCGTGTCGTCCCGGCGCGAATAGAGCTGATCGATCCCGTCATCACGCTTGCCTACTCGGAAGAGACGGGATTCGTGTTCGAACGGGCGACGCCGCGTCCCTCGGAGCCGCAATCGGGAAGCAGCCCCACGCCAGCTCCAGTCACCACGCCGCCGCAGGCAACGAATGTCACGCGGGGCTCGCTGGAAACGGCGCACAAGGTCAATCTCACTAAGATGCTGAGCGATTCCTCCCGCCGCGCGCGACGCCGGTTGGACGCCACGTCATACCTGTCGGAATTCGGCCTCTCGAACGCAACCGTGATCGTCGATTACGAAGGCCAGCGGAGTTCCTGGCGCATCGATGAGGCGAGCGTCGATTTCAACCACGCGAAACGGCGAAGCGTGATCTCCGGCCGCGCGACGGTCGCTTCGCAGCACGGGCCGTGGGCGTTCTCGTTTCTGACGGATGAGAGCGAGAAATCCGGTAAGCTTGAAGTCAAAGCTACAATTCGCGATCTCGTCCCCTCGACGCTCGCATCTGCGGCGCCGCCGCTGGCGCTGCTCGGAATGTTCGAGTTTCCCGTCGCGGGTGATGCAACCGTCGAGCTTTCGTCGGCTGGCGAGGTTGAACGAAGCGTGCTGGCGCTGGATGTCGGTCAGGGTCGCGTCACGCTTCCCTATCTGACCCAGCCGATGAATGTGACGGCCGGACTTTTCAAGCTGACATTCGATGGCAAGGCGCGGCGCTGGGCGCTGCAGCCGAGCCCCGTCAAATGGGCCGACGGTGCGATGCTGTTTTCGGGCGAAATGAAGGATGTGGCGCAGGGCAACGATTTATCGCAATGGCGTTTTGCGCTCGATGGCAAGAACGGTGTGTTCGAAGCCCCGGAATTCGACGTACCGCCCGTCGCCATCGATAGTTGGCGTGCGCAAGGCACGATCGTGCCGCGTCGCGGCACCGTCGATATCGCCGAATTTCATATTGCCGGCGGCGGTGGCCAGGCGACGGCCAAGGCTTCGCTGAAGGCTGGGCCGCAAGGTCAGACGATGGCTGCCGAATTCACCGTCTCGCCGATGCCGCTCAATGCATTGAAGGCTCTTTGGCCGCGGGCGCTGGGCAAAGGCGCACGCGAATGGATCGGCAAGAACGTCTCGGCGGTCGATTTCAAGGGTGGAACGCTTCACTTCACGAGCAACAAGGCGCTCCTCGGCGGCGGTGATGGCGCTGTTCCCGCTACCGAGCGCGTTTCGGCTACCTTCGAGGCAAACAATGCCGTGTTCCAGCCGTTGCCAGGAATGCAGACGATCGAAACGCCACGTGCTCTGATACAACTTGAAAACAACGCGCTCGAGATCAACTTGCCCGAAGCTGCCGTCGTTCTTTCGGGTGACCGACGCGTGCCGATCAAGAATGGCCGGCTCTATACGGCTGATGTGCTGCTGCCGCGCCCGGACGCGGAGATTTCGCTCACTACGCACAGCGAACTTGGCCCCTTCCTAGAGGCGGTCGGGAAGCTTCCCGTACGTGCCGTGCGTGAAGCCTCGCCGTTGCCAAAAGCCGGCGAGGGCAAGGTCGACGCCCAGCTAATGATCAAGCTACCGCTGATCCCCAACGTCACAGGTGATGATTTTGCCATTACGGGAAAGGCCAAGATTACCGATGGCCGTTTCGGCAAGGTCGCCGGGCGGTTTGACGTTCAGGGCTTCACCCTCGATCTCAATTTGAGCGATACCGCGCTTGATGCCAAAGGTGACCTGCTCGTCAACGGCGTCGCGGCCAAGATTGTCGGCCAGCGACTTTTGGGAGCCGACGTCGGGCAACAACCGCCGGTGAAGATCGTCGCGAAGCTCGATGAAGCCGATCGCACGCAGCTTGGGCTCGACATCAACGATATCGTGCATGGCGTTGTTCCGATTGAGTTATCGATGCAGCGTGGCGACCGGCCGGAGCCAGCGATCAAACTGCACGCTGATTTGACGAACGCCGAAATCCTGCTCGATCAACTCAATTGGCACAAAGCGCCCGGCCGCGCAGCGACCGTCGATGCCGATATCGTCAGTGCGCAAAACGGCGACACCGAATTGCAGAACTTCAAGGTGATCAGCGACGACATCGCTGCCGAAGGCAGTATCGGCGTCGGCGCCGACAACAAGATCAAGGAATTTGAATTTCCAAATTTCACGCTCAATGTCGTGTCGAGCCTCGATATGCAGGGCGTGCGGGGCAAGGACAACATCTGGTCGATCAAGATCAAAGGATCGAACTATGATGGCCGCAGTTTTTTCCGTTCGTTATTCAACGTCGGCAACGGCCCAGGGAAAAGTAAAACTGCAGGAGCGTCACAAGGCGCCCGCGTCACGGCAGAAATCGACAACGTGATCGGCGGCTCCGATGTTTCGCTGCGCAATCTCAAAATGCAACTTGAAACGCGCGGCGGAAATCTCACGAGCCTCGATGTCAAAGGCAAGCTCGATGGCGGCGCGCTGCTGCTGGCCAAGGTCGATCAAAGCTCGGGCGAACGCCGGCTACTAGTCGATTCAAGCGATGCGGGGCAGGTGCTGAAGCTCGTCGGTTTCTATCCCAACATGCAGGGCGGACGGTTGCGTCTCGAAGTTGATCTCAATGGCACGGGGCCTGCAGAAAAAACGGGAACGCTGTGGGTTGAGAACTTCAAGGTGCTCGGTGACCCGATCGTAAGTGAGGTCGTCAGCAGCGCCGACCAGGGCCGGCCGGCAATCGGCGGAGGCCGGAATGTGACGCGCGAAATCTTCGAGTTCGACAAGATGCGCGCCCCATTTTCGGTCGGGTATGGGCAGTTCGTGCTGGAGGAGTCGTATGTCAAAGGCCCGCTGCTTGGCGCGAACTTGCGCGGCAAGGTCGACTTCAAGACGAAGCGTATCAACATCGGCGGCACCTACATCCCTCTGCAAGGGCTGAACGGCGCGCTTGGCGGTATTCCGGTGCTTGGCCAAATCATCTCAGGCGCGCAAGGCGAAGGCATTTTCGGCATAACGTTCGCGGTGCAGGGTGCGACGTCGAATCCGCAAGTCATCGTCAATCCGTTGTCGCTCGTTGCGCCGGGAATCTTCCGCGAGATGTTCCAGATGACGGCCGCCAATCCCAGGGTTCAGGTCCGCGATAACCGGGCGCCTCAGATGCCCGACGAGGATCGTGTGCGTTCGTCGTCATCGGCGACGGACGCCGGCCAAGGTGCAAAGGTGAAGTCGAAGAGGCCGGCAAGTGCCGAAGCCGTCGACGGCTGGTCGTCGACAACGACGCCGTAGGTAGAACGCGTAGTCGAAGCGAATTCAGACAGGCTTCAAAAGCACGTGCTTCTTCTTGCCGAGCGATAGTTTGATGACGCCACCGGCGGCTGCATCGCTGGATTTGAGAACGGCTTTGTCACTGGCAACCGCCTCGTCATTGACTTTCAAACCGCCGCCCTGGATTTGCCGTCGCGCCTCGCCATTCGAGGCGACGAGGCCCGCTTTCACGAACGCGGTCAAAACGCCGAGCCCGGCGTCAAGATCGGCGCGACTGATCTCGACTGTCGGAAGATCGGACGCGAGTGTGCCCTGCTCGAAGGTCTTGCGAGCGGTCGCGGCGGCTGCCTCGGCTTTTTCCCGGCCGTGAACCAGGGCCGTCGCTTCGGTTGCGAGCACCTTCTTGGCCTCGTTGATCTCGGCGCCGCCGAGGGCTGACAGTTTGCCGATCTCGTCGATCGGCAGCACCGTGAACAGCTTCAGAAAGCGAGGTACGTCGGCGTCTTCTGTGTTGCGCCAGAACTGCCAGTAGTCATAGGCGGAGAGCTGCTGCTCATTGAGCCAGACGGCGCCCGCCGCGGTCTTGCCCATCTTGGCGCCGGATGCGGTCGTCAGCAGCGGACAGGTCAACGCCAATAGCTGTTCCTTGAGGCCCATGCGGCGGCCAAGATCGATGCCGGTGACGATATTGCCCCACTGGTCGGAGCCGCCCATCTGAAGATTGCAGCCATAGCGGCGCGCCAGTTCGACATAGTCGTAGGCCTGCAGCAGCATGTAATTGAACTCGATGAACGAGAGTTCCTGCTCGCGATCGAGGCGGAGTTTGGCACTGTCCATCGTCAACATGCGATTGACAGAGAAATGCCGGCCGACGTCGCGCAGAAATTCGATGTAGTTGAGGGGCGCCAGCCATTCAGCGTTATCGACCATCAAGGCATCGGTGCCACCGTCCCCGAATGCCAGAAACTTCGCGAACACCTGCTTCATGCCGTTCTTGTTCTTTTCGATCTCATCGATCGAGCGAAGCTGTCGCGTTTCGTCCTTGCCCGAAGGGTCGCCCACCCGGGTCGTTCCGCCACCCATCAATGCGATGGGTTTGCCGCCGCACTTCTGAAGCCAGCTCAGCATCATGATCGATAACAGCGATCCGACGTGCAGCGACGGCGCAGTGCAATCGTAGCCGACGTAGGCCACGACGCGATTATCCGCGGCGAGCTTGTCGAGGCTTTCAAGATCCGAGCACTGGTGCATGAAGCCGCGCTCGGTCATAATCTTCAGGAAGTCGGATTTCAGTGTCGTCATTGCTATTCGAGGCTTTCGTCGGGATGACATCTGCGTGGCCGCCAACGGCGTGCGCCAAAGCGGCGGCACCATGCACGGGAAGGGGTCCATGAGCAAGGTGATGCGGGCCATCGGGCTCATGAGCGGTACGTCACTCGACGGCATCGACGTTGCGTATCTCGAAACCGACGGCGAGGACGACGTGATCCGAGGTCCCTCGCTAACGTTTCCTTACGACGACCGGATGCGAGAACTTCTGACGTCGGCCATCGCGGACGCCAGCCGGCTCACGTCGCGCGACCAGCGCCCGGCCTTGCTATCGCGCGCCGAACTCGAATTGACCGAGCACCACGCGTCGGCAGTGGCGCAATTCCTACGCAAGTCGGGCATCGAACGGTCGGCCGTCGACATCATCGGCTTTCATGGCCAGACCGTGCTGCACAAGCCGGAGGCGGGCCTGACCGTGCAGCTTGGGCGCGGGGACATGCTGGCTAATGTAACGCGCTGTCCGGTCATTTACGATCTCCGAGCTGCCGACGTCGCGGCAGGCGGGCAGGGCGCGCCGCTGGTTCCGGCGTATCACCGTGCGGTGACGGCGAAACTGCTGACGCGGCCTGTCGCCATCGTCAATGTCGGCGGCGTTTCGAACGTCACTTGGATCGGCCGCCGCAATGGTGATCTGCTCGCCTTCGACACGGGACCGGGCAATGCGCTTCTCGACGATTGGATGATGCGCCGGACCGGATCACGAATGGATAATGACGGGCTCACGGCGGGGCGCGGACGCGTCGACGAAGACGTCATCCGGTTCTATCTGAGCCATAGCTACTTCGCTGCGCAGCCGCCCAAATCTCTCGACCGCAATTCTTTTTCGACTGACCCTATGGATAGCCTGTCGACCGAGGACGGCGCCGCGACGCTGGCGGCGTTCACCGCTCAGGCAATAGCCAAGTCACGCGAGCACATGCCGGCCGAGCCCGAACTGTGGATCGTGTTGGGCGGCGGGCGGCGCAATCGCACGATCATGCGCATGCTGGCAGAACGCGTTCATTGCGCCGTCGTGCCGGCGGAGGCGGTGGGGATCGACGGCGACAGTGCGGAAGCCGAGGCCTGGGCGTATCTCGCCGTTCGTTCGGTCCGGGGCTTGCCGATCACCTTTCCCGGAACGACCGGCGTCAGCCGGCCGACGAGCGGCGGCGTACGCGCCGATCCGCCGGCCGAGCCCGCGCATTAGACGTTCAAACCGTAAGCGGTTGGGCGTCCGGATTCATTATTCTTCTTCGCTGTCGTCCTCGGCGGCGGCTGCCGGGGCAGGGCTTTGGGCCTCGAGCCGTTCGAGTTCGCGCTGGCGCTGGCGTTCACGTTCGCGCTCGCGCTCGCGCTCTTTGTTGCGCTCGCGATCCTGCTCGAACTGAACGATCCGCTCGTCCAGATACGCTCCGACGACTTTGCCGAGTTCGTCGACCTTATTTTCAAAGAAGTGGTTGGCGCCCGGCACGATCTCGTGGGTAATCTTTATTCCTCGCTGCACCTTCGTTTTGACCGACATCTCGGCTACCGCCGAAGTCGGGACGACGCGGTCCAACTCGCCGTTGATCAGCAGGCCCGACGAGGGGCATGGCGCAAGGAAGTTGAAGTCGTAGAGGTTGGCCAGCGGTGCCACGCAGACGAAGCCGTCGACCTCGGGGCGGCGCATCAACAACTGCATCGCGATCCAAGTTCCAAACGAGACGCCGGCAATCCAGCAGGTCTTGGCGTCCGGCTTGACGATCTGCAGCCAATCGAGAGCCGAGGCCGCGTCCGCGAGTTCGCCGGGGCCGCTGTCCCAGGAGCCCTGGCTGCGACCGACACCGCGGAAATTGAACCGCAGCACAGAGAAACCGCGGGCTGCGAACGTATGATAGAGCGTGTAAACCACCTGATTGTTCATCGTGCCGCCCAGCTGAGGGTGCGGGTGCAGGATGAGCGCGATGGGGCTATCGCTGTTGTTTTCGTGGTGATAACGGGCCTCGAGGCGACCGCCGGGGCCATTGATAATAAGTTCGGGCATCAGAGTTTCTCGGGTCTTGAGTGGGGGATGGCCGGCGCAAGCGCCTCGCCGCGGCTGCTAAGCGTTCAAATCCTCGTGGCTTGAATTCTCAATCCTTGACTCCAGCGCTCAGGATTTCCATAACTTTAGAACCGTTCGAAATAATGCGGCCTGGTTAATAACGGGTCTCTGGATCAGGGCGGCTCTCTTAGCACAGTCGGGGGGGCCGCATGCAAGGCAATGGATTCCGCCACCACTTGGGGTCGGCGATAGTCCGGAGGTGCAAGCGTGGAGCTGACGACCAAAGGTCGGTACGCGGTAATGGCCATGGCAGATCTTGCCAGCCACGCCAGCACAGATGCGATTCCTCTCTCTCTGATAGCAGAGCGTCAACACCTGCCGCTCGCCTATTTAGAACAGATTTTCGTGCCGTTGCGGCGTGCGGGTCTGGTTGAGAGCGCGCGCGGCCGCTTAGGTGGATATAGGCTCACGAAGCGCGCTTGCGACATTTCGATCGCAGCGGTTATGGCCGCAGTCGAAGAAGAAACACGCTTTACGCGCTGCACCGATAATGATCCGCGCTGTTCGGCCGCAACGCCGTGTCTGACGCATGGCCTGTGGAGCGCGCTGAGCGAAGCGACTTCGGAATTCATGGCAGCGGTGAGCCTCGCCGACGTCATCAAAGGCGGAAAATATTCCGCAACCTCCGAGTCCCGTCGTGTGCTGCCGTCTGCTGCCGCGTCGCGGGTCTATCTGGATTACAACGCCACGGCGCCGCTGCGCCGCGAGGCGAAGTCAGCGATGATTGCCGCACTCGATGTCGTAGGTAATGCTTCGTCGGTGCACGCGGAAGGCCGGCACGCCCGCGGCATCATCGAGGCTGCACGCGAAAATGTGGCGCGCCTTGTCGGCGCCAAGCCTTCGGAAGTCGTGTTCACCAGCGGCGCATCCGAGGCCAACGCCTGGGTGATGGCGCAGCCTTGGGCAACGATTTTAACGAGCGGCATCGAGCACGACTCCGTGCTTGCGCAAGCCCGAGCCACGACAGGCGACGTCGTGACGATTTCTACCGGGGCCGAGGGCATCGTCCGCGTCGAGGAAATTGCGGAACACGTCCTGAAGCGCGGCGTCCGGACGCCCGCGGTCGTGGCGCTGCAAATGGCGAACAACGAAACGGGCGTTATTCAGCCCGTGGCCGAGGTGGCCGCATTCGCGCGCTCACATGGACTTGCGATGCATACCGATGCAGTGCAGGCGGCAGGTCGAATTCCGATTGATTTCGCGAGCCTAGGCGTCGATACGCTCGCCCTTTCGGCGCATAAGTTTGGTGGCCCGAAAGGTGTTGGCGCGCTCGTCATTCGTGACCATATAGATCTTGTGCCGTTGCTTCGTGGTGGTGGGCAAGAACGCAGGCGCCGGGCGGGTACCGAAAATCTCGCGGCAATCGCAGGATTCGGAGCGGCCGCGTCGGTTGCCCTCGCGGAACTTGATAAAGCGGCGGCGCTTGCCGCGCTCCGCGATGGGCTCGAAGCCGAGATCCGCAGCATCAGCCCGAGAGCGATCGTCGTCGGGGAAGGTGCTTCGCGCCTTTGCAACACGACGGCCCTGGCACTTCCGGGCAAGCTCGCGGAGACGCTTGTGATCAGGCTCGATCTCGCCGGAATTGCAGTGAGCGCCGGTTCCGCGTGCTCATCGGGTAAAGTCGGCACCAGTCATGTGCTCGAGGCGATGGGCGTCGCGCGTGACGTTGCTGAAGGCACGATCCGCATCAGCATCGGACCAGCGACGACGAAAGACGATATCGGCGCGTTCGTCGCGGCATGGAAATCGATTGCCGGAGCATCGGCGCTCGCAGCGTAACGAGAACTTTGCATTGCCGCGGACTGCGGCAGGATTGTTGAAAGAGAGACGAAGAAAATGGCTGCTGTTCAGGAGACGATCGATCAAGTCAAGAAGATCGATGTCGACCAGTACAAATACGGTTTTGAGACCCGCATCGAGAGCGTCAAAGCTCCGAAGGGGCTTGATGAATCGACCGTGCGCTTCATCTCGGCCAAGAAGGGCGAGCCCGAGTGGCTTTTGACCTGGCGTCTCGAAGCGTTCCAGCGCTGGAAGGCCATGACCGAGCCGACTTGGGCGAGGGTTCATTATCCGAAGATCGATTTTCAGGACATTTATTACTATTCGGCGCCGAAATCGACGGAAGGGCCGAAGAGCCTCGCCGACGTCGATCCGCAACTGATCGCGACTTACAAAAAGCTCGGCATTCCGCTGAAGGAACAGGAGCTTTTGGCGGGCGTCTCGACCTCGCGCGTCGCGGTCGATGCCGTGTTCGACAGCGTTTCGGTCGTCACGACCTTCAAGGATGAGCTGGCCAAAGCCGGCGTCATCTTCTGCTCGATCTCGGAAGCCGTGCGCGAGCATCCCGAGCTCGTGAAGAAGTATTTGGGTTCGGTCGTGCCGCAGTCTGACAACTACTACGCGGCGCTGAACGCGGCCGTCTATTCGGACGGATCATTCGTTTACATACCGCCTGGCGTCCGATGCCCGATGGAGCTTTCGACCTATTTCCGCATGAATGAAAAGGAGACGGGCCAGTTCGAGCGTACGCTGATCATCGCCGATCGCGGTTCTTACGTATCGTATCTTGAAGGCTGTACGGCGCCGACGCGCGACACTAACCAGCTGCATGCCGCTGTGGTCGAGCTGATCGCGCTCGATGACGCCGAGATCAAGTATTCGACGGTACAGAACTGGTATCCGGGCGATAGCGAAGGCAAGGGCGGAATTTACAACTTCGTGACGAAGCGCGGTGACTGCCGCGGCAACCGGTCGAAGATTTCGTGGACGCAGGTCGAAACGGGTTCCGCAATCACGTGGAAGTACCCGAGCTGTATTTTGCGCGGCGACGATACGCGCGGCGAATTCTATTCGATCGCGGTTTCGAACGGCCATCAGCAGGTCGACAGCGGCACGAAGATGATTCACCTCGGCAAGAATTCGTCGAGTCGCATCATCTCGAAGGGCATCGCGGCGGGATATTCGCAAAATACCTATCGCGGACTTGTGTCGGCGCATCGCAAGGCGACGAACGTCAGGAACTTCACGAACTGCGACTCGCTGCTGATAGGCGACAAGTGCGGCGCGCACACCGTGCCCTACATCGAGGCCAAGAATTCGAGCGCGCATTTCGAACACGAAGCGACGACGTCGAAGATTTCCGACGACATGCTGTTCTACTGCCGCCAGCGCGGGCTTTCTTCGGAAGAAGCCATCGCTCTGGTCGTCAACGGTTTCGTCCGCGACGTGCTGCAGCACCTGCCGATGGAGTTCATGGCCGAGACGCAGAAGCTGATCGGGATTTCGCTCGAAGGCAGCGTCGGTTGAGAATTTCTCTCTCCCCGCACGTGGGGAGAGAGTAACGGAACGAGAGTTGAGAAGGCTTAGGGAAATGCTTGAAATCAAGAATCTGCACGTGAAGCTCGCTGATGAGGATCGGGTGATCCTCAAGGGGCTGTCGCTCGAAGTTCCGAAGGGCGAGGTGCACGCCATCATGGGTCCGAACGGTTCGGGCAAGTCGACGCTCGCCTATGTGCTGGCAGGCCGCGACGGCTATGAGGTGACCGAAGGGAACATCCTGTGGAACGGCGAATCGATCCTCGATATGGAACCGGATGTGCGTGCCGCGAAGGGTGTCTTCCTGGCCTTCCAGTATCCGATGGAAATTCCGGGGGTCGCGGGCCTGACGTTTCTGCGCACGGCGCTCAATGCGTTGAAGAAAAAGCGCGGCGAAAAGGAACTGACGACGCCGGCCTTCATGAAGCTCGTCAAGGAGAAGGGCAATAAGCTCAACATCGATGTCGAGATGCTGAAGCGCCCGGTCAACGTCGGGTTTTCGGGCGGCGAGAAAAAGCGCTCCGAGATCCTGCAGATGGCGCTTCTCGAGCCGACGCTTTGCGTTTTGGATGAAACGGATTCGGGCCTCGATATCGACGCTTTGCGGATCGTCGCAGATGGCGTCAACGCGTTGCGCTCGAAGGATCGGGCTTTCCTCGTCATCACGCATTATCAGCGATTGCTGAACTACATCGTGCCGGACAAAGTCCATGTGCTCGCCGACGGGCGCATCCAGAAGACCGGCGGCAAAGAACTCGCACTCGAACTCGAGAAGTCCGGCTACGCGGGCTACAGTGGCAAGGCAGCTTAAAATGAACGTAGCAGTGATGAAAACGAAGGCCGAGCAGGCCTTCTCCGAAGCATTCGAAGCTGCCGCCGGAAAATTGCCGGGCAGCGCGGCAGTCAAGGCGCGCCGCGCCGAGGCGATCGGCAAATTCAGCACGCTTGGCCTACCGCACCGGCGGATCGAGGAATGGAAATACACAGACCTGCGCGCCAACCTCAAAGAGGCGCTGCCGCCTGCGATCCATGACAAGACGCCGCTGACAATCGCGGAGCTGATCGTGGCGCTTGGTCCCTTGGCGCACGTCGACGCCTACCGCGTCGCCTTCGTCAACGGTCAGCATCGCGCCGAGCTTGATGATGTCAGCGAGGCGCCGGGATTGGACGTGGCGTTGCTTGGCAAAGTGCTCGATTCCGCGCCGGAAAAGACTGCGAACCGTCTCATCGCGGCGGCCGAAGGGGAGGGCGCGGTCGCAGCGCTCAACGCGGCGTTCATGACGGATGGTGCGATCGTCCGCGTTGCGGAAGGCGCCGCATTGGCAAAACCGCTGCTGATCGTTTTCGTCAGAGCCGGAGCCGAGGCGCGTTCGGTCGCTGTCCGCAATGTCATCAATATCGGCGATGGCGCGACGGCGACGATCATCGAAGCGCACGTGGTGCTGCCGGGTGCAACGCCGGATGTTCAGGTCAACGCTCTGAATGAGGTTTTGGTCGGGAAGGGCGCGGGGCTCGATCACGCCAAGGTTGCCGTCGATGGCGGCAAGTGCGTGCATCTTTCCAACTGGGCTGTCACGCTCGGAGCCAACGCGACGTACCGTGGATTTCAGTTCTCTGTCGGACTGGGCTTGGCGCGCAACGAAATCAATGTCGTCTATGCGGGCGAAGGCGGCAAGCTCGACCTGTCAGGCGCTTACCTCGCCCGCGGCGGAGAACACATCGACACGACTCTCGTCGTCGATCATGCCGTTCCCCGGTGCGAGAGCCGCGAGCTGTTCAAGGGTGTGCTCGATGGCCACGCGCGCGGCGTGTTCCAGGGTAAGGTCATCGTCCGCCCCGACGCGCAGAAGAGCGATGGCAAGCAGATGTCGCAAGCCTTGATGTTGTCGGAAGATGCCGAGTTCGATTCAAAGCCGGAACTCGAGATTTTTGCCGATGATGTCGTGTGTGGTCACGGTACGACGTCGGCGCAGCTCGATCCCGATCTGCTGTTTTATTGCCGCTCGCGCGGCATCCCCGAGGACGAGGCGCGGGCCTTGATGATTGAATCGTTCATCGGCGAGGCGCTCGATAAGGTCGAACACGCCGAAATTAGAACCGCCCTCCAATCATACGCGACGAGCTGGCTTGCCGGTTCGGTTCGCGCGGTCAGGACCTAGATGGAAAGCGAGATGCAAGTCTCTGCAGTTCGAAGCACGGCCTCGCAGGCGGGGCTGACCGCGGCTCCTTACGACGTCGAGCTTATTCGAGCCGACTTCCCGATCCTCTTTCGCGAGGTGCATGGTCGTCCGCTCGTCTATCTCGATAACGGCGCCTCGGCGCAGAAGCCGCGCTCCGTCCTGGAGGCGATGGATCACGCCTACCGCTACGAATACGCCAACGTGCATCGCGGGCTGCATCATCTCTCGAACGTTGCGACGGATCACTACGAAGCTGCGCGCGAAACGGTGCGCCGCTTCCTCAACGCCGAGCATGCCGATGAGATCATCTTCACCCGCAACGCCACGAGTGCCATCAATCTCGTGGCGCGGTCGTTCGGCGAACCCCGGATCGCCGCGGGCGATGAAATCCTCATAACGATCATGGAGCACCACGCCAACATCGTTCCTTGGCATTTCCTGCGCGAGCGGAAAGGCGCGGTTCTGACATGGGCGCCGATGACCGACGGCGGCGAACTCATCATTGAAAAGCTTGACCGGCTGATCACGAAGCGCACGAAGCTGGTCGCCGTCACGCACATGTCGAATGTGCTCGGCACCATTACTCCGGTCAAAGAGATCATTCGCTTGGCGCACGCCAAGGGCGTGCCTGTGCTCGTCGATGGCAGTCAGGCCGCCGTGCACATGAGCGTCGACGTGCGCGATCTCGATTGCGATTTCTACGTGTTCACCGGCCACAAGACTTACGGGCCGTCCGGCATCGGTGTGCTCTACGCGAAGCGCGAACACCTGGAGACGATGCCGCCCTACGAAGGCGGCGGCGACATGATCGAAAGCGTCACCGTCGATCGCATCACCTACAACAAGGCGCCGCACAAATTCGAAGCGGGTACGCCGGCGATCGTGGAAGCGATCGGGCTCGGTGCCGCGCTCAACTACATGATGCAGATCGGGCGCGAGAAGATCGCACGCCACGAAGCCGAGATTGGAGCGTATGCGGCGGAGCGCCTAGCGGAATTGCCGTGGCTTAAGCTCTACGGAACGGCTCCGGGCAAGGGCGCGATCTTTTCGTTTACCATCGATGGGCTGCACCCGCACGACGTTTCGACGATCATCGACCGATCGGGCGTCGCGACGCGGGCTGGCCATCATTGCGCGCAGCCGCTGATGGATCGCCTCGGCGTGACGGCAACCTGCCGGGCCTCATTCGCGTTGTACAATACCAAGGCCGAGGTTGACGCGCTGATCACGGCGCTGACCAAAGCGCATGACCTGTTTGCCTAAGGAAATCCCGATGGATGGGAAGCAGATTGAAGACCGCGAAGTGCTGAAGACGGCCGTCGAGGCGCTTGATGCGCCGTCGACGGTGTCAGCGGACGCCGCCGCGCCGACGGAAGGTGGCACTTCTGCTGCCTCTGAAAATACGGGGGCTTTGCCGCCTGAGGAAATCGACCGTCTGACGACCGAGATCGTGGCTGCCTTGAAGACGGTTTACGATCCCGAAATTCCGGCCGACATCTATGAACTTGGTTTGATCTACAAGGTAGAGATCGACGATAGCCGCAACGTCGCCATCGATATGACGCTGACGGCGCCGGGCTGCCCGGTCGCCGGCGAGATGCCGATCTGGGTCGAAAATGCGGTTAGCGCCGTGCCGGGCATAGCGGGTACCACGGTCAAGATCGTGTTCGATCCGCCATGGGATCAGAGCCGCATGTCGGACGAAGCCAAGCTCGCGGTGGGCATGTTCTGACGCCGCACTCGCTTTTGCCCGGCGATTTCCCATATATTGGGCGAAGCACCATCACGACCCGCAACTCGGAGGCCCACGTGCCCTCGCTCAGAATGATGCCCAAGGTTTTGACGCTCACCGATGCCGCCGCGTCGCGTGTGGCGGCGCTCATTGCTCAGAAGCCTGGCGTCAAGGCCCTGAAGATCGGCCTCAAAAAGGGCGGCTGCGCCGGTATGGAATACACGATGACGTGGTCCGATGAGATCGGCAAATTCGACGAGATCATCGAGGAGAAGGGGGCGATCGTACTGATCGACCCGGCTGCGATCATGTATCTGATCGGCAGCGAAATGGATTTCAAAACCGACAAGCTCTCGTCGCAGTTCGTGTTCAACAACCCGAACCAGAAGAGCGCCTGCGGCTGCGGAGAGAGCGTCAACCTCGAACCGTCGACGCCTGCCGGTTTCGCTCCCGCGGAAAGCTAAAACTTGGCCCGGTCACGGGCTTGCCGACAGGCACGGTGCGCCGACGTTGGAATGCGAAGGTTGGATGGCCGGGTCAAGCCCGGCCATATCGTTATGGGGTGTTCCATCCTGGACGGAACGCTCCTGAAGGCCTTCAGCCTCTGCCGGGCACTTTCAACGGGCGCGAGGATTTGCGCATGAAGGCCGGAACGTTTTCTTCAAACCCCAGTCGCTCGTTCGTTTTGCGGGGCGGGGGTGCCTTCTGATCCTTTGCTGCATCCCGGGCTTCGGGCTGTCGCTCCGTGGGGCGGCCACGACGCGGCGCCCGAGGTTCGTCCGTCCATGCGTCGGAGGTTGGCGCACGTGTGGCCGATCGTTGCGGTTCGGCGCGTCGAGGTTCATCGAAGCGCGGTTGTGGTTGTTCTTCCCGACGTGGACGCTCGCGCTCCGGCCGGCGCTCTGCGGGCTTCGGCCGTCCGCTTCTGTGACGAGGCTCGGCCGCGCGCTGAGCGGGACCGGCGCTGTCGCGGGCGTTCGCAGCCTCTGGGAGAGGCGCTTCGCGCCGGGCAGGAGTTTCGCGTCGGGCGGGAACTTCGCGCGGAGCAGGAGCTACTCCGTTGACCCTCGGAGTATCAGAGTGGCGCGCTTCGCGGCTTCCACGATGCGGCTTGCTGAACTTATCAGATGCAACGCGCCCGCCTCGGCCACGACGCCTTTTGCCGGCGCCGGCGATATCTTCTTCGGTCGGCGGATCCCCGAGCCAAACTGCAGTTTCGCCGGTGACCTTCTCGATATCCTTCACGAATTTCAAGTCATCAGGGCTGACCAGCGAAATGGACTGGCCCTCGCGGCCGGCTCGTCCGGTACGACCGATGCGGTGGACATAGTCGTCGGCAGCCCAAGGCAGATCGAAATTGAAAATGTGCGACACGTCCGGAATGTCTAGACCGCGGGCCGCAACGTCGGAGGCGGCAAGCAGCATGATCTCATCGTTGCGGAACTTGTCGAGCGTCTCGGTCCGGGCCGACTGTTCCATGTCGCCGTGCAGCGCGCCGGCATTGAAGCCGTGTTTTGCCAGCGACTTGTGCAGCACCGCGACATCGCGCTTGCGGTTGCAGAAAATGATGGCGTTCTTGACGTTGCCGTTGCGGATCAGATCGCGAAGTACTTCTCGCTTTGCCCAGTCTTCGCCGTTGGCGCAATAGACGAAGCGTTGCGTGATGGTTGCCGCGGTCGTTGCCGGCTTGGCAACCTCGATCCGCACGGGGTCGTTCAGGAACTGATTGACTAGGCGCGTGATTTCGGCGGGCATCGTTGCCGAGAAGAACAGCGTCTGCCGTCGCGTCGGCAGGAGTTTGCAGATTTTCTCGATGTCCGGAATGAAGCCCATGTCGAGCATCCGGTCGGCTTCGTCGATGACCAGGATTTCGACGCCCATCAGCATGATGCGGCCGCGCCCGAAATGATCGAGTAGACGCCCGGGCGTCGCGATCAGCACGTCGACGCCACGGTCGAGCTTCTTCACCTGATCGTCCATCGACACGCCACCGATCAGAAGCGCCAATTGCAGCTTGTGATTGACGCCATATTTTTCGAAGCTTTGCGCCACCTGTGCCGCAAGTTCGCGCGTCGGCGCCAGGATCAACGAGCGCGGCATACGCGCCCGTGCGCGTCCCGACTCGAGCCGGGCGATCATCGGAAGAACGAAGGATGCTGTCTTGCCGGTGCCCGTCTGGGCGATGCCGAGCACATCGCGGCCCGTTAGGACAACCGGAATGGCGGCGGCTTGTATCGGGGTAGGATTGACATAGCCTGCGGCTGTCACGGCCGCCTGTACCTTGGGTGAGAGCCCGAGGTCAGCGAATGTCTTGGTTTCCAAAAGTTCTAATCTCCATCTGCACAGCCCGCTTGTTCCGGCGCAGCGGCACCGGACTATCGATCAAGAGCGCAGGGGGATAAGTGCCGAAAAGGACCAAAGCCAAATGGGGGGTGCGGATCGAAAAACATTAAAGAACGCGCAAATCGATCCCCTGCGCTCCGGCACGCTCGCGTGCTCGCATACATCCCGCTCTGGCGCAAGAAAAACCGCTTAGTTCGGGCGTTTTAGGCCGCGAGGTACTGTCACAGGGTGGCAACGTGGGCAGGGCGGCGCAGTGAGCGCCGCCCCGATAGGCTCTGCACTAGCCCTGTTCGTCGAGCAACCATTTGCCAAAGAGGCCACCAATGACGCCTCCGAGGATCGGCGCCACCCAGAATAGCCAGACTTGGGACAACGCTTCGCCGCCCGCGTAAATCGCCGTGGCCGTGCTTCGGGCCGGGTTGACGGACGCATTGGAGATCGGAATGGCCATGATGTGAATGGCGGTCAGTGTCAGGCCGATGGCGAGAGGCGCCAGCAGGCTTGGGCCGTTAGCGCGCGTCACGCCCATGATGACGACGAGAAAGAAAGCCGTCAGCACCGTCTCGAGGATGAAGACCTGCGACATGGTCGCCTTGAGCATCGACAGGTCACCCCAGCCGTTCGATGCGAAACTGGCACCCGTATGACCAACCAATGAGAATATTCCGCAAGCGGCGCAACCGCCGAGGACTTGGGCAATGATGTAGGGGAGCGCCTTGCTGGCTTCGAACCGGCCTCCAGCGACAAGGCCCAGCGTCACGGCGGGATTGTAATGTCCGCCCGAGATCGAACCGAGGGCGAAGATCAGGACCATGACTGTGCAGCCGATCGATAGAGCCACTCCGAGAATGCCTGCGGCGCCGGCCGGTGCTCCGAACGAGTAAAACGCCGCACCCAGAACCGATGCGACGAGCATGAAAGTGCCGAATGCCTCGGCTGCGAGAGCCCTGTTGTTCATTCGTTATGGTTCTCCCAATTGCCCATGAAGTGAAACCCGGCCGCTTTTACAGCGTTGCGCCTAAGTGGCATGCGGCCGCGGATTGCGCTCAAACTCCGCTTTAGCGGCGAATCATTTGGACGCGCCGGGATGGTACCCGAGGCTTCGAGTTTGGGGGAGGTCCGACGGCTAAGAGCGGTACGACCGCTTGCGGCGAAAATTGTTAATAAACGGTGACAAGCGCAGCCGGGCTTATTTGCCGTATTAGCTAAAATGATTTTCTGAGCGATCATCGATGGCGTAGGGTTGATGGCATGGCATTGAACAGCGTAATTGACGCCGGGTCGAGGGTTCCCGGCAGGGCCGGCCGAGGACGATCCGCAAGGCCGGCCTGAAAATCGCGAGGATCTCGACCGATGAGTGCGAATGCCGGGCCGGCAATAAAAATTGGGGATATGGCGCGGACCTCTTCTGCGGCCGGGTCAACCCGCAAAGCTGCGCCTCGCACCAAAGGCGTGCGCCGCGGCGACGCCATTCGCGAGCTGAAAAAGCGAGATAACTATACGAATTTCGTCCACATCGGGCGGGTATATTTGGTGATCATCGCCACGATCGCCGGCACGATCTGGAGCTATAGCCTCGTCGCCGCGGCGGGCCTCGGCTGGTGGTGGAATATTCCGGCGACCCTCGTCGCGATCATTGTCATTGGAGCGTCGCAACATCAGTTCGGCGGTGTCATTCACGAAGGCACGCACTTCATCCTTTTCGACAATAAGAAATTCAACGAGCTGATGTCGGATTGGCTTGCAGCATTTCCGATCTACACCTCGACGTTCCAATTCCGGCTACATCACCTGGCGCATCACCAGTTCATCAACGACCCCGTGCGCGATCCCGATTGTTCGCAGCTCCACGACAGCGGCCACGATCTCGATTTTCCGATCACCCATTTCGATATGCTTCGAGCGCTGCTGAAGCAGATTTGGCTGCCAAATCTATTCCGCTACACGTTGGTGCGGGCGCGCTACAGCTCACTTGGAACCGGCAACAATCCGTATCTCGATCAGGAACATCGCGGCGAGCAGCTGCCGACGCTCGCCGGCATCCTTTACGCCGTCGGCGCACCGGCAGCCGCCATTCCGCTCGTCGATATCGGGCACGGCGCCTGGGCGCTTGCCGTGCTCGGCGTCTTGACGGCCATCACGATCATCTATTTCGCGCGCCTCCACGAAGACAAGCTACCGCACGCGCACGTCGAGACGGTCATTTCGCATAGGGCGACCAACATCAGCCGCATTGCCTACATGGCGATCGTCTACGCGGTGATCACGGCCATCCAAGCCGCTGGATGGGGGCCGGCCTGGACCGACTACGGGGTTCTCTGGATCATCCCGCTGTTCACGACGTTTCCGCTGTTCATGATCATGAGGCAGTGGGTTCAGCACGGCAACGCCGATCGTGGACGCTACACGAATACGCGAGTTTTTCTGGTCAATCCGTTTATCCGCTATGCCATTTTTCCATTCGGCATGGACTATCACCTGCCGCACCACATCTATGCTTCGGTGCCGCACTTCAAGTTGAAGGGCTTGCACGATCTGCTCCTGCAGGATCCTGACTATCGGGAAAAGGGGGTGGTCGTCGAAGGCTACTTCAATTCGCCCTACGGTGAGGTAGAGGAACGAAATCCGACGGTCATCGAAGTTCTCGGCGACAAGTATGCGCCGAAGCCCGATGGCGACGTTTACATCGACACCGATACGCTCGAATACGCGGACGTGAAAAATCCCGAAGCCATCGCGCGCCAGAACGAGGCGTCCGTTCGCGGTAGCTGACGACGGATTGCGCGCTAGATATCGAGGTCCTTGGCGAAGGCGGCGTGCTCCTGAATGAAGCGGAAGCGCGCCTCCGGTTTCGATCCCATAAGAGCGTTGACGACCTCGGTGAGACCGGCGCGTTCGCCGTCGCCGATTGCGACGCGCAATAGCATGCGCCGCTTCTTGTCCATCGTCGTCTCTTTCAAATCCTTGAAGTCCATCTCGCCGAGACCCTTGAAGCGCGTCACCTTCGGTTTGCGGTTCTTGAAGCGCGTCGCCAGAAGCTCATCGCGATGCGCTTCATTGCGCGCGTAGGCGACATCGGCCTTGTCCGAAATTTTGTAGAGCGGCGGTACGGCCAGGAAAAGATGGCCGTTTTCGACCAGATCCGGCATCTCCTGATAGAAGAACGTAATGAGGAGCGACGCGATGTGGGCGCCGTCGACGTCGGCGTCAGTCATGATGATAACGCGCTCATAGCGCAGGTCTTCGTCGCGATATTTGGTGCCGATGCCGGCTCCGAGAGCCTGGACGAGATCACTCAACAGTTGGTTCTGCGACAGCTTCGCCGATGAGGCGTTGGCGACGTTCAGGATCTTGCCGCGCAACGGCAGGATGGCCTGCGTTTCGCGATCGCGGGCGCTCTTCGCGCTGCCGCCGGCGGAATCGCCTTCGACGATGAAGATTTCGGTGCCGGCCGCCTGCTGGATCGAGCAATCGGCAAGTTTGCCGGGAAGGCGCAGCTTGCGTGTTGCGGACTGTCGGCCAACTTCCTTTTCACGACGGCGCTTCAGGCGATCTTCCGCCTGATCGACGGTCCATTCGAGCAGTTTGGTCGCCTGTTGCGGAGAATCGGCGAGCCAATGGTCGAAGGCGTCGCGCACTGCCGTTTCGACGATCTTTGTCGCCTCGGCGGTCGCGAGCTTGTCCTTGGTCTGGCCCTGGAATTCCGGTTCGCGAATGAAAACGGAAAGCATCGAGGCCGCCGTGCCCATCACGTCTTCGGACGTGATCTGCTGCGCCTTCTTGCTGCCTGTCAGTTCGCCGTAGGCTCTGAGGCCCTTATAGAGCGCCTGTCGCAGGCCGTTCTCGTGCGTGCCGCCTTCAGCTGTCGGGATGGTGTTGCAATAGGACAGGGAAAAACCGTCCTCGTCCGCAATCCAGGCGACAGCCCATTCGACAGATCCGTGGCCGCCGTCCTTTTCGACACGGCCCGAAAAAATATCCTTCGTGATGCGCGTCTGGCCTTCGATCGAGCCTGTCAGGTAGTCGCTCAATCCACCGGGGAAATGAAAAACGGCCTCGGCCGGCGTTTCGTCCTTGATAAGCTCCGGCGCGCACTTCCAGCGGATTTCGACGCCGCCGAAAAGGAAGGCTTTCGAGCGCGACATCTTGAAGACGCGAGCCGGCTTGAACGCGGCGCCCTTGCCGAAGATCTTCTCGTCCGGCTTGAAGCGCACCTTCGTGCCGCGCCGGTTCATGATCGATCCAAGTTTTTCGAGCTTGGTGACGGGTTCGCCGCGCGCGAAGACCATGCGGTAAAGCTGCTGGTCGCGCGCCACCTGGACTTCAAGCGTTTCCGATAGTGCATTGACGACCGAGACGCCGACGCCGTGCAAACCGCCCGAGGTATTGTAGGCCTTGCTGTCGAACTTGCCGCCGGCGTGCAGCACCGTCATCACGACCTGCAGCGTGCTGATGCTCTTGTTTTTTGGGTACGGCCCGACGGGGATGCCGCGGCCGTTGTCCGTGACCGTCAGAAATCCATCCGCCCCAAGCTCAACCTCGATCCACGACGCATGTCCGGCGACCGCCTCGTCCATGGCGTTGTCGATCACCTCGGCGAACAGGTGGTGCATCGCCTTTTCATCCGTGCCGCCGATATACATGCCGGGGCGGCGGCGGACGGGCTCGAGGCCTTCGAGGACTTCGATGTCATCTTCGCTGTAGCTGCCGCTTTCGGCGGGCTTTCGTGCGCGCGACGATTTTATGATCATTTCGCTGTCGGATTCCGAAAAGAGGTCAGTCTGTGATCTGCCCATATGCAGCCCTCAATCCTGCCGCGGCGATGACCACGCCTCCGGAAGCAGAGCGGCGCGACGCACGACAGCGGAGCCGCTGAGCGAATCTTGTTGCACGCTTATAGCCCGATGCGGCCGTGCGCCACCATGCGCCGATTGGCGTTTGTGGCTAAGCGGCAACGCACGGCGAGCGTCATACCGCCACGTTGTCGATTAACCGGGTCTTGCCGAGCCAGACAGCGGCGAGGACTCGGAAAGATTTTCCGCTGCCAGCCGCCATGACAAGAGTTTCGGCGTCGCGAACCTCGATATAGTCAATTTTCTGAAAGCCGGCGGCCGTCAGTTCTGCCCTTGCTTCCGACGTCGCTGCCTCGATAGGGGTGCCCGATGCAACTTTCCGGGCGACGGCTGAAACTGCTGCATAAAGAGCAGGCGCAATGGCTCGCTCGGCCTCGGTGAGGTAGGCGTTGCGCGACGACAACGCTAAGCCGTCCTTTTCGCGGCTGATCGGCGCGGCGACTAGCTTCAGCGGCATATCGAGATCGCGAACCATCTGCCGGAGCACCGCGAGCTGCTGATAGTCCTTCTCGCCGAAGATCGCGAAATCGGGCGTGACCTGATTGAATAGCTTGCAGCATACCGTCGCAACGCCGCCGAAGTGGTGGGGGCGGAATGCACCTTCGAGGTCCGCCGCGGCGCTTCCCGCCTCGATGCGGGTCGACGTGCCCTCCGGATACATTTCCTCGACGCTCGGGCTCCAGACGAGGTCGGCGCCGACCTTGGCGAGTTTTTCGAGGTCGCCGGCTTCGTCCCGGGGGTAGCGCGCCAGATCCTCGTGCGGCGCGAACTGGGTCGGATTGACGAAGATCGATACGACGGCCTTATCGGCCTTCTTTTTGGCAAGCCTGACCAGCGAGATATGCCCGGCGTGGAGGGCGCCCATCGTCGGAACCAGCGCGACAGTCTTGCCGGCTTTACGCCATTTAGCGGTGACTTTTCGCAGATCCCGAACGGTGCGAACGATTTTGACGGATTCGGCCACGACTGACGTCCTTCGAGCAAATTCGGGGCAGTCGTGCCGGTATCAGAGGCAACCCGTCAAGGGCATAGGCGCCGCGGCCTGGAGAGTGGAGAGGCAAGCGTTTGCCGATCTGCTAATCTCCCTCGACGGGCGAATCGCTAACGTCGCCTGAATCTCAGCGGGTCATGGCATGGTCGCGGCATTGCGGCGTGAGGACAGCGTGGCGCAACGGGTTCTTCCCCCTCGGGACGAATTTGTGCCCCGGTATTTAATGGACGAGCCGAGGCTCGTCGGCGCGTTGATCGAGCGGGCGCTTTTCACCGAGGACGAGCGCCGACGCGCCGCCGACGTGGCGCGTCGTCTCGTGCTCGGGGCGCGTGCCGACAAAGCCAATAACGCCGGCATCGATGCCTTCATGCACGAGTATGGCCTCGCGACGGACGAGGGCGTCATCTTGATGTGCCTCGCCGAAGCGCTGCTCAGAATTCCCGACGCCGAAACGGCGAACGCGTTCATCGCAGATAAGATATCGGGCGGCGCGTGGGAAAAGCACCTCGGCCATTCCGACAGCCTGTTCGTCAACGCCTCGACCTGGGGATTGCTGCTGACGGGCCGTGTCGTGAAGCTCAAAGAGGCGAAGGGCGCCAATCCGATCCAGGCGATGAAGCGTCTGGTGGCGCGTTCGGGCGAGTCGACCATTCGCCTTGCCGTGCGCCGGGCCGTGCGGCTTCTCGGCGAGCAGTTTGTATTGGGCACGACCATCGAAAGCGCCTTGGCGCGAGCCCACGTGTTCGAGGCCAAGGGCTATCGATTTTCCTACGACATGCTTGGGGAAACGGCGCGCTCTGAGAGGGACGCCGAGCGTTATTTTCAGCGCTACATGGAGGCGATCGAGGCCGTCGGTACCGACGCCGGCGTCTTTACGGCAACGAACGCTGACGCCATATTCGAGCGGCCATCGATCTCGGTGAAGTTGTCGGCGCTGCATCCGCGTTTCGAACCGGGGAAAGAAAGGCGGCTTCGCGCCGAGTTGGCGCCGCGGCTCTTGACGCTGGCCCGGGCGGCGCGCGCGAAAGGCCTCAGCCTCACCGTTGACGCAGAAGAGCAGGACCGCCTCGACATCACGGCGGAGCTGTTCGGAGAAACGCTCGTCAATCCGCAGCTCGACGGCTGGAACGGTTTGGGCATCGCCGTGCAGGCCTATGGCAAGCGCGCGATTCCGTTGATCCGATGGCTACGCCGCGTCGCCGAGCAAAACGGCAAGCGCATTCCCGTTCGCCTCGTCAAGGGTGCCTACTGGGATAGCGAGATCAAGTGGGCCCAGGAGCGCGGGCTCGAAGACTATCCGGTGTTTTCCCGCAAGCTCCACACGGATGTCTCTTATCTTGCAGCGATGCGGCTTTTGCTCTCCGACTCTGCGGCGTTCTATCCGCAGTTCGCAACGCATAACGCCCACACGGTCGCGTCGGCGTTCGTGGCGGGCGGCGCGGTCGAATTCGAATATCAGCGCCTGCACGGCATGGGCGAAGCTCTCTACGAGCAGATCGCCGGTGAAGCCAAATTCAACCGGCCATGCCGGATTTATGCGCCGGTCGGCGGCCACGAGGATTTGCTCGGCTATCTGGTGCGCCGCCTGCTTGAGAATGGCGCCAACACGTCGTTCGTGAATCGGCTCGGCAACGACGAAATGTCGGTCTCCGAGATCATCGCCGATCCGGTTGAAATCGCCGATCGCGAGTTCGTATCCGGCGAACGCGTGCCGCTTATCGTCCGGCCGCGAGATATCTTTTTGCCGGAGCGCAAAAACAGCGCCGGAGCCTTGCTCGTCGAGGCAAGCGTGCGCCGGGCGCTGCAGGCCGACATATCCAAGGTTTTGAAAACGCCCTTCGCTTCAGGGCCGATCATCAACGGCAACGCAACGACCGGCGGAGATGCCGCATCGCTCGTCGTCTCTCCGCACGATCATCGCGAGCGCATCGGCACCGTGCGCCTCGCAACGCCGCAGAATCTTGAAGACGCGCTCGCCGCAGCCACGACCGCGGCGGCGGGGTGGGCGCAAACGGACGCTTCCGAGCGGGCACGGATTCTCGAGTTCGCGGCAGAGCTTTTCGAACGTGACCGCGCGACGCTGATGGCAGTGCTTGTTCGTGAAGCCGGAAAGACCCTCGAAGCTGCGCACGGCGAAGTGCGCGAAGCTGTTGACTATCTCCGCTACTATGCGGCCGAGGCGCGGCGGCTGTTCTCCGGCCCCGTCCGGCTTCGAGGTCCGACGGGCGAAGAGAACACCTTGACGCTGCGCGGGCGCGGACCGATCGCCTGCATATCGCCGTGGAATTTTCCAATCGCAATCTTTACGGGGCAGGTCGCCGCGGCGCTTGCCGCCGGCAATCCGGTCGTTGCCAAGCCCGCCGAGCAGACGCCGATCGCGGGCTTTCTCGCGGTCAATCTGCTGCACGAGGCCGGCGTGCCGCGCGACGCGCTGCACCTCGTTACCGGCGGCGGCAAACTTGGCGACGCTTTGATCAAGGATCTGCGTATTCAAGGCGTCGCGTTCACCGGCTCCAATGATACGGCGTGGTCGATCCAACGGGCGCTGGCGGACCGGCGAAGCGCCATCATTCCCTTCATTGCCGAGACTGGTGGCATCAACGCAATGATTGCAGATTCCTCGGCTCTGCCGGAGCAGGTGGTCCGCGATGCCGTACGGTCCGCTTTCGACAGTGCCGGGCAGCGCTGCTCGGCGGCGCGCGTCTTGTTCGTTCAGGACGACAACGCGCCTCGCATCAAAGCCATGCTGGCAGGCGCCATCGAG
>NZ_DATNBA010000099.1:0-2376 GCF_035572195.1 Hyphomicrobium sp. | reverse complement strand
GGGCTGCAGTCGACTGTGTTCAAGACGAAGCTCGGCCCGGCATTGAACGGATACATGAACTATGACTTCTGGCTGCCCGCAAAATCCCTGATGTTCAAGGGCACAGCGGAATTCATGCAGAAGTATCAGGATCGTGCCGTCAAAGCGGGCGTGGATCCGCTCGGCTACTATATGGCCCCGTTCAGCTACTCGTATCTCGACGTTCTCGGACAGGCGATCACGGCAACCAAAAGCGTCGACGACGCCAAACTCGCTGATTACCTGCGCAAGACCACATTCAAAACCATCGTCGGCGATGTTTCGTTTGGCAAGAACGGCGAATGGGCGAAGTCGCGGGTCTTCCAGGCGCAATTCCGCGGGATCAAAGGCAATGGTATCGACCAGTTCAGGAATCCGGAGACCCTGGCCATTATCACACCGGCGGAATACAAGTCCGGCGACGTGATCTATCCCTTCGAGAAGGCGAGGCAATAAGCCTTCCCACCTTGGCCCACAGCCGGGTTTCAGGGCGCAGCGCGGCTCAAATTTGCTGCGCCGCGTGCGTTTTGGCGGGTAGCATCCGGCAATTGGTCTAATCCTCGGGACTTTCTGTCGCGCCCGATGGACCATTGCGTCGGGCGCTGTCATTATTGGTCATCGAAATAAAAGACGTTCATGGGAGGAGAAGATATGCTGCAAAATCTCAAGTCCCGGACATTTGCCTGGATGGCAGGGACGGCTGTCGCCGTCGTGGCCGCCGGCGCGATGTTCGTGGGGGCCGCCTCGGCCCAAAACAAGGAGCCGATCAAGATCGGTTTCGGTATGTCGTTGACCGGCCCGCTTGCCGCCAACGGCAAACAGGCGCTGCTTGGCATGAAAATCTGGGAAGAAGAGACCAACGCCAAGGGTGGTCTGCTCGGGCGTCCGGTCAAGCTGATCTTCTACGATGACCAGAGCAATCCTTCGACGGTGCCCGGCATCTACACCAAGCTGATCGACGTGGACAAAGTCGAGCTCGTGGTCGGCGGTTACGCCACCAACATGAACGCGCCGGCGATGCCAGTGGTCATGCAGAAGGGCAAGACCTACATCAGTCTGTTTGCGCTCGACGTTAATCACGAGTTCAAATACCCGAAGTACTTCTCGGTGTTGCCAACCGGCCCGCAGACCAAGCCGTCGTTTATCGAGGGCGTGTTTCAGGTCGCTGCCGCGCAGAATCCGAAGCCGACGACACTCGGGCTGGTGGTCGAGGACGCCGAGTTCTCCAATAACGCCTGCGACGGCGCCCGCGAGAACGCCAAGAAGTTCAATATGAAGATCGTTTACGACCGGAAATATCCGCCGAGCACGACGGACTACACGCCGATCGTGCGCGCCGTGCAGGCGGCCAATCCGGACGTGGTCATCGTCTGCTCCTACCCCCTTGGCTCCGTCGGCATTGTGCAGGCGGTCCGTGAGCTCAACTACAAGCCGAAGATCATTGGAGGCGCGATGGTCGGATTGCAGGCCACGGTCTTCAAGAGCAAGCTTGGACCAAAGCTCAACGGGATCATCAACTATGAGACATGGGTGCCGTCCGACAGGTTGATGAAGCCGGCAGCCGAGTTCTTCAAAAAATATCAGGCGAAGGCCGGCGCTGAAGGTGTCGATCCACTCGGCTACTATCTCGGTGGGTGGGGCTACGCGTATATCAACATGCTCGGCGAGGCGATTGCCGGCACGAAAAGCATCGATGACAACAAGATCGCGGACTACCTCCGCAAGACACCGCACAAGACAATCATGGGCGACTGGTCTTACGGCCCGGGTGGCGAGTGGACGAAGTCAGGCATGATGCAAGTGCAGTATCACGGCATCAAGGAAGGCGCTGGCCTCGAGACCTGGAAAGGCATGGGATATCAGAACGTGCTCACACCGGCTGATCTGAAGACCGGCAATGTGATTTATCCCTACGAGAAAGCTCTGCAGTAGTTTGGCTGCGCTCCGAATAAAAAACGGCGCGGGACAAGTCCCGCGCCGTTTTGCTTTTGGAACTTCGCGCTCGTTACATGCCCATGTAAAGCTTGCGGACCAGATCATTGTTGTTGAGTTCCTCAGCCGAGCGGCCTTCGAAAGCGATCTTGCCGTGCACGATCACATAGCCGCGGTCGGCGATACGGATCGCCTGCGTGAAATTCTGTTCAGCCATCAGCACCGTCAGCTGGTAGTGATCTTTGAGCAGTTTGATGGCGTCAATAGTGCGCGCGACCAGCTGTGGCGCCAGTCCGACCGACGGCTCATCCACCAGCAAGATCCGCGGCGCGAGCATCAGCGCGCGAGCCAGCGCCAGCATCTGCTGTTCGCCGCCGCTCATTGAGCCCGCAAGCTGGCTGCGCCGTTCCGCGAGGCGTGGAAATG
>NZ_DATNBA010000098.1:0-15166 GCF_035572195.1 Hyphomicrobium sp. | reverse complement strand
TCCGTCCCGCCATTTGCCCGCCGCCAAGGTGCGCGCATTCATCGATTTCGTTCAGTCGCGCTTGGCGCAGGAGAGTAAAACCGCCGCGAAGGGAAAGAGGGCGGTCCGCGCCGCCCATCTCTACGGGCAGGCGCTGAAGACGCTGCCTCAGTAGCGGTCAGCCGCGATCGGGATTAGCCAACTCTTTTGTCGAGCCAATTCGCGAGATCGCCGAGCGCGCGGCGCGACATCAGCGGCTTGCGCTGCGCCTTCCATTCCTTGACCTGGCCGCGGGTCAGTCCCTCCGGCTCCGGCAATATCGGGAACAGGCCGAAATTGACGTTCATCGGCTGGAAGCTGGCGCTGTTCGCGTTGACCGTGATGTGACGCAGCAGCGCGCCCAATGCCGTGGTGGCAGGCGGCGGCACCACGCCGACACCCAGACGCTCGGCGGCGGCGAAGCGCCCGGCCAAGAGGCCGATCGCGGCGCTTTCGACATAGCCTTCGACACCGGTGATCTGTCCCGCGAACCGCAGGCGCGGCAAAGCTTTGAGACGCAGCGACGCGTCAAGCAGCTTCGGCGAGTTGATGTAGGTGTTTCTATGAAGACCACCGAGGCGCGCGAACTCGGCGTTTTCGAGACCGGGGATCGTCCGGAAAATGCGGACTTGCTCGGCGTGCTTCAGTTTCGTTTGGAAGCCGACCATATTCCAAAGCGTGCCGAGTGCGTTGTCCTGGCGAAGCTGCACGACGGCGTAGGGCCAACGGCCCGTGCGGGGATCGTCCAGTCCGACCGGCTTCATCGGACCAAAGCGCAGCGTCTCGCGCCCACGCTCCGCCATCACCTCGATCGGCAGGCAGCCGTCGAAATAGGGCGTCGATGCCTCCCATTCCTTGAAAGACGTTTTGTCGCCTGCAAGCAGTGCGTCGATGAAGGCTTCGTATTCGGGTTTCGACATCGGGCAATTCAGATAGTCGGCGCCGGTGCCGGCAGGTCCGGCCTTGTCGTAGCGCGATTGAAACCAGGCAATCGACGTGTCGATGCTGTCGCGATGCACGACGGGCGCGATCGCGTCGAAGAAGGCGAGGGAGTCTTCGCCCGTAAGATTTGCGAGTGCCGCGCTCAATGCAGGCGACGTCAGCGGACCCGTCGCGACGATGACGTTGTTCCAATCTTCCGGCGGCAGACCGCCGAGTTCGCCACGTTCGATCGTCACAAGCGGATTTGCGGAAAGGCGCGCTGTGACGTCGGCCGAGAATGCATCGCGATCAACGGCGAGCGCGCCGCCGGCGGGCAGCTTGTGCGCGTCGCCCGCAGCGATGATCAACGATCCGGCGCGGCGCATCTCCTCGTGCAACAGGCCGACGGCATTGTTTTCCCAATCATCGGATCGGAATGAGTTCGAGCAGACGAGTTCAGCAAAGCCATCCGTCTTGTGGGCTTCGGTGCCCCGCAGCGGGCGCATCTCGTGCAGCACCACCGGCACGCCGGCCGACGCGATCTGGTGCGCGGCTTCGGAACCGGCAAGGCCGGCGCCGACGACGTGAACGGGTAATGGTCGTGTCATTGTACAAAAGGTCCACGGTTTAAGATTTTTTGCACGCGGTTTGCGCCCAAGCGACAACGTGCGAGTTGCGCGCGGGGCGCGCCCTAGTCGTTCTGGGTTCTAAGCGGGGTGGTGGGGACTGGCAACGGCTTCTAGGCTCTCGGCGGTGATTGCCAGCGCTTACTGACGCCGTGAACGGGGCTCGTGTGGGGTGGGGCCGAGAAGCCCCTTATCCCCCGCTGGCAAAATCGAAGATCAATTTTGCGTTCAGGACGATGATCGTCGCTGCGATTACGGTTGCGACGGCTGTCAGCCACCGAGGCGCGACAAGGTCGCCCATCTTCCTACGGTTCGCGGTGAACTGAACCAGCGGCACAATTGCAAACGGTAATTGCAGGCTGAGGATGACCTGCGTCAGGATCAATAGCTTCGACGTTTCTCCCTCGCCGTAGAACAGCGTGACGCCGGCAGCGGGAATGAGCGCGACCGACCGCGTCAAGAGGCGGCGCATCCACGCAGGCAAGCGGATGTGCAGGAATCCTTCCATCACCGCCTGGCCGGCGAGCGTCGCCGTCACGGTCGAATTCAGTCCGCAACAGAGAAGCGCGATGCCGAACAGCGTCGGCGCAATCGCCGAGCCGAGAAGCGGATGCAGCAGCGATTGGGCCTCGGAAAGTTCGGCGACAGTGGTATTTCCGGCCTTGTAAAAGGTGGCCGCCGCCAAGATCAGAATCGAAGCGTTGATCAACAGCGCCAACATCAGCGCGACGGTTGAATCGATGGTCGCAAACTTGAGCGCCTCGCGCTTCTCTTTAGTCGACGTGCCATAGTCGCGGGTCTGCACGATTGCCGAATGCAGATAGAGATTATGCGGCATCACGGTTGCGCCGATGATACCGAGCGCGAGATAGAGCATTTCCGGATTTCGGACGATGTCGATCGTCGGCGCAAAGCCGCGGATCACGGCACCCCACTCAGGATCGGCAAGGGCAATCTGGACGGCAAAGCACACCGCGATGACGCCGAGCATCGTGATGATGAAGGCTTCGAGATAGCGGAAGCCAAGGCGCTGCAGTAGCAGCACGACGAAAACGTCGAGGGCGGTCAGCAGCACACCGATCTCGAGCGGAATGCCAAAAAGCAGATTGAGGCCGATCGCCGTACCGATGACTTCGGCGACGTCTGTCGCGATGATCGCGGTTTCGGCGAGAAGCCAAAGCGGATAAGCGGCCCATTGCGGGTAGCCGTCGCGGCAGGCCTGCGCCAGATCGCGGCCGGAAGCGATAGCGAGGCGCGCGCAGAGCGCCTGCAGGACGATCGCCATAATGTTTGAAAGCAACGCGATGAAGAGGAGTGCGTAGCCGAACTTAGATCCGCCGGCGATCGACGTTGCCCAGTTGCCGGGGTCCATGTAGCCGACGGCGACCAGATAGCCGGGGCCGAAAAAGGCGGCGAAGCGGCGCCAGGACGATCCCTGACTGAGTACCGGAATTGATCGAAATACGTCGGCAAGCGAGGGCTCTGACGGGGCCCGCTGCCAGCTGCTGCCAGAGGAGCGCCCTACTTCGGTCGCCGGTGTGGGGAGGGCGGCTGTCTTTGCGTCCATAGGGTTGCTATCGCTTCTTTCCGCAAATGACAATCATTTGCAACTAGAGTGGGGGAGAACTGTGTCGGCGTCAAGTCCGTCGCGGCAATTTAGGCACGGGACAAAGGACGATAAGCGGCGGGAGGGCGCGACATCTTCCAGCATCGTCTTTCAACGATGGGCTAGCCAACACGCGGCGGCCATGATTTTCAATGTCACTAGCGAGCAAAAGTGCATAAGCGGATAGACTTCGCTTCGCCGAGATCATGACTATCGAGCGGAATTCGCAAACAGGTTCGACATGTGGGCTTCATATAAAAAGCGGCTGAAGCACGATCTTGATCGCTGGCATTCGAACGGCTGGGTCAGCGAAGTCAACCGCGCGGCCATTCTGGCCGATGTCGCCAAGAGCGGGCGCGAACTAGGGCTTGCTTCGGCGCTGGGAATTCTTGCGAGCGTGCTGTTCGGCTTCGCCGCGATCTCATTCGTCGCCGCGCATTGGCAGGACGTACCGCGTCTCGGAAGGCTCGGGCTTCTATTGGCCGCCATCTGGTTGGGGTACGGCCTCGCGGGCTGGCTGACGTCGCGCGATCAGCGCTCGTTCGCCGATGCGGCGGTCCTCTTCGCCGTCGCCATGTTCGGCGCCAGCATCATGCTGATAAGCCAGATGTACAACATCGACGGTAATCCGCCGGACGGCGTGCTGATGTGGTGGATCGGTGCGCTGTTCGCCGGCGCGGTTCTGCGTTCGAACCCTGCGCTGGCGCTGGCAATGATCCTCGTCTGCGTCTGGTCGTTCATGGAATCATCAGAACGCAGCGGCGTGCATTGGCCGTTTCTCATCGGCTGGGCTGCGGTGACGGCCGCCTTTGTCTGGCAAGGCTGGCGTCCTGGTCTGCATCTCTCGGCGCTGGCGCTATCGCTTTTCGTCATTTCGCTCGGGTATCTGCTGGGAAGGGGACACGAGCACGCGCTCGTCGCAACGGTCGGCGTGCTGGCCGCAGCCGTGGCGGTTGGAGTCGAGAAAGCTCGGCCCGACCTCGATCACATCGCGGCGCCGGTCCTTGCCTACGCGATCGCCGTCGCGTTCGCCGGCCTCTTCGCCTTGCAATTCATCGAAAGCCCGTCGGGTGGCACGCTGGTCGCACTCGCGGCTCTGACGCTGGTGCTGCTTCTCGCCGCGATCAGCCACGGATTGTCGACCCAGAACCGCGGGGCGTTGTGGCTCGGCTATCTAGGCTTTTCGATCGAGATTCTTGCGCTCTATTGGCAAACCGTCGGGTCGATCCTTGGAACGTCGCTGTTCTTCCTGATTGCGGCTCTTATCGTCGCGGCGCTGGCGTTCATGGCGCTGCGCCTCGCGCAACGCGGCGACGGCAAAGGAATGCCCGCATGATCGACAAACAAAAGTGGGTTTGGCCGCTGCTGGTTTTCGTGGCGCTCGTGCAATCTGCGGCGCTTTTCAAGGTGGTCTACGATCGGGACCGGCTGTTGAAGTCGGGTAGGGAGATAACGCTGCCGACGCGGCCGGTCGATCCGCGCGATATTTTTCGGGGCGAATACGTGACGCTCGGATACGACATCTCGTCCCTGCGCAAATCGACTCTGCCGTCCGAGGCGAACTTCGAGGACCTTCGTGCCGGTGCGCCAGCCTACGTGACGCTAACTCCGGATGCCGCTAACGGCTGGAAGGCGATCCGCGTGACGGCGGACTATCCTGGCGATGTCGCGGCGAGCGATATCGTGTTGCAAGGCCGGGCCAAGAGCATTTGGCGACCGGAAAACAATTCGGACGTCCAGCTCAACATTCGCTACGGCATCGAAAGCTACTTCGTGCCCGAAGGTACGGGGAAGGCCCTCGAAACCAAGGTACGCGAACACAAGATCGAGGCGATCGTAGCGGTCGACGCCTCCGGCAGCGCCGCGCTCAAGGGCCTTGTCGTTGACGGAGAGCGGCACGTGGACCCACCGCTGCTTTGAACCTTCTTAAGCGCGTTGCCGCCTGCTATGAGGCGAGCAATCAGCGCATGGGGAGGCTCACTTGTCAGTCACACGCTACGAATCAACAGCGGTCTATTCGAAGGCTACGGAAGCGAACGGCTTCGTGTTCACGGCGGGCGTCATCCCGACCGATCTTTCTCGCGATGTGGAAGGCCAGACCGCCGAAGTTCTGTCCGAGATCGACAGGTTGCTGGCGCTTGCCGGTACGGACAAATCGAAGATCGTCCAGGCAACCGTTTGGCTCAGCGACATCCGCAACCGCGAAGGCATGAACAAGGCTTGGAGCGCCTGGCTCGGCGGCAAGAATGCACCGGCGCGCGCCTGCGTCGAAGCCAAGGTCATCGACCCGAGAATGCTCGTCGAAATCTCGGTCGTCGCAGCGAAATAAACTTTTCTATCCAAAGGCGCCGGGCAGGGGTCAGTTGCCGCATGGGAAAATGCTCATCTGTGCCCCGTTTGCCGCGCTCCGGCAAATTCTTGATACCCCGGGGCCGACAAGCCTATCGAGCGGGCCGGTGAATCTGCGAGATATCCGCCGTGTGCCTTGGCATGGCGGTCGTCTACGGGGAGTTCAAATGACAATCAAAGGATACATTCGCGCCGCGGTTGTTGCTGCCGGCGTGTTTACGATTGCAGCGCCTGCCATGGCGCAGGAAGTAGCGGACATGCACGAGCAGCGGAGAGAGCGCGGCGTGATCTGCTTCACCGACCATTATCATTACGGCTCGAGCTCGGGGCAGCCGACAAAGCGAGCCGCTCAAATCGCGGCGATCCAGTCTTGGGCCGGATTTGTCGATTTCGAATATGGTGGCTCTTGGACGAGCTGGGCAAAGTCTGGAAGCAAGAGCATCAAGTGTTCACGCGAGGGTCTCCGTGGCGCCTGGAGCTGCGATGTAAGCTCGAGGCCGTGCCGCCGCTGATGCCGTCAGGCAAATTGCCGACAGTCGTGAAGGCCGGGCGATCACCCGGCCTTTTTGCTTGTCACCGTAGCAGCAGCGAGATCAGCGGTTCGTTAACGTCCGAGATAGTATGCGGCGTGCGATCGACGCCAGCCAGCGGATGAGAAAAAGCTGGATCATCGTTCCGATGACGCCGCGATTGCCTCCAAGCAGATTGCCGAAGATGGAGCGGATGACTTCCTCAAGCGAGCCGCCGCCCGGAACTTGAGGGCCGCCGCCACGGCGCACGATGTCCGGCAACCTCTCGTAGGGATTTTGTGGCATCGGCGATCTTTGCGACTCTCGTCCGATGCCAGGGATGTCGTCGCCGGGCATCGGCAACGGGCTGCCGCCCGCGCTGACGAGGCCGGGTACGTTCTGTACCAATTTCTCGAGCTCCGGCTGCGACTGACGCTGCAATTGGCCGATCATCAGGCTGGCGACAACAGGTAGTAATTTCTCGACGGTGCCTGGGTCCAGACGCGCTTCCGATGCGGCGCGCGCTGCGATTCCGCGGCTTATGTGTTTGTTGCCTATCAGCACATCCAGGATGTGGTTGCCGTTCTCGGCCAAATTTGGAGAGGTTAGATTGCGGGGCTCGGATAACGCTGACGCTGCCGCGGGCTGTGTGACGAGGGACAGGACATCGGCGACGCCGCCGCGCGACAGCATATTGCGTTCGATGCGTGCCCGAAGCTCGCGGTCCAATGCCTCGACGGCCGTATCGGCATTTTGCTCATCGATCCCAAATGCCGATGCAAGATTTGCGATCAACTGGTGACCTTCGGCACTCTTCAAACTTGTTTTAAATCCCACATTCGCCTCCGGCTTTGCAGCATATTACGCGTAGCACGCCTACTGCCGGCCGCAAGCAAAGGTCAGGACGCGAAGCGATGGCTTTACCATTCATCGATTGTTCATGCGGCCAAGCCTCTAATTGAATGTTCATACACCTATTGCCGCTCGTGAAACCGATTGGGATTTCGAGCGTTAGGAGAAGAAAGCCGGCTTGAGTGCCGGCGCGAAGCGTCCGTTGTACTTCGGGCGCTGGAGCAGGAGAGAATGATGCGAAAGCTCGTCATGTCCTTGTCCGTTTTGGGCGGACTATTCTTCGCGGGAACACTTCCGGCCTCCGCTAATGCAGCGGCCGGACTAACAGCGGTTCACATCGACAAAGCCAATAGCAACGTAACGAAAACCGGATGGCGCGGTGGAGGGTGGGGCCATCGCGGCTGGGGCCATCGCGGCTGGGGTGGTCGCAGATGGGGTGGATGGGGTCACCGTGGCTGGAGACGCGGGTGGAGAGGCGGCGGCATTTATTTTGGCCTACCGTTCTACGGCTGGGGATATGGCTACCCCTATTATTATAGCGGTAATTACTACTACGGCGGCTACGGCTGGCGCCACCGGGGCTGGGGCTGGCGGCACCGCGGCTATTGGCGTGGACACCGCGGCTGGCGGGGCGGCTGGCGCGGCGGCCATCGCGGCTGGCGCGGCGGCCACTGGGGCCACCATCGCAGATAAAGTTCGAATTTTAGAATCTACGTCCCTGAACGCCATAACTTGAAGCGGTCCGTGCGGCAGTTGCGCCCGGGCCGCTTTTTTCTGCACCGAAACACGGTTGTGCCCATGTTGCAACGCGGGGGCACTTTTGGCATGGTCCGCCGCGACTCTCCCATCAAAGGGATCAAAGGGGCACTTGGGTCCGCCATTCAGGCGGTCACCTGAAGCACCACAAAGCGGGCCAAAAGGGACCACTCCATGAGCAACACACTTTGGGGGATCATCGCCTGCGGGGCGTTGGCTATCCTCTATGCGTTTTTTACGTCCAGGGTCGTACTAGGCGCCGACCAGGGCAACGCCCGAATGCAGGAAATCGCGGCTGCGGTGCGTGAAGGCGCGCAGGCCTACCTAAACCGGCAATACCGCACGATCGCGGTCGTCGGGGTTGTAATCTTCATTCTCGCCTGGCTTCTACTCGGGCCGATGCAGGCCGCCGGTTTCTTGATCGGCGCGTGCTTGTCGGGCCTCGCCGGCTACATCGGCATGAACGTGTCGGTGCGCGCCAATGTGCGGACGGCTCAGGCTGCGACCGTGTCGCTCGGCAAGGGTCTCGACATTGCCTTCAAGGCCGGTGCGATTACCGGCATGCTGGTCGCCGGTTTGGCGCTTCTGGGCGTCTCCGCCTACTACGCTTTCCTCACAGGGTACATTGGCTTGGAGCCCGGTAGCCGCGACGTCGTCGACGCGCTCGTCTCGCTCGGTTTCGGCGCGTCGCTGATTTCGATCTTCGCACGTCTCGGAGGTGGCATCTTCACGAAGGGCGCCGACGTCGGCGGCGATCTAGTCGGCAAGGTTGAAGCCGGCATACCAGAAGACGATCCGCGCAATCCGGCAACGATTGCCGACAACGTCGGCGATAACGTCGGCGACTGCGCCGGCATGGCAGCGGACCTTTTTGAAACCTATGCCGTCACCGTCGTGGCGACGATGGTTCTCGCCGCCATCTTCTTTGCCGGTCAGCCAAACCTCGCGGTCTTGATGCTTTACCCGCTCGCCATCTGCGGCGCCTGCATCGTGACGTCGATCATCGGTACGTACTTCGTCAAACTCGGCACCAACGGTTCGATCATGGGCGCGCTCTACCGCGGCGTCATCGCATCAGCCGTGCTTTCGATCGCCGGTCTCTACGTAGCGACGCAATACGTGCTCGGCGGCTTCGGAGATGTCGGAACGGCTGCGGGTCAGGTGATCTCGGGCTGGAACCTGTTTCTGTGCGGTATCGTCGGTCTGGTCCTAACGGGCCTCATCGTCTGGATCACCGAATACTACACCGGCATCGGCTATCGGCCGGTGAAGTCGATCAGTCAGGCATCGGTGACCGGTCACGGCACGAACGTCATTCAGGGTCTTGCGGTGTCACTCGAAGCCTGCGCGCTGCCGACGCTGGCTATCGTCGCCAGCATCATAGCGACGTACCAGCTCGGTGGCCTCTTCGGCACCGCGATCGCGACGACGACGATGCTCGGCCTCGCCGGCATGATCGTTGCGCTCGACGCCTTCGGTCCTGTGACTGATAACGCCGGCGGCATTGCCGAAATGGCGGGACTTCCGAAGGAAGTTCGCCGTTCGACGGACGCGCTCGACGCTGTCGGCAATACGACGAAAGCCGTGACGAAAGGTTATGCGATCGGTTCGGCCGGCCTCGGCGCCCTCGTGCTGTTTGCGGCCTATAACTACGACCTGCACCACTTTATCACCGAAGCCAACACGCCAGGCGCGACGAGCTATCAGTTCTTCAAGGGCGTTGAGGTGAACTTCGGCCTCGATAATCCGTACGTCGTCGCCGGTCTGTTACTTGGCGGACTTATTCCGTTTCTCTTCGGCGGTTTAGCGATGACCGCGGTCGGTCGCGCCGCCGGCTCGATCGTTGAAGAGGTCCGCCGCCAGTTCAAGGCCGATCCCGGCATCATGAAAGGCACGTCGAAGCCCGACTACGCGCGTGCCGTCGACTTGCTGACGCGGGCGGCCATCAAGGAGATGATCGCACCGTCACTGCTGCCGGTGCTGTCGCCTATCGTTCTCTTCTTTGTCGTGAGCTGGATCGCAGGTAAAGGCGCGGCCTTCTCGGCCGTCGGCGCCATGCTGCTCGGCGTCATCGTTACGGGCATCTTTGTCGCCATCTCAATGACTTCGGGTGGCGGCGCCTGGGACAATGCCAAGAAGAGCTTCGAAGACGGGTTCATCGATAAGGACGGCGTCAAGCACATGAAGGGCTCGGAGGCGCACAAGGCGTCGGTGACCGGCGATACCGTCGGCGATCCCTATAAGGACACCGCCGGTCCGGCCGTGAACCCGGCGATCAAGATCACCAACATTGTGGCGCTGCTACTGCTCGCGGTGCTGGCGCACTGGTAAGCAACGATACATTGCAATTGAAAAAGGCCCCGGAGTTCGCTCCGGGGCTTTTTTTTAGGAAAGACGCCAGTTGAGGCGCGGCGGTGATGCGCTAGCCGACGAGGTTCGGATCTTCGCTGTCGTGGACATGGCCGATCGCTGTGAGCAGTCGCTTGTCCAGAAGCTCGGGTTTCAAGATAACCTTGTGCGAATGGACGTCCTGCACCGCCGAGCGCGGCACGACAAATTCACCGGCATTCTCGATATAGATGATGATCGACGTCGTATTGACTTCGCGGACGGCGCCAATGCCGTCGCTGCCGTCGGCAATGAAGGCCATGAAGCCTTCTTCGATATTTTCGGGCATGGAATACTCACTCGCGGGGGTTGACGGGCAACCATAAAACGCCACCACGAATGTTTCGTTCACTTTTCCGCTCAGTCAAGCGGGTCCTGGCGCAATCGCCGGTTTACCGGGCGTTTTCTCATTCGCCGAAGAGTTGCTTCTTGCCGAGGTTCCGGAACAGCGATTTCAGAATGCCTTCATCCTTCGATCCTGGCGCCGGGGTTTGGCGGCTGACGAAATCGAACACCTTTCCGTCTTTCAGCCCGTAATTGGCGATGCTGTCGACGGTGCCACCCTGGTTGAAGTACACGGCGACGACCTGACGGTCCGTTTCCTTCGGCAGGAAGAACGAACTCTGCGCCTGGGTGCTTGAAATATAATAGAAGGCATGGCCGTCGCCGACGACCGCGGTCGTTGCGGGCGTGCCAAGCGTGCTGCGGACCTGCTCTTTGCTCATCCCCGGCTGCACGGACTGCAGATCGGTTTGCCTGAACAGCTGGCCGTGCTTCGTGATCGTTTCGCTGCAGCCTGAGAGCGTAACGCCGGAAAACGTGACCAATGACGCGATCGCGACCGTGCGAAGCAGCGCTGCCAAGCGGGGGCTGGTCGGGTCATTCTGGCGCATTTGAACTTTCATATGGCGAGAATCGCTTCGCTCTTGCGAGTGTGTGGTTTAGATTGTGCATCGAAAGCGGGCAACAGCGAGCCGTCATGGCCGCCCTGCGCGATCCCCAGACATTTCATCGGCGGCCGGTCGCCTCAAGGACCTTTGAAAGCATGTTGCAATGGTTCAGACGACGGGCCGAAGCGAACCGCAGAGCGCAAGAGCTTTATGGCAGCGTCGTGACCGCGGCGCGGCAGCCGTTCTTTTACAAGGACATGGGCGTTCCGGACACACCCGAGGGGCGTTTCGAACTGGTATCGCTGCACCTGTTTCTGGCGCTCGAAAGTCTCAATCAGCAGCGGTCCGCGGAACTCGATTTGACGCAGCGCACGATCGAAGCCTTCGTGACGGACATGGACGACTGCATGCGGGAAATGGGCGTCGGCGACCTGGCCGTTCCCAAGAAGGTTAAACGCGCGGCTGCGGCCTTTTACGAGCGCGCTGGGGCTTACCGCCGGGGCCTATCGGCGCCGGAAAAGCCGGACCTCGAGGGCAGCCTCGAGACCTACGTGTTTTCCGCAAACCCGGGGAACGGCGCCGGTGTCGCGGCGCTTGCCGCATACATCCGCAAGGCCGCGTCGAAATTATCGGCAAAGCCATTCGATGAGCGGGTTGCAGGTGGCGGGCTCGTGGAGCTTCTCGTCAACAACGAAGTTGAAGTGCCGTGACGGACCACTTGGACTGGACGCATAACGTCGTCGATATTCCTGCGGCCGGACTTACGCGCGAACGCGAGGCGACCGAGAGCGAGCGACAGGCCATCATCGGAGCGCTTGGGCTTTTGGCGCTCGAGCGGCTCTTGGCGCGCTATCGCATCGAGGCGCTCGCTGGGGGCGGCTACCGGCTGTCGGGAAAAATCAGCGCCGATGTTGATCAGGCCTGCGTGGTTACGCTGGAACCTGTGAACGCCCGAATCGAAGAACCCTTCAGCGTCGAATTCTGGCCAGATCTCGAGCCCGACGATAGCGAGGAGGACGTGAGGGCGCTCGCGGCCCCCGAGGTCGAAAAATTCGAGCGCGACATTATTCCGGCGGGGCGTATCATATTCGAAACTTTGGCATCCTCGCTCGACCCCTATCCCCGGCGTGATGGCGTCGAGTTCAATTGGCAGGATCCGCACGCAGATGAACCGGAAAAGGCAAGTCCTTTCGCGGTGTTGTCAAAGTTCAAGGACAAGGATTGAGGGCAACTGCGGCAACCGTGCATGAGGCGCGTTTTCGCCTTGTTCGCGGGATTCAAAAGGCTATGGTCGCGACGAATTTCGGGGCTAGATAAGACCTACGCACAGTCTTGGCGCGACGTGTTGCGCTGATGCGGTTTTCAAAAGCAATCGGCAGGGATGGCGAGCCTAAAAACGATCGCGCTCGACGCTATGGGAGGAGACCACGGCCCTGAGGTCGTCGTCCCCGGGGCGGCGCTGTCTCTTGATCGTCAGCCGGCGTTGAGATTCATTTTCTTCGGTCAGCAGTCCCGCATCGAAGCGGTATTGCAGCAGTATCCGGCACTCGCAATCAAGTCGCGTGTCGTCCATACCGACCTCGTCATCGCGATGGACGAAAAGCCGAGCCAGGCATTGCGCCACGGCAAAGGCTCGAGCATGTGGCTGCCGCTCGAGGCAGTGAAAGCGGGCGACGCCGATGCCGCCGTTTCGGCGGGCAATACCGGCGCGCTGATGGCGATCGCGAAACTGGTGCTGAGGCCGATGGCCGGCATCGAACGGCCGGCGATTGCGGCCTTGTGGCCGACGATCAAGTCCGAATGCATCATGCTCGATGCCGGAGCCAACATCGGCGCCTCGGCCGACCAGCTTGCCGTTTATGCGCTCATGGGTGCCGCGATGGCGCGCGCTGTATTTCATATCGAACGGCCATTGGTCGGGCTCTTGAATGTCGGTACCGAGGAAATGAAAGGCAATGAGGACGTCAAGGGTGCCCATGTGCTGCTCAAATCGGCGGATGCGCTGCCGCTTACATACAAAGGCTTCATCGAGGGGGACCAGATCGGACAGGGAATTGTGGACGTCATCGTCACCGAGGGCTTCGCCGGGAACATTGCGCTCAAGACCGCCGAGGGAACGGCGCGCCAGATCGGCACCTATCTCAAAGCCGCGATGACGAGTTCGTTCGCCAGCAAACTCGGCGCGCTCCTGGCAAGCGGCGGATTTCGCGTGCTCAAGGAGAAGATGGACCCGCGCCGCGTTAATGGCGGCACCTTCCTCGGGCTCAACGGCATTGCGGTGAAGAGCCACGGTGGCGCCGACGCCTTTGGATTTGCGAGTGCGGTCGATCTTGCCTACGACATGGCGGATTCAGGTCTGATCGCGCGCCTTTCGGCCGATATCAGCGATTTTCATGATCGGCCCTCGGTGGCCGGCGCAGGCGGCATACCGCCTCAAAGCAGCGCCGGCAGCGCGCTCGGAAAGGCCTAGGCGTGGTGACAGTTCTACGCTCTGTAATTCGCGGCGTCGGCGCGCACTTGCCGAAGCGTATCGTGTCGAACGACGACCTCTCGAAGATCGTCGATACGAGTGATCAATGGATCAGGGAACGAACCGGCATCGTCAATCGCCACATCGCCGACGAAAACGAGTTGACGTCGGATCTTGCCGCAGCGGCTGCAAAACAGGCGCTCGTTCGATCCGGAATTGATCCTGTCGATATCGATCTCATCGTCTGCGCGACGGCGACGCCCGATCGCACCTTTCCCGCGACGGCGGTGAAAATACAAGCCAAGCTCGGTGTCACGAAGGGTGCGGCCTTCGATGTTCAGGCCGTTTGTTCGGGCTTCGTCTATGCTTTGACGATCGCCGATAATTTCTTGAAAACCGGGCAATCGAGACGAGCTCTCGTCATTGGCGCGGAAACCTTCTCTCGTATTCTCGATTGGTCCGACCGCTCGACGTGCGTGCTCTTCGGCGACGGAGCGGGCGCTGTCGTGCTCGAAGCTCAGCCGCAGCACGGAACGCGCGCCGATCGGGGCATCCTCGCGACTCGTCTGAGATCAGATGGACGGTTCGAAGACCTGCTCTATGTCGATGGAGGGCCTGGCTCGACGAAGACGGTCGGGCACCTGCGTATGAACGGGCGCGAGGTCTTTCGCCATGCGGTGCAGAAGATCACGGGCGTGATCGAAGAGACGCTTGTCGCGAACGGCTATGCGGCCGACGAAATCGATCTCTTTATTCCTCATCAGGCCAACAAGCGCATTTTAGACGGCGTCGTGAAGAGGCTTGGCGTATCGCCCGAGAAGATCGTGATGACACTGCATAAGCACGGCAACACGTCGGCGGCGTCGATACCGCTGGCGCTGAACGACGCGTTCGAGGCCCACAGGATCAAGGAAGGAAGCCTGGTTCTGATGGAGGCTATGGGCGGCGGCTTCACCTGGGGCGCGGTACTAGCGCGCTGGTAGGGTGCAGAGCAGCCATTCCGCTGGGTGCGCCGCAACGAGAAAAATATCTATTGTTATTTCAGGCAGTTGATGCGCAACTTTCGTTGACCCCGCGACCAACCGCCGCTAGCATGCCCGGCCTTAATGGCGTTCGGTCGGGAGGACAAAGATGGTCGGCAAGACATTGACGCGGGCAGATCTTGCAGAAGCCGTCGTAGAGAAAGTCGGATTGCCACGGAATGAGAGCCAGGACCTGGTCGAGCTGGTTCTGGATGAGATTTCCGGCAGCTTGGCAGGGGGAGACGCCGTTAAGCTCTCCTCTTTCGGCTCGTTCGGCATCCGGCAAAAAGGCGAGCGCATCGGGCGCAATCCCAAAACCGGTGAGGAGGTTCCGATCACGCCACGGCGTGTACTCGTTTTCCGGCCTTCAAATATCATGAAAGACCGCATTAATAAGGGACATGCGAAGCGCTAGCGCCAAAGTGGTCTGACGGCGTGGCAACCAGAGGGGTGAACGCGATGAACAAGTCGGCCGAAGCGTTTCGCACGATTGGCGAAGTTGCTGGCGAGCTTGGCATTCCGAAGCACGTCCTGCGGTTCTGGGAAGGCCGGTTTCCGCAAATCCGGCCGATGAAGCGGGGCGGCGGCCGACGCTACTATCGCCCGGAGGACATGGAGTTGCTGAGGGGCATTCGCGCGCTGCTGCACTCCGACGGCTACACGATCAAGGGCGTTCAGAAGATCCTGCGCGAGCAGGGTATCGATCAGGTCAAAGCGGCCGCAGCACGCCTGAGTGCCGTTCAATCGCAGAGCGCCAAC
>NZ_DATNBA010000097.1:0-11669 GCF_035572195.1 Hyphomicrobium sp. | reverse complement strand
CTGCGTTGGGGCGCGTCAGACAAAAGCGACGAGGCGTCGACGTGCAAGCGACGTGCGTCGGGGGCACAGCGCGGGAAGATGACGGAATATCGCTCGTGGTTTCACGAGCGTCGCCGGCCGCCGCGGGGTTAGGCTCAACTTGCAAGCCGCGAACCTGAGCATTGGTTTGCGTGGCGGTCGGGAACGTGCCGGGGACGACAGGAGTATGGCTCTGGTCAGCGAAAGCCTTCGAACCGCTCAGCTGATCCGCGAGCGGAAGTTGGAATCGTTCCGAAATGTGTCGAGCACGACGCTATCAAGACTTTGACCAACGCCGGTATGCTCACGCTTCCATGCTGAAAGACCGCTCAGAGCTACGTAGCTACCGATGCCGGTTGCTACCAGGGTGAGAAGCTGTTGCGCCCCGTCGATCATGATCAGCCTGTTTCGATGGAGAGTTGAACTACCGAAGGATATTTGATTCGATCGCGCGTAGTATTTGATTGAGTTAGTGAAAGGCGTAACCTTGAAATGTCCCTCGCGGCCGCCCGGCTGGGAACTTGTCTAAATGTATAGAGACGACACCAACATTTTCCATATTTACGTCGACGAGAGTAGCAAGAGCGATACCTACTTCGCGGTTGGGGCAATTCTCCTGCAGAAAGGGTCAGCGCGCGAGGTATCGGCTTTCATCAATGAGACGGCGCTCGCGCATAAATACCGTTCTGGCAAGGAAATTCACTGGAGTGCTATGGAGCGACCTGCACTCTGTAAGGAGCTTGGGACCTCCCTGATTGGGTTCACTCAAAAGAAGCCGAGGAAAATGCGCTACCGGGCTCTCGTAGTTGAGAGTAGGCACATCAACCGCGACCGATCCTCAGGCGAAACGATAGAAGACATCATCGCCAAGTTCGTTTTTACGTTGGTGTTCGAGATGGCAAAAGACGTTGGTACCAACGTCAAGTACTACGTCTACTACGACTCCCCGGATGGCCAAGAGCGTCAGGATGTTTCTACGCTATGCGCCTTGAACAATCGCTGCAAAACCAGATTCAAGGTCGCCACAGGGCCGTTTAAGGGATTCGAGTTTCTTAGGTCAGAGAACAGTCGCCTCATTCAGGCCGCTGACTTGATTACCGGTGCCGTCGCCTACGAAATGAACGGGAGGCACAATGCCCCTGGAGCGAACGCGGAAAAGCGGGACGTGTTCAACGCGATGCTCGCCGCTGCGAATCTGAAAACATTCACTTCACCGACAAAGCATTATCCACCGCAGTTTCAGATCCTGCACTTCGACTTCAGCAAGACCAAATTTACGCACTTCAAGCCGCAACGGCCCAAGCAACTGGACCTGCTGGACTGACGAGAACGCAGCTCGGTTCCATTAGCCGAATCCGGTTTTGGCTCTTAGCGGACCCGAATTCTTAACCCTCCGCACAACTCCCAATCCCAAACTTATCCCCGCTTTATCCGCATACCCCATACTCCCTCTCATCCCGCCGCGACTTGCAAGGGCGTGAACTCGAGCATGGGGTTTGCGTGCGGTTGGGAGCGTGCCGGGCTGCCAGCGATATCGGCGCGCCTGGGGATTCCTGCCGGCCGCGAGCGGGCCTCTTAGGAGGCGTCGCGGCTCAACTCCCGCGCCAACTCGAGATGCACGGGAGGATGGTGGGTTCGACGGCTCGAAAAGAGGTTCGCCTTTTTTCAGGTTGCGAGCGCCCTCGATGCCGGTTCATCCGTTGCGGGGAGCGTGAACAAGACTTGGCACTGCACGGGGCGGCGATGGCTGCATCCGAAATTATAAAACATGAGAGCGAGGCCGCGCCGCCCTGGACCTTGTTTGCTTGCGATCGGCGACTCCCTTTCGGGGAGCCGGCCGCCGATCGCGTTGGCTGTGGTGGCACTTGGATTGACGCAACCGACTCGCGTTCCGCGAGCCGGCCGGTTGCGCGGGAAGGGTGGCTGTGAGCAAGCAGGCATCGTGCAAAGCGAGCGTAGGCGCGCTCCTTCACTCTTCGTCGCGTGCGACTTTCAATCTAGGACGCTTCGTCCTTGTTGAGATCCTGACTGACAACGTCGCTTGTCGCGTCGTCGGATTCGTCGTCGACCTCGATCAATAGATCAGCCGCCGCGTTCGGCGTCGCGTCTTCTTCGTCCTCGTCGACTTCGGCCTCAACTGTAGCGTCATCAGAGTCCGCGACCGGAGCCGGGGCGTCCAATCGGTATGACTTGCCCTTCGGTCGCTTGCCGAGCATTTGGAATTCGTGGCGCAGAACAACGTGCGGCTCAACGGCCGCGCCACAGTAAGGGCAATCAGCCGGCTCCTTCTTCAAATCATAGAAGCGGCGGCCGCAATCATCATTCGTACAGGTTTGCTTTGTCCCACGACGTGCCGAAATTGTCGGACTGATCTGGACTTCGGTTTGAGACATGGTTTTCAGCTCCTCGCTGGGGTTCAAATTGGTGCCTTCGAGCACCCTGCAACAGCGAGATGCACACTGCGCTAGTTAAGGGTTCGAGACGTTAGTCGAGCACTATCGGATAGATTAGGCTCGACGACGATTGGCGGATTGCTATTCCATTTCTATTATCGACAAACAGCGTCAGCTTTCCTGACGAAGAAATCGCGCGTGCGTAGGCGACGGCATGAGACTTGATGGCGAATGCCAGCAGACACAGATTGCGCGGACCCCGTAGAACCGACCACATCTTGTCGCGTCGCTGACTGACGCGGATGAATCCATCTTTCATGCCGAAGTCCTAAACAGCCCCGCGCCGACGGCGCTAAAGGCATGAATGGATCGATCAAACCTGCGGCGATCGATTATCGAATGCTGCTTTCAGTATCAGCGAAAGGAACCGGCTGCTGTGCAGTTGGCGGTTTCCGAGCTGATTGCCTCGATGCGCCTCGGCTTTCGACAATGCGTCGGACGACATTCACCGCGAGGCTCGCGGACTTTGTCGTGCATATTCAGGCGAAGCGCACCGTAACACGCCGCCGATAGATCAACCTAACGTTTCTTTTTCAGACCGCCCTTAGCGGCTTCAATGCCGCCGAATGTCGACGTTTGAGGTGCCGGCTTGGGCTTATTGGCTTTAGGCTTTCTGATTTCGCGGCCTTTTTGCTGACCTTTAGGCATGGCGAATGTCCTCCGAAGTTTGAGATCTATGGAATGCGCTGAGTATCGGTTCGTCGACCGGCTACATGAGCGCCGGCCACTTATACCCTTGCTCGAGAAGCTCTAAGTAATGCTTCATGGCGGGTGCCTTGATCGACAGCTTATCGGAACGAAAATCGCCAACAAAAACTTCGATCTCATCCCGGCTGAACAGTCGAAGCGGATCTATATCGGTTAGTCCATTAGCCGCCCGGGATTCCGCGACGGCTCCGTTGTAAGCCTCGATCAGTTGAATGCTCCGCCGCCGGTCTTCCGGGGGCAATTGATCGAACGCTGCCAGCCATCCATTGAGTTCAACCATTGTCTTTGTCCGTGGTACAGACATTCGCTGTCGCCTCGTCATTCGCGCAGCACAGGTCAAGCCCGGTCGCTCGTGGCGTACAATTTGCGATTGCCATGATACACAATACCACCATCCCAGGGGCGAAGATATCGTTATGCCGGAGCAACCGCTTTGGTCCGCAGATGAGCCGGATTATGCCGTCTTCCCAAAGGTTCGGGCTTCGACTAGTAAATCGCGAGTTCCCGGTTTGGAGTTGCAAGCATGCGTTGGGTGTTGACCGCGATGGCCCTGGCCGCTTTGTCGGTTCCGAACGCGGCGCTCGCCGGTGATTACGCGCCTTTGAACTGCGCGAAAGCGAGTTCCCCCGCTGAACATGCGATTTGCAAATCCTATTCCTTGGGCCAGCGGGAAGCGCGGATGGCCACTCTCTATGGTGCCGCGACGTCGCTCGTGGCCATGGGTCAGCGCGGAAACATCGAAGACGCGCAGAGGACATGGTTGAAGGCCCGCGATACCTGCGGTGAGCGGGTTTCCTGCCTGAAAAGTGCCTACGATGATCGCATTCGAGCGTTGAACGACGTCGTCTCCGGTGTCGCCTCGCGCGGGCCGTTCTGAAGCGCCAGCTCTGGCGCCAAGGTCGCCCGCTGCCCGCTTTTTGTGCCTCGTTGTCGCGGAGCAGTTTCGAACCATTCTGCTCCGATCCGCGTTATTTGAGCGATGCAACCGTGGATCGCCAGACTTCATCGAACGGCGCTGGCTTCTCGATCGATGCCGGTCGCGCTGCGCTATTTGATCACAATTGCGATCGTCCTCGCCATTGTTTGGGCGCGAGTGCACTGGGGCGCCGGTGTGCAGGAGCGCTACCCATTCCTTGTGTTCATTCCTGTCATCCTTGCGTGCGGCGCGCTGCTCGATCGCGGCAACGGTTTTTTAGCCACCGCGCTAAGTACTGTCCTAGTCGATTATTACCTGTTGCCGCCGCTCGGCTCGATGACGGTGGCCAGCGGCGAAGATCAGGCGGCCCTTGCGCTATTCTTCTTTACTGGCGTTCTTATTTCGCTCGTCGTGGAAGCGCTGCATGTAGGTCTCGTAGACCTGATAATGGAGCGTGAGACTGCGCAAGTGGCGGTGAGAGACCGGGAGCTGCTGCTTAACGAGCTGGCCCATCGCACCCGCAACGATTTCGCGAATATTGTTACGTTGTTGAACCTTCAGTCGCGTTCCGCCGGAGAGGATGCACGAGAAGCCCTCGTGTCCGCGGCCGACCGCGTACAAACCATCGCCCGAGTGCACCGCCAGCTCGAGCTTCGTGATGACCACGTTGTGGTCGATACCAAATCCTATATCGGCGAATTATGCGCGGACCTGCGTTTGTCGCGACTCGCGATGCGGCCGGTTGCGATCGAGTGTATTGCTGAAAGTCATTCTATCAGCCTCGAAAAGGCGGTGCCGCTTGGGCTCATCATCAATGAATCGATTACCAATGCGGCCAAGCATGCCTTTCCTGATGAGCGTCAGGGTATCATCAAGGTGACGTTCGAGCGGGCGGGCGACGTCTATAAGCTCACCGTGGCCGACAACGGAATTGGTCAATCCGGTAAGCCGCGTGATGGTGGTCTCGGCAACCGGTTGGTGCAGATGCTTGCGGCGCAGCTCGACAGCAAGGTTGAGGTCGAGCCACGCGCTCCGGGAACGGCGGTTATCGTCACCATCGTCGTCAAGACTGCCAGAGCCCGCGCCCCGGGCTAGCCGGCTCGATGATGCGTGGCGGAGGGCTTCATTCGAATGCGGGCCTGCGCAAGCTTAAGCATTCATTCTCTCATTCTTCTCATTATCGGCGGTGCGATTCGCCCGTTGGCACTCGGATCGCAGCGGGCGTCATGGGTGTTGCCTGGAACTCGCGAAGCAAGGCAGACTGGGACGATGATCTCGACCTACTTATCGTATCGAAGCTACACGGCCGATCTTACGAAAACACTCACCCGGGTGTCTTTGGAGGCCCAGGTTTCACGCGATGCCCAGTACTACAAGGACAATATCGGCAAGGTAAAATCGGTCGACGATTTTATAGACAACACGCGCTTGTTCTCCTACGCGATGAAGGCCTATGGGCTGGAAGATATGACGTACGCCAAGGCCTTCATGCGCAAGGTGCTGGAGAGCGACGTCAACGACTCGAAGAGCTTCGTCGGGAAACTTACCGATCCGCGCTTCATGGCTTTGGCCAAGGCGTTCAACTTCTCGACGGACGGCACGGTCACCACTTCGCCGGTGGCAGCTCAAGAGACTGCCGACGAAAACGATACCATCGGCCTTTATTCAGAGCAGCGCATCAGGCTGGGGACGGCAGCTGCGAGCGGCGCCGAGTATTATCAAAACAACATCGGCACGGTCCGGTCGGTCGATGAGTTGCTTTCCCGTCCGCAGCTTCTGAATTACGCGCTCGTTGCCTACGGTCTGGATCCCAACATAACCTCCAACGTTACGCTTCGCGCCGTCCTGACGAGCGATCTGTCGGATCCCGGAAGCTACGCCAATCAGCTGACCAACCCAGGATATCGGGCGCTTGCGGCTGCATTCTCGTTCCAGCCCGATGGTTCCGTCGCGGCGGGCGAGACGGTTCAATCCAACGCGCAAATCCAAGACACGGTTTATCTCAACTACGATGCCACCGGCGCGGGCGCCAGTCCTGCGGGTGCCGCCTTCAAGACGAAATATTATCAAGACAATATTTCGAGCGTCACCACGGTCGATGACCTCTTGGCCAATAGCAAACTCATCGACTACGCCGTGACGGCATTCGGGCTCGATCCCGTCTTGCAGTCGAAAGCTACGCTCCGTGCCGTCCTGACGAGCGATCTCTCGGACCCCAACAGCGTTGCGAACAAGCAGGCATCGGCAAGTTATCGCGCGCTCGCGGCCGCATTCAATTTCCAAACCGACGGCACGATCGCTCCCGGAGCCGAGGTGCAGTCGGCGGATCAACTCAACAATGCCGTTGATCTTTATTCCGCCGATTATGATGACAGTGCCGTCAGCGCCGAGAATACCGAGACAGCTTATTATCAGCAGCGCATTGGCAGCATTACGTCGGTCGACGACCTATTGAATGACGGCCGACTTTACAATTACGTTTTGACTGCCTTCGGGCTCGATCCGAACTCGGAATCCAAGATGAGGCTGAAGCTGATTTTGGAAAGTGATCCCACAAATCCGGGCAGCTACGTCAACACCGTGCACAATGAAAGCTACAAGGCCCTCGCCGCCGCTTTCAATTTCGGTTCGGACGGCAAAGCTAAAACGGTCAGCAGCCCACAGACGAATAACGACCTGTCGTCCATAATCGGGCTCTACTCCGCGCAATCCGGTAGTGCCTCGCCGGACCAGACGACGGCCGAAAGTACCTATTACAGCGAGACGATAAGCAGCATCGGGTCCGTCGACGATTTCCTGAAGGATCAGCGCCTCGTTGCCTACGCGCTGCAGGCATACGGCTTCAAAGATCAGAACGTCTCCAATGATGTTCTGCGCAAAATTCTGACGAGCGATCCGCTCGATCCCAAGAGCTTCGTCAATCAGAAAGGCAATACGGACTTCAGGGCGCTGGCGACCGCTTTCAATTTCGGCTCGGACGGCAACGTCCTGCCCGTTCCTCAACTGCAGCCGCAGGATCGCAGCGACCTCGTCGCGACGTCTGACCTCTATCTGCGTCAATCCATGGAACAGGAAGCCGGCAGTGACAACGATGGCGTGCGTCTGGCATTATATTTCCAGCGCATGGCGCCGGCGATCACGTCACCTTTCAGCATTCTTGCCGATAAGGCGCTTTTGCAAGTCGTACAAACAGCGCTGGGCTTGCCGGTGGCAATGTCGAATGCCGACATCGACCTTCAGGCCAACATGATCACCAAAAAACTCGATCTGGCCGATCTGCAGGACCCGAAGAAACTCGAGAAATTCATCGCGCGGTTTTCTGCTTTGTATGATTTGAACAACTCGGACTCGAGCCCGCTCTCGCTGGCTACGATGTTATTCAGCCCGCCGAAATAATCTGCCGCCAACGGCAACCTTTTAAACCGGCCCGACGGCTTTCAATTGAGCTTGAATTCGGTGCCGACGAGCCTCAGCTCTGCCGGTCGTATCAGCTTTGAATGGGCGACCGTCACGCGGAACAGCTTGCCGTCAAGCTTGGCGATCCAAAAGTCGAGAAACGACTGCAGTTTCGGAAAGCGTGGGGCGGAATCGTATTCCTGCCAAATGTACGTCTGCAGCAGCGATGGATGATCGGGAAGGCGATAAAGGATTTCCGCAGTCGTAAGACTGAAACCTGCAAGCTGGGCGCGAAACCCGGCATCCCCTGATATGGTCCTTTCGGTCACGTACCAATCTCCCTAAGTAAGAGCGATTGTTTCCCCCTAATGACAATGATCCGTCGAGAATCGTTCCGTGTCTATAACGATCAGGCTTGTTAGCAGGAGCCGTTATCGAGTGCTTATGACCATTGCCGAAACGACCGGCGCGACACCGCACGCGGCGGCATCGCAGCCACCGCGTTGCTGCTCGTTCCGGCCTGGGATTCGCTTGGCAGTGGACGCCGCCGATGCTTGAAACCGCGCTCAGGAGTTTCACGACGTTCTTCGCGACCATCGGGCCGCTCGAAGCGGCCGTTATTTTTGCGACCTTGACGCCGAAGATGGCGTTCGCCGAGCGTCAGTCCATCGCCATCCGAGCGACGCTAATCGCGTCTGCGATCCTGGCGTTTTTCACATTGCTCGGCGGACCGATCCTCAATCAGCTCGGCGTCTCGATCGCCGCCCTGCAAACCGCCGGCGGCGTTATCCTGTTGGTCATCGCGATCGACATGATTTTCGCGCGGCCGGGCGGTTCGATCAAACTGACGCCGCCGGAAGGAGCCGAAGCGCAGTCGCGCGACGATGTTGCGGTGTTTCCGTTGGCGACGCCGTTGCTCGCCGGGCCCGGCGCGATGAGTGCCGGCATTCTGCTTGCGGCCAACGCGCACGGCGAGCCGCTCGGACTGGCGGTCGTCATGGGCGCGCTCGGCTCGGTGATGGTGTTGACGTTGGCGCTTCTTGTTCTTGCGCAGCAGTTGAGCCGCCTCTTGGGGGTCACGGCACAGCGCGTTCTGATCCGCGTCTTCGGAATTCTGCTCGCCGCGCTCGCGGTTCAGGCGCTGTTCAACGGCATCGGGGCATCGGGGCTGATACCCGGCGTAAAGCTCCCGTAACGCCGCTTCGAACTGGCTCGGACGTCCGTAAGCCTCGATCGCGACGGACGTTAGGACCTCCTTAACGCCACGCTGTTTCAATCCGGCACGACGCGTTGTGTCTCGTAGCAGTTTGTGGCGTTAAAGGCGTACCCCATGTTTGCGTTGGATTCCGGTTTCGTGCCGGCGAAGATCGTTCGCGCGGCTGCCGCGCCGTTTCTAATCATCTCCCTCGCGATTTTCCAGGCCGGATGCGCCTCCGACAGCAACGTCTATTATGCCAAGGCGCCGGTAGTTGCCGCCTACGTTGCGAAAGCGCCGGCGGGCGAAGTCGAGGCCGACGGGCTGCCAACACAGCCGCCGCCTTCGCCGCGCATTCGCCAAATGCCGGACGATCCGTCGGAGCCCTATAGCCGCAATTACGGTGGCCCAAATCCGGCGACGGCCGATGCGGCCCCGGTGGACGCTCAAAATCCTGTTCGGGTGGCAAAGGCCGCCATTCCTGCTGACCTGCCGGCCGGCTTTCGCAGACAGCTCGTCGCTGCGGTCAACAGCGCGGACTAGGCTCGTGCGCCGTGATACCGTGCGGGGCACATGACCGCCGCCGTCACGATCCATCGTTATCTCGACGTCACGCCGAGTTCGAAACTCAGTGATGAGATCGATGCGATATTTTTCGAAGCCAGCAATAGCAAATCGTTCGAGAGCGATGCGGCGCAGGCGGTCTTTCGCGAGCGCTGGCTCGGTCGCTACCTGCGCGACGATCCGCAATTTGTCTATCTTGCGTTCGCTGCGTCAGGAGATGTCGCCGGATATGTCGTCGGAGCAATCGACGATCCGGGCTTGAGCGAACGTTTCGCCGATATTGGCTACGTCGCCGCTTTCGGTGACCTCACGAGAAAATATCCTGCACATCTTCACATCAACCTCGCACCGGCGTTCCGCAATCGAGGCATCGGCGGACGGCTCATCGAGGCTTTTGTCACCGAGGCGACGCGGAGGGGCGCGCCGGGCGTTCACGTTGTGACAAGTGCTAATTCGGACAATGTGCGGTTTTATAACCGGAACGGATTTATCGAGGTTGCGCGCACCAAAGACAGCACTCCGCTCGTTTTCCTTGCGCGCACGCTAGCGCCAGTTGTCCACACCATTGCCGATCCCGATTAGTCTTCACTTGAACTTGCAAGCCGAAGCAGGAAAGGTCTCGAACGCATGACCTTCCGCTTCATCCATACATCCGATTGGCATATCGCCAAGCCATTCCGCCGTTTCGAGCCGGCGCTTGCGGGCGAGCTAGCGGCGGCGCGGCTCGGCATCGTCGCGCGGATCGCGGACATCGCCCGCCGCCAGGGTGCGCAGCACGTTGTCGTCGCCGGTGACATCTTCGATTCCGAGTTGATTGCCACGATCGACATTCGGCGTGCGCTGGCGCGGCTCGCGGAGCTAAGCGATCTGACGTGGCTCTTGATGCCCGGCAATCACGATCCGGCGCGCATCAGCGGCGTCTGGGATCAGGTCGTGCGCATCGGGGCACCGGCGAACGTGGTCGTCCTCGATAAAGCCGTGCCTCACGCTTTAGGCCGCGAGGCGGTGCTGCTGCCGTCGCCGTTGACGTCCAAAGACCCAGGCCGCGACATCACGGATTGGATGGACATCGCGGTGACGCCGCCGGGTGTCGCGCGCATCGGCCTTGCGCATGGTTCTGTGCGCGGCTTCGGCAGCGACGACACGGCGGCTCTGCGACTGGCGCCGGATCGCGCCAAGCGCGCCGGCCTCAGCTATCTCGCCCTTGGCGATTGGCATGGCGTCGAGAGTGTCGCGCAAAACACGTGGTACTCCGGCACGCCGGAGCCCGATCAATATCCTGACAACGAGCCCGGCTACGTGCTTTCGGTCGTGCTCGAAGAGGCGAAGCTCGCGACCGTCGAGAAGTTGCGAAGCAGCGAATTCACTTGGGTTGGGATGGATCGCGCAATCCATAGCGTGGCCGACCTCGCGACTGTCGAGCGCGACCTTGAAGCTTCCGCATTATCGCTCGGCAAAACGCTGGTGCATCTGAGGCTCACTGGACATCTTTCGCTCACCGAACGTGCCGCGCTCCAATCCTGGCGCGAAGTCTGGAGTGCGCGGCTGCGTTTCCTCGATCTCGACGACAAGGCGTTGGCGGTGAATCCGGAAGCGGCGGATTTCGAAGCTCTCGGCCTCACCGGGCAGCTTTTGGAAGCGGCGCGCCAGCTTGCCGCGATCGGCTCCGATGCGGACAGTCCACAACAGGCTCACGCTGCGACGGCGCTGCTGCGTCTCGCCGGATTTGCCGCCGAAGCACGACACGAGGCAAAACCGTGAAGCTTCTCGCACTCCGTGTCGCGGCCTTCCGGCGATTTGCGCAACCGGCCGCCGTCGAGGGTTTCGGTGACGGCATCAACGTCCTCGCCGGGCCGAACGAAATGGGCAAGTCGACGCTCTTTCGCGCGCTCGAAGCTGCGTTTCTCACGCGCTACAAAGTGACTGGCGCGGCACTCGACGACATGCGTCCGCATGCGGGCGGCGAGCCTTTGGTCGAAGCCGAATTCGAAGCCCAGGGTCGGCGCTGGTCGATCCGCAAGCAATTCGGGCGCGGAGCCAGTGCTGTTCTGACGGACGTCAGCACCGGCAAAGACGTGGCTCGCAACGCCGAAGCTGAGGAACGCTTGGCGTTGCTGACCGGCCGATCGGGCGACCTTCCCGGTGGTCTCGGTCTTGTTTGGGTCCGCCAGCAGCGCTCGCTATTGCCGCCCGACCCGGACACGGACCCCGAAAACGGAAAAGAAAAATCGCGCGGCGAGCGTGCGGTGCTGCGCGATTTGATTGGGCGAGAAATCGAGGCGGCCGCGGCGGGCGACGCGTTCGAGATCGTTCGGGACAAAGCCAAGCGGGCGCTCGATCAGCTGCGGACGCCGACGCGCATGGTCAAGAAGGACGGTCCGCTGTTCAAGGCGCTAGCGGCCGCCGACGAGGCGCGGGT
>NZ_DATNBA010000096.1:0-23188 GCF_035572195.1 Hyphomicrobium sp. | reverse complement strand
TAGTAAAAAAAACATTCTTGTCACCCACTATCCACATCGCTTTCATCTGCGAGCAGTTGAGTACTGCAAGTACATGTGCAAATTCCGACAAGCAGCACACGAAATGTCGTGAACGCAGTTCATTTGTGCGCAAATACATTTTGACCAAGTAGGCTTAGTGTTCGGGACGCGGACGATCGGTTGGATACGATTGTGAACGGCATGTTGCCAATATCTTGCTTCATCATCGCGAAGAACGAAGCGGATCGTATCGCCCGAACCATTCGCTCGGTCCGATCTTGGGTCGACGAAGTCATCGTCGTCGATAGCGAAAGCACGGATGATACTGTCGCCGTAGCGCGCCAGGAAGGTGCGCGGGTGGTCACGCAGCCGTGGCTGGGGTTCGGCGGTCAGAAGCGCTTTGGTGAAGCGCAATGCCGCAATGACTGGGTCTTCAATATCGACGCCGACGAGGTCGTGACCCGCGAACTTCAGATCGAAATTGTAAGGCTATTCGAGAAAGGTCTTCCGCCTTTTGTCGCTTACGGCATGCCGATCCACCTGATCTATCCCGGCAATGCGAGGCCAAGGGCATGGGCGCGGGATCACTGGTATGTTCGTTTGTATGACCGCCGTTTCGTCCGCTTCCGCGATTCGGCAATTCATGATTCGGTTGTGACCGACGACCACCGTATCGGAGCGCTTCGCGCCACGATTCATCACCATTCGATGCGCTCCTTCGACGACATGAAGAAAAAGCTGGACGAACGCGCCTGGCTTTCGGTCAAATACGCCGATCCTCATTCGACCGCGCCGTTGCTGCCACGCTTGATCACCGAAATTCCGATGAATTTTTTCAAGTACTACATCTGGCGCGTGCATTTCACCGGCGGCATGACCGGCCTACGTTATGCCGCAATCCAGTCCTGGTATCGCTATTTGAAGATTTATAGGATGCAGCGTGCGCGGGTCTCTTCGCCGCGCTTTGCCGCCGGTTGGCATGGGGAAACTGATGCAGTGAACACCCGTGACGATGAAGTCCGTCGAGGTCCGATGTCTGCTGCTATACTGGAAGACCAGGTGCAGGCTGATGTCAGCCAATGCATGCCGTCCGTGCACCCGCTGAGCCCAATTTTGCCCAACGAAAATTTCGCGCACGTCGCGAATTTGCTAGGGCAGCCGTCGAGGTTGAAGACAGCGCCGAAATTATAGCGGTGCCACCGGTTGCGAAGATTGACATTCGAAATAGTGCACGAGCGTGCATTGACGCCTATCGGGGGGGCGCAGACGAGACATGAACGCCACCACCACAGATCTGTTGAAACGTCTCGTTCGCGAACACGGTCGTGAATACGCGCCGCAGCACGCGATGGCGCCGCGCGCCGAAGAGCGCGGCGCAGGCGTCTCGATCAAAGACGTCCGCCCGGAGCCTATTCCATCAACTTCAAGCTGACGACTCCGGCGACGATCAGACTAATACTTACTAGTCGAACCGGACTGCTCGATTCCCCGAACATCTGAATTCCGAGAAATGCCACACCGACGACGCCCACTCCGGTCCAGATTGCGTATGCCGAGCCCATCGATAGCGTTCGCATCGCGAAACCAAGAAACACAATGCTCGTGGTCATGCTGGCGACGGTAAGAACCGTCGGGCCGAGCCGCGTAAATCCGTCAGCATTCTTTAAAAAAATTGCGCCCGCGATCTCGAACACGCTAGCGAGAACCAAATACACCCACGCCATGGCCCCTCCTTAGGGGCCGTCCCCGCCGTGTGTTTGATTTGAGGCCGTCCTCAAACTCAAGACTAAAACATCTATTGAGTTCCAACCACCCGGATTTTTAGTCGCATCTTGGCCGGGCGGCTCTAGGGCTGACGCCCCCTCGCTGAAGTAATTGTATTGCAATGGCCCAGACAAAACCGCGTCCGCAGTTCTCTCTTTTGTATGGGAGTGGCTTTGTTCGGGAGTGGCGCGCCCGGAAGGATTCGAACCTCCGACCCCCAGATTCGTAGTCTGGTGCTCTATCCAGCTGAGCTACGGGCGCATCCTCGCAGCGCGAGGGCAAAAAGCCCCGTCCGGCAAGGTTGCCGGGGCGGCGAAGCCCCTCTCTCTAGTGGCTCGCGCCATTAAGCGCAAGGCCCTCGTTCCGGTTCTCGGACCCGGCATAATTCGCTCATCTATGAAGCTGGACAGCTCGCCAAAAGGTGCAGCCCGCGTCAATGCGGGGAACGGTCCGGCAGCTCGATGCGGAAATGCGCGGCATTCGAGCCGTCGACAAGCGTCAGTGTGCCGCCATGCGCCTGCACGAGTTCGGCGGCGATGACGAGGCCGAGACCCGTGCCGCCCTTTTTGGTCGAGCCTTGAAACGCCTTGAACAAATTTTCGCGCGCCTTCTGCGGAATGCCGGCGCCGTTGTCTGTCACATCTATGACCACCTTCCGGCCCTCGCGATGTGCGGCGACGCGGATTTCGCCGTCCGTCTTGTCCTCGATGCTTTCGATGGCCTGCATCGCATTGCGGACGATGTTGCTCAGCGCCCTGAACAGATGCTCGTGGTCGGCATCAACGCGCAGCGAGTCATCCATGTCGGCAATGAACGCGATTGAACCCTCGCGCGGCAAGCCTTGGCTGTCCGCCACTTCCTCGACGAGCGGCTTTAAGAGCATCAGCTCGCGGCGCGGCTCTTCTTCCGTGACCCGCCCGAACTTCAGCGACGCATTGCAAAACGTGATGGCACGGTCGAGCGTGGCGATGAGCTTCGGCACGAAGCGCTGAACCGTCGGATCAGGAATGTCGACAAGACGGTCCGAGATGAGCTGCGCATTCGCAAGCATATTGCGCAGGTCGTGATTGATCTTCGAGACGGCGAGGCCAAGCTGGGCGAGCCTGGTTTTCTGCGCAAGAAGACCGGAGAGCTGCCGCTGCATGCTCGCCAGCTCCCGCTCGGCGACGCCGATTTCATCGACGCGGCCGGTGAGAGGCATGATGCGGCTGGCATCCTCCGGATCTTCGGAGAAGCGCAGCATGTTGCTCGTCAGCCGTGTCAGCGGCTTCACGAAAAGCCAGGTCAGCGCGAAGTAGACGACGGCCGCGGTGAGCAGCGACAAGATGATCGATAGCCAAAGGATGTTGAGGCCGTACCGCATCATCGCCGCCCTTAGAGGCCGCTCGGGAATGACGATCTCGATCAGGTCGTTGCTGTCGGGGCCACTATGTCCGACGACGCGAATAGTTCGGTCGTTGTTGGCAAAGAGAGTCGCGATTGCGTCCTCGACCTGTTTGAATTTGAGGCCGATGCCTTCCCAGAAGGAATCCGGCTCACGCTGCAGGTAGTAAACGTAATCGATCGACACGTCGTCCGGCGGGGCGAGAACCAATCGGCGCTCGTTTTCACGGCGCGATGCGATGGCGCGCACTTCGGCGGTCCGCAACAGATCTGCCCGAAGCCCGGACGGAATTTGCCCACCGGGAAATGCGTCGGATGCCAGTGCCGCGAGTTGCGCCGCCGTCAGCCGTTCCTGCAGCCACGTCATTCTATAACTCGCGACCGAAGGCAGGAAGATCAGCGTTTCAGCAATCAGCACGAACACGGCCGTCAGCAGCAGCAGTTTCGCGGGCAGCCCAAGGCGGGCCCAAAAGCGCGTTATTGCGCGCCGGGGCGCCCCGGCCGCTGAACTCTTCGCCGCCGAATCGTTGCCGTGCTGTCCGTTGTTATTGAGAATTGCGCGATGCACCCAGTTAAGAATCTCCAGTCGTGAAAATCATTAGCCGAGCTTAGCCAGCAACGCGATGATTTTGCGCACGAAGGGATTACTGGGCTCTGTTGCAAAGTAACGGAATGCAACGCGTTTGTTAATTTCCGAGAGTGTCGGATAGGGCGAGATCCATTGCGTCATGGCTCGGATTTTAAGGCCCTGGGACATTGCAAGCGACCACATCTGAATGATCTCTCCGGCACTGGCCCCAACGATCGAGACGCCGAGGATGTGGCCCTTCTTCGAGGTCACAACCTTGATATGGCCATCCGTTTCTCGCTCCACCTGCGCCCGATCGTTCTCATGGAAGGGCCACCGCAGCACGTTGATCTTGCCGTGCTTTGCGCGCGCTTCTGGTTCACTGAGGCCGATATGGGCGAGCTCGGGATCGGTATAGATGACCCGTGGCACGGCGCGGCCGGAGGTGTTGGAGCGGAGGCGGAACAACGTCCGGCGCAAGACGATGCCGGCGTGGTCCGTAGCGACATGACCGTATCGAGGGCCGCCTGCCGCATCGCCAATCGCGAACACGCGACGGTTCCTCGTTCTGAGCCCTGAGTTGACTTTGATCGCCTTGTTTGCGAGCGCGATGCCGGCCGCCTCGAGTCCTAGATCGGCAACATTGGCCTTGCGGCCAGCGGCAAGAAGCAGGTCGCTGCCTTCGATGGTTTCCATTCCGTCGCGGCTCTCGATCTCGAGCGCAATGCGCCCCTGACCGCCTGAGACACGGGTAATGCGGACGCCCTCGCGAATGACGATGCCTTCGTTGGAAAGTCGCGTGAGCAAGACGACGGCGAGTTCGGGATCTTCCTCGGCAATGGCATGGGCGGCATCGAGCACTGTCACCCGCGAACCGAGACGGCGGTGAGCTTGCGCCAGTTCGAGACCCGTCGATCCGGCACCAATGACGATCAGATGCGGAATTGAATCGGCATTCTCGAAGATCGATTCATTCGTGAAATAAGGAACGTCGGCGAGCCCCGGGATTGACGGGATGACGGGCGAAGACCCTGTCGCAATGACGAAGCGCCGAGCCCGAATGCGATAGTCGCCGGCGCTCACCGTTGACTTGTCGACGAACCGCGCAGCCGACGTGATCACGCGCACGCCGAGGCCCGCGAAACGCTCCACGGCATCGTTCGGCGCAATTTGTGCAATCACGTTTTTAACGTGCTCTTGCACGGCACGATGATCGATCAGCGGCTCGACGCCCCGTATACCGAACAGCGATGCGGTTCGCATCGCGTTGGCCCGCTTCGCCGCGGCAAGCAACGCCTTCGACGGCACGCTGCCGTAGTTCAATCCGTCGCCACCCATTTTGTGTTTTTCGATAAGGACCACGCGCTGGCCGTAGGCGGCGGCAGCGGCGGCAAGCGTAAGCCCGCCCGAGCCCGCGCCGATGACGCAGAAATCGGCCTCGATTATTTCGTTCTGCGCCGCAGCGCCGGAAGCAGGACTATCCTTGGGCATGACGGCCTTTCCAGAATTGGAAGCACGATGGCGGAGGCGATCTGACACGCTGATACGCTAAAGCGTCAATTACGGCGCCACCTTAATCGACCGCCGTATTCTGAGCGTCTGAAGACGTGGGGTTTTCAGCTCCTTTTCTTACGAGTTCGCTTGCCACTGTCATCGCATCACGACGTCCGAGCGCAATGAATACGGGGGACAAAGTCGGCCTATCGTATGACCTTTGCTGAAGGATCGTTGTCGTCTGGGATTCACGGGATCGAAGCCCGCTGCCACCGGCGACTGGATTTAAGGACGGCTTGCGCCGAAGCCTCGGACAAGCCGTATGGCCGTAGTCCCGCCGCCGCGTTGACTTGCTCAGATGTGGCAACTATAAGGGCCGGACTTCCGGAGAAGTGGGGTTTCTGCTGGGGCGTTATCCAGGCGTTGCCGCTTTTCTTAACCTACGGAAAACAAAAGCAATTTGCCAGCTTGTCCCTTCGGACGGAGCGGCCAAGAGACTTGAACGGAGATATCCGTGAAACGCACGTATCAGCCGAGCCGCCTTGTTCGCAAGCGCCGCCACGGCTTCCGCAAGCGCATGCTGACCGCCGGCGGTCAAAGGGTTCTTGCACGCCGCCGGTCCAAGGGCCGCAAGCGCCTCTCGGCGTAAACCGGGCCAAGGCTCGTGTAGCCGTGAACTCTCGCGGGCGGAGGCAATTATTCCGATCCTGCCAACCCTCAAGGCGCGTACCGAATTTCTCGCGGTACGCGGCGGTCGCCGTTCGTCGACCCCTGCATTCCTTATTGAAATGCGGGAGCGGCCGATGATGCCTGGACACGGCGACGGGCCTCGCTTCGGGTTCACGATCACAAAGAAACTCGGCAATGCCGTGACTCGCAATCGCATTCGCCGCAGGCTCAAGGCGGCTTTTGCCGCTGGCGCGGTCGGTGCTGAGGCTTCGTGCGATTACGTCATTGTCGCTCGACGTACCGCGCTCGACCGCCCGTATGCTCTGTTACTTGAGGATGTTACGCGCGCTCTCGCAGCACTTCGCGGCAGCAATAAGCGCGGCCCCCCGGTCGAGACCCGATCCGCGCCACGGACTGCGGACGGCAAAAAAGGTTCAGCGTGACCGGGTGTCCCCTTCCGTTTATGACGAGTTTCCGCCATCGCTTCCGGGGTCGCACAAGGCGCCCGCCCCGGTCGGCGCTCACCCGAGGTCTTAATGAAATCTCCGAACGATCCTAAAGACCAAAACAACTTGATGTTCGCGGTTGCGCTGTCGATCGCCGTACTGATGGGGTGGCAGTATTTTTTTGCGCGTCCGCAAATTCAGCATGAGCAGGCTCGCCAGGAGTTCAATAAAAAACTCGAAGCGCAGAAGGATGGCACGTCGTCCTCCGAAGCCCCGCCAAGCGTCGCCAACGCGCCTGTAGCGTCACCCAGCGCCAACGTTCCGGCCGCAGGTCAGCAGACTCCGACAGCGACCCCGCTGACGCGGGACGAAACGCTCAAAGCCTCGCCGCGGGTCCCAATCGTGACGCCGTCGCTCAAAGGCTCGATCGCGCTGAAGAGCGGCCGCATCGACGACCTTATACTGACGAAGTACCATGTCACCGTCGACCCAAACAGCGAGAAGGTGACGTTGCTGTCGCCTGCCGGTTCGCCTGAGGCCTATTTCGCCGAGTTCGGCTGGGTCGCGCAGGGTGGAACGCAGGTAAAAGTTCCGGATCGCGATTCGCTCTGGTCATTGGAGAGCGGCACTGCGTTGACGCCTGACACACCCGTTACCCTCGTGTGGGACAACGGCCAAGGCCTCGTCTTTCACCGCAACATTTCCATCGACAAAGACTACATGTTCAAAGTCGTGGACGAGGTCGAGAACAAGACCTCGGCGGAGATCACGTTGCTGCCATACGCGCGTGTGCACCGCAGCGGCCACCCCGCATCGCAGCCGTATTACCTGCTGCATGAAGGCCTGATCGGCGTGTCGGGCGAACACGGGCTGCAGGAAATAACCTACGCAGATGCCATCAAGAGCGGCGTTCCGAAAACGATTGAAAACGTAATCGGCGGGTGGCTCGGCATCACAGACAAATACTGGGCGACGGCGCTGGTTCCCGACCAGAAGGCCGCGTACAGGGCGATGTATTCGGCACTCAAGGCGAACGACGCGGCAAACAAAGACGCGTTTCAAGCAGACTATCTGCTCGGCGCCCTCGTTGTTCCGCCGGGCGCCCGCAAAGGCGTCGATGCGCATCTCTATGCCGGCGCCAAGCAGTCGACGCTGATCGACGGCTATGAGAGCGCCCTTAACATTCTGCAATTTAACAAGATGATCGACTGGGGCTGGTTCTACTTCATCACCCGGCCGTTGTTTAAGTTGATGGAATTCATCAACAGCATCGTGCACAACTTCGGCGTCACGATTCTTATACTGACAGTGCTCGTGAAAGCGGCGTTCTTTCCGCTTGCCAACAAGCAGTACACGAGCATGGCGCGCATGAAAAAGCTGCAGCCTGAGATGCAGCGCATAAAGGAACTTTACAAGGACGACGCCCAGCGCCAGCAAAAAGAGATCTTCGATCTCTACAAAAAGGAGAAGATCAATCCGCTGGCCGGATGCTGGCCGGTCCTGTTGCAGATCCCCGTCTTCTTCGCGCTTTATAAGGTGCTGTTCGTCACGATCGACATGCGCCACGCGCCGTTCTTCGGCTGGATTCAGGATCTCTCGGCACCCGATCCGACTTCGATTGTAAATCTGTTTGGAGCCTTGCCGTTCGCCGCGCCGGAGTTCATGCACATCGGCATCTGGCCGATCATCATGGGCCTTACGATGTGGGTTCAGATGCAGCTCAACCCGCCGCAACCGGATCCCATCCAGCAGCAGATCTTCACGTGGATGCCGCTGGTCTTCACGTTCTTGCTGGGAGGTTTTCCGGCCGGCCTCGTAATTTATTGGGCTTGGAGCAACACACTGTCGATCTTCCAGCAGTTGCATATCAATAAGAAGAACGGTGCACCCGTCCACTTGATGGACAACATCAGGCGCACGGTCGCGCCAATCCGAAAGCTGTTATTTGGCGCGAGCGGCGACGCTAGCAAGTGAGGTCCGGGCCAAAGACGCTCACGGCGCGCTTACCTGATCGAGAGATGCGATGACCGTCACGGACCCCATGTCGGCGGCAGCGATTGAAGAAGGCCGCCGCCTCTTCACGCGTGCCTGGACGTTTTCGCGCGGCTCGCCGGATCTCGATCACTTGCCGCCCGACGACCGTCCGGAAATCGCCTTCGCCGGGCGCTCGAACGTCGGCAAGTCGAGCCTCATCAATGCGCTCGTCGGACAGCTGCGGCTGGCGCGGGCTTCGAATACGCCGGGTCGCACGCAGGAGCTAAACTTTTTCACCGAACCCGAGGCCGGCGTCTACCTCGTCGACATGCCGGGTTACGGGTTCGCACAGGCGCCGAAAGACAAGGTCAAGGCCTGGAACACCACGTTGCGGGGTTATCTTTCAGGGCGGCGAACGCTCCTGCGCGTCGTGTTGCTGATCGATGCGCGGCACGGCCTGAAACCGGCCGACGACGAGATGATGGCGCTGCTCGACACTGCGGCCGTCTCGTATCAGGTGGTCCTGACGAAAGCCGACAAGATCAGTCAGACCGATCTCGCCAGCACCATGACGCGGACGCTGCAATCGCTCGCAAAACATCCCGCCGCTTTTCCGAGCGTTATCGCGACGTCGGCCGAGACGGGCATGGGATTTGAAGAATTGCGCGCTGTGATCGCCAAGCTCCTCGACGAACACGGCGGCCAGTAAGCCGCCGCGCGATCGCCGACCGCATGGACGATCAATGGAAGAACTTCTGCACGACGATCTTTAAGACTGCGAAGCCCGTTTGACCGAATGTCGAAAGCGCGCCGCCGACGACCGCAGCAACGGTCCAACCCAAAAGTCGGAGCACCGTGCGTTTGATATTCCTGCGGACCTTCACCTCGACGATCTGATCGGGCAGCGCCGTCTCGGCGGCGACGCCGTCTGCGCCGACGGTCCGCGCCGACACGATGATCTGCAGCTGCGACCAGCCGCGCGACTGCGGCGTGACGAGGAATCGCCAGCTCGCGAAATCGTCGCTCGGAAAACCGATATTGTTTTCGATCCACTGCGTTTCGGGCGACGCCGTCTCGATGAAAAAGCCGCCTTCGGGCGCGCGAAGCCGCACAGCCATCGCTTTCGTCACCGTGACCTTGTGCTGCCAAACCGGCCCGCCACCTTCGAGGCCTTCCGTGAATGCGTCGACCGACGCCTTGGCGATGCGGATTTCGACGCGCGCCGTTTTTCCGACGCGCATCGTGCGCGGGATATTCTCGGCGATCTTCCCGGCTTCGACCTTCACTGGCTTGCCGCGCCGTTCGTTTGCACCGCGCTGCGGCCGCTGCTGCGGCGCCGGAGCATTCTGCGAGGGACGGCTGCTGCTGGGGTTCGGCTGGGGGCTTGTGTAGCCCGGCGACGGAACCGGAGCACGGGCACGCGCACCTTGCGGAGCACCCTGAGGATGCATGCCCGGCCTCGGCGCCCCCGGAGGGATCGGCGGCGGACTGGCCGTGCCTTTCCTCTCGCGGATGAAGTCCGGAATGTCTCGACCGGAACCTAACGCTCCAGGCTGCCATGCCGGCTTATGTTCAGGTGCCGGATGGCTTCCACCGCTCGGCCATTGCGCCGCCGGATGCGACGGAAACGGCAGAGCCGGATCAACGGCCGCGGGCATGGCCCCGGACCCGCGCTGAGGATGGAACGGCGCCGGAGCGGGAGCTGGTGCCGGCGGCCCTTTGCCGCCCGTCGCGGTTTGCGGAACACCAACAGGCGACGCCTCGCGATTTTCTTCGGCGGGAGCCACGGCCGCTTGCTTTGCGTCCGGTTGTATCGGGGTCGCAACGGGTGCCTGGGTTGGCGGGGCTGTCGCGGCGGGTGCGGGAGGCGCCTTTTCTTCCCTTTCCACGGTCTCCGGCACGGCAACAGGCTGCGATGGTTCCGATCGCGGCATGTCCTTCATCATGTCCCGCAGCGATGGCGTCGATCGCGACTGCACACGCTCACGAGCGCGGGCGAGAACATCGTCGGCAACGGGAACCTGTGCAGGCATGTCTCGTACCGGAGCCAAGGCCGACTGCAAGGCACGGATGGCGCCGTCGAAGTTCAATCCGTGCGCCTGCAAAATCTCAGCCGCCGTGCTGCGCGCGTCGCCGACGATGGCGGCGAGCACTATGGCGCCGTTGATTTCGCGCCTGCGGCTGCCCCGCGCGGCGGCGGCTGCTGCTTCGAGAATACGTCTGACGTCCTCCGATATGGCCAGACCGCCGCGGGATGGGGCCTGACTTTGCACGCCGCCCTGATAGGCTCGCGCTGTCACATCGGCGCGGAGCCGTTCGATGTTGATATGGCTCGCATCGAGAACTGCGATCGCGTCGGGATCGTCGCACAACGCCCCAAGCAGATGCTCAAGCGTCACCTCGCCCGCCCCCGTCGCTTCGGCGAACTCGGAACCGCGCGCCAGCGTCGAACCGAGATCGGCCGACATCGGGATTTGAGCAAGGTCGGTGGCTGTCACGCCCACGTAGTCTCCCAAAACGAAAGCAAGGACCGGCCAAAGCCGATCGTGAATACGTGTCGGAAACACATCTGAGTGGCGAAGGTATAGCATTCGCCCGGCCGTGGGCAGGCGACAATGCCATTCGTCCCCAGACCAGCGCCCGCCTGCGTCAGGAAGGCCCGTCTGTTGCAAAACAGAGGGAAATCCGTTGAGCATTTGGCTGACGGGCTATAAGACCGCGACAAAGACAACCGGCGATGGGCGCCGGATCGATTCTCCGCGCCACGTCAGGTCAGGTCGATGCCGATTGGGGGAACCCCGTGACGTTAGGAAAAAGCTTCACCGGAAAGGATGCCGCGCCCGTCGAAGAACGGCCGTCGGCGCACCTGCAGGCCCGCATCCTGGCCGAAGCCATTCCACATTTGATCCGTTACGACGAGCAGACCGTCGTCGTGAAGTTTGGCGGCAGCGCCATGGGCGATGCCGAGCTTTCCAAGGCGTTCGCGCAAGACATCGTTTACCTGAAGCAGTCTGGCATCAATCCGATCGTCGTCCACGGCGGCGGTCCGCAAATAGCGAGCATGTTGCAAAAGCTCGAGATCAAATCCGATTTCGTGAACGGACTTCGTGTCACCGACAAACCGACAGTCGAAGTCGTCGAGATGGTGCTCGCCGGCAAGATCAACAAGGAGATCGTCTCGGCGATCAACCGGCAGGGCGGTAAGGCCGTCGGCATTTCCGGCAAAGACGCCAATCTGATGATCGCCAAGAAGATCACCGAGATGCCGGATCCGCAATCCAATCTGATGAAGGCCATCGACATCGGCTACGTCGGCGAACCGCTCGAGGTCAACCCGCACATCGTCGAGGTGATCTCGAAATCGGATCTCATTCCGGTGATCGCGCCAGTCGGCATCAGCCGCGACGGCGAAACGCTCAATATCAACGCCGACACATTCGCGTCTGCTCTTGCCGCGCGCATGCAGGCCAAACGCCTGCTGTTGCTGACGGATGTCTCCGGCGTGCTCGACAAGAACAAGAAGCTCATCCCCGAGCTTACGATCGAAGACGCGCGCGAGATGATCAAGAACGGCACCATATCGGGCGGTATGATCCCGAAGATCGAGGGTTGCATCGAAGTCGTCGAGGCGGGCGTCGAGGGCGTCGTCATCATTGACGGCCGGGTGCCCCATTGTGTGCTGCTCGAACTCTTTACCGAGCATGGCGTCGGCACTCTCGTTCGGCGCGCCGACCGCAAGAAGGGTAAAGCCTGATGGGCCCGCTGGCCTCAGTGTCTGCTGTGGCCGATGCACTCGAGGCCGTTGTAACGCGGCGCGGCTTCCAACACGTCGACACCTGGATTTTCGATCTCGACAACACCTTGTATCCCGCCTCGTGCAATCTCTTTGCCGAGGTCGACCAGCGCATGGGCTCCTACATCGCCAAGGCGATCGGCGTTCCCTTCGAGCACGCGCGGCATTTGCAGAAGGCCTACTACCGCCAGTTCGGCACCACGCTCGCCGGGCTGATGAAGGTCCACAAACTGCTACCCGGTCCGTTTCTTGACTACGTGCACGACATCGATCTTTCCGTCGTGCCGGAGTTGCCCGAGCTTGCGGCGGCGATTGCAGCGCTGCCCGGCAGGCGCTTGATATTCACCAATGGTTCGCGACGCCACGCGGAGAAGGTGGCAACTAAGCTCGGCGTGCTGCATCTCTTTGAGGATATTTGCGACATCGCCGCCCTCGACTATGTTCCGAAGCCGGAGCGTCAGGCCTTCGACCAGCTGTCGAAATTGCACGCGATCGCACCGGCACGCGCCGCGATGTTCGAGGATATGCCGCACAATCTCGTGGTCGCTTCCGAACTCGGCATGACGACAGTCCTGGTGCATTCCGATTATATCGACCACCCGGCGCAACTGAAGATCAGGGAATGGCGCGAGCTGCCCGCCCACATTCACTACCTGACGCGTGATTTGACGGGCTTTCTCAAAACCGAGATAACGCCAGCGGCGCTGTAACTGCAGCCGGCATTGCCGCGAGGCCGGCCCTACGCGGATGCGCCACGAATTCGGCCGCCAACCGATCCAATTGCTCGAAATTGGCGTTCATACTGTCATGACGTCCGCCCAGGACTTAAGCGCGTTGTTGCACCGCGTGGCTCGGAAAGACCGGGCGGCGTTCGCTGAGGTTTATCAAGCGACAAGCGCGAAACTTTACGGCATCGCTCTCCGTATATTGAAGCGCCGGGACATTGCCGACGAGGTGCTGCAAGAGGTTTACGTGAAGATCTGGGAGCGGGCGGCTGACTTCAGTCCCGACCGGGCATCGCCGATTTCGTGGATGGCGACGATCGCTCGCAACCGGGCGCTGGATGAAGTGCGCCGCAAGCGCCCGGTCGCTATTGAAGATCATCCCGAAGTTCAGAATTTCGCGTCAGATGATGAAACCGCGCTCGCCGCCATCATGCGCAGCGAAGATGGACGTCGATTAGCAGACTGCCTGACGCGCCTTGAACCCGATCGCCGGCAAATGGTCGTGCTTGCCTACTGCGAAGGCTTGAGTCGCGACGAACTTGCGGCGAAGTATGGTCAGCCGGTCAACACGATCAAAACCTGGCTGCGCCGATCGCTGGCATCGTTGAAAGGCTGTCTCGGCTCATGACCAATGATGAAGACATCGATGGTCTAGCAGCCGAGTATGTGCTTGGCACGCTCGACGCTGACGAACGCGCCTCGATTGCCGCCCGTCGCACGCGCGAACCAGCCTTAAGTGCGGCGATCCTCGATTGGGAACGCCGCCTCGCGCCTCTGACCGAAACGGCGCCACCCGTAACGCCGCCAAGCGGCCTTTATGCCAAGATCGAAGCCCGCCTCGATGGCGAAGACATTGCGCCCGTCGGCAACGCCGCGATTGTCGAACTGCGCCGCCGCGTGAATGTCTGGCGTGCCACAGCGCTCGCGGCATCGGCGCTTGCGGCAACTCTTCTCATGACCGTTGGCGTGCGCGAGTTTCAGCCAAGGCCAAAACAACAAAATCTCGTAGCGGTATTGCAGAAAGACGCGACATCACCGGCGTTTCTTGTGACCGTCAACGTCGATGAACGTACAATGACGGTCCGTCCCGTGGCCGCGAAACATGAGCCCGGAAAAAGCTACGAATTGTGGCTGGTGCAGGACAGTCTTGGCGCGCCGAAGTCCTTGGGCGTAATCGATGAACCGCACGCAGTGATGCGTCCTTCATTAGCGGCTTACAAACCCGACGTGATCAAAGACGCGACGTTCGCCGTCAGCCTCGAACCTGAAGGCGGCTCGCCGACCGGTGCGCCGACCGGCCCCGTGGTTTTTGCGGGCAAACTCATTCCAACGACAAATTAGCATTGCCTGTTCGGCGAATTCCGCATCCTCGAATTGGATCACCGCCGATGAAAAAAATCCTAGATGAGATTTCCGAAACCTTCTCCGACATCATCCGTAACTCCGGCGCGCTCCGAAATGGAGGCATGAAACATGAACCGGAGAAAACCCATGTTGAAGATCGTTCGCGCCTCATTAATCGGCGCATCTGCTTGCGCTATGGCGCTGTCGTTCGGCGCAATAGCCAACACACCTTCGCTCGCCAAGACGATGGAAAAGACTGTCGAAGTCGGCGGCGCCGCCATGTATCCCTCGAAAAACATCGTCGAGAACGCCCTCAACTCCAAGGATCACACGACCCTTGTCGCTGCCGTCAAAGCAGCGGGCCTGGTCGATACACTCGCAAGCAAAGGTCCATTTACGGTTTTCGCACCAACGAACGCCGCGTTCGACAAGCTTCCGGAAGGAACGGTGCCGAACCTGCTCAAGCCTGAAAACAAGGCCCAGCTGAAGAACGTCCTGACCTATCATGTCGTTGCCGGCAAATATTCTGCTGCATGGCTTGCGAGACAGGCGAAGGCCAACGGCGGCAAGCTCGAATTGAAGACGGTCGAAGGTGAACCAATCACCATTCAAGGCGACAAGATGGGCGGCTGGTGGGTCATCGACGGCAAGGGCGATAAGGCAAAAATTACCATCGCCGACGTCAATCAGTCGAACGGCGTCATCCACGTGATCAACGGCGTGCTTCTTCCGAACTGACGCCAGTCTATGAGATCTCTGCGAACGGTGCAGACGAACGCGTCACTTCCCCGGAGCGCCTTCGCAGAGTGACGGGGACCGGCCGGATGGGTACCTAGAAAGCCCGTCCGGCCGGACTTTTCATATGTTGTGCTACGGCCAAATCAGCCACGACCAACGAACGGCATGGTTGTCGCCATCAGCGTCATGAACTGCACGTTGGCGTCGAGCGGCAAGTTGGCGATGTAAAGCACGGCGTCGGCGACGTGCGCGACATCCATCCTTGGCTCGACCATGACGCTGCCGTTCGCCTGCAGAATTCCGTTCGCCATTTTGGCCGTCAAATCCGTCGTGGCATTTCCGATGTCGATTTGCGAGCACGCGATATTGTGCGCACGGCCGTCGAGCGAAATTGATTTCGTGAGCCCCGTGATGGCGTGCTTGGTCGCAGTATAGGGTGCCGATAGCGGGCGGGGTACCTGCGCCGAGATCGAGCCATTATTGATAATGCGGCCACCCTTCGGGTCTTGCGCTTTCATGATGCGGATCGCTTCGCGCGCGCAGAGGAACACGCCTGTCAGGTTGACGTCGACGACGCGCTGCCATTCGGCGAGAGCCAGCTCATCAAGCGGCGCAGCTTGCGAAAATGTCCCGGCATTATTGAACAAGAGATCGAGCCGCCCGAAACGGTCGCGCGTTTTCGCGAACGCTGCTTTGACCGCCACTTCATCCGTCACATCGGCCGGAGCAACGAGAAAATTCCCGCCGCCCGATTTGGCATCGCCGGCCGTTTTCTCAAGCTCGCCGCTACGCCTGCCGAGCACCGTCACGTCGTAACCTGCGGCCTGTAGTTTCAACGCCACTGCCCGGCCGATACCCGAGCCCGCCCCCGTGACCAGCGCGACCCGTGATGTCTCGGCCATTGTTCTCGTCCTCTTTCAACGCCTTGCCAACAATGGCTGCATAACTATTCAAGCCGGCTTGCGCCAGTTTCTGGCGCACCCGAACCATGATAAAAATCCGATATCGGCCGCGACAGGGGAGTTCGCGATCATGGCGGGGGCTGAAGCAAGTGAAGCCGGGCTTTGCGAAGCCTGCGGCACGGCGCTGACCGGGAATTTCTGCAGCGGCTGCGGCGCACCGGTAGATAACACGACGGCCGAAGGCTGGAGTTCTCTCGCCAATCAGCTCCTCAGCAAGCCGAGACCCAACGGCATTCTCTCCGTCGCGCTTTCATTTTTGCGCCATCCGGTCGATACGATCATTCGGCTGACCGACGATCCCACCTACCGATCACAATGGGCTTTTCTGTCGACGTGCCTCGGAGCTCAGCTGACGTTGAGCTACGTGCTGTTGCCGCGTCTCTACTCGGCCCTGCTCGGCGTTCCAGATACCGCCGACACCGGCGCCGTCATCACCAACGAAATCGTGCAGTACGTCGGCATCGCCATTCTGACGCCCATCCAATTTTATGTTTGCCGCGCACTCGGCACACGACCGCGCACGCCGATGTCCTACGTCAAACTTTGCGCATTGAGCGTGAGCTATTGCACAATCATTGCGACCGCCGTCGCACTGATCATCTTTGCGGCCGGTGTCATCGCCGCGAAGACGACTGCCGGCATCGACATGCAGACGGTCGGTCTGAGCGTGATGTCGGCTGCGATGCTGATCATCGTCATATTCGTCGCGATGACGCATCGCATATTTTGGGGAATGCGCCGGTGGGTGGCGCTGGCGGTGACGCTTGCCATCGCGGCGCTGTCCTGGGGCGTCGTCTATCCATTCCTGACAACGCTTGCTGAGCGCGCCGGCATTTCGACGAGCATAGGTCGCTTTCTCGGTTAGTTGGATAGTTGCCGCCTACCGCGTCGGGACGGGTTTCTCGCCGCGATAATCATAAAAACCGCGCTGAGTCTTGCGGCCGAGCCATCCAGCCTCGACATATTTGACGAGCAGCGGACACGGCCGGTATTTCGAGTCCGAAAGCCCTTCGTAAAGGACCTGCATGACGCTCAAGCACGTGTCGAGCCCGATGAAATCGGCAAGCTCTAGCGGCCCCATCGGATGATGCGCACCGAGCTTCATCGCCTTGTCGATGGCCTCCACCGTACCGACGCCCTCATAGAGGGTGTAAACGGCTTCGTTGATCATAGGCAACAGAATGCGATTGACGATAAAGGCCGGAAAATCTTCCGACACGGCGGTCGTCTTGCCGAGACTCTCGACGAAGACCTTCGCCGTCGAAAACGTCTCGTCCTCGGTCGCAATGCCGCGAATGAGTTCGACGAGTTCCATCAACGGCACCGGATTCATGAAGTGCATGCCGATGAAATCTTCAGGCCTGTCGGTCGTCGCGGCAAGCCGCGTAATGGAAATCGATGAGGTGTTGGACGCGAGCAGCGCCGTCGGCTTCAAGTGCGGACAGAGCGCGGCGAAGATCTTGTGCTTCAACGCTTCGTCCTCGGTCGCGGATTCGATGACGAGATCGCAATCGCCGAACGCTTCGAGATCTGGCGCATAAGTGATGCGCGCGAGAGCCTGTTCGCGGTCGTCTTCCTTGATGATGCCTTTAGCGATCTGCCGGGCCATGTTGCCCTCGACCGTTTCGATGCTTCTGTCGTAGGTTTCCTTTTTGAGATCGCTGAGCGCCACCTCATAGCCCGAGAGCGCGACGACATGCGCGATGCCGGTGCCCATCTGCCCGGCCCCAATGATGCCGACCTTACTGATCGACCGGGCTGGCTGAATGCTCGCCCTGCCCTTTTCCATCAGCCTTTGCGCCTGCGGCATGAAAAAGTTTCCTCGGTCAGTTGCGGGCCGGCGAAATCAGCGCCCCGCTTTCTGAAGTTCTGCATCGAGTTCCGGCAGTGCCTGAAAAAGATCGGCGACAAGTCCGTAGTCCGCGACCTGAAAGATCGGCGCCTCGCTATCCTTGTTGATGGCGACGATCACCTTTGAATCTTTCATGCCCGCGAGATGTTGAATGGCGCCTGAAATGCCGACCGCTAGATAGAGATCGGGAGCCACGACCTTGCCTGTCTGCCCGACCTGCCAATCGTTCGGAACGAATCCCGCGTCGACGGCCGCGCGCGACGCACCCATCGCAGCGCCTAGGCGGTCGGCGACCGGCTCGATGTACTTGGTGAAGTTTTCGCCGTTGCCCATGCCGCGACCGCCGGAAATGATGATCCGCGCCGACGTCAGCTCCGGACGATCGGACTTCGTCAGCTCTGCCTTCTCGAATGTCGCTGTGCCGACCGCAGGTGGCGCGCTGACAGTCTCCATCGCCGCCGAGCCGCCTTCATCTGCCGCCGCAAAAGCCGACGTGCGGATGGTGAGGACTTTTATCTTCTCCGCCGATTGCACGGTCTGGATCGCATTTCCGGCGTAGATGGGTCGCTCGAACGTATCGGGCGAGACGACCCTCGTGATGTCGGAAATCTGCATGACGTCGAGCTTGGCGGCGACGCGCGGCAGGATATTTTTCCCGAACGACGTGGCTGCCGCGGCGATCGCCGAGTAGTCCTTCGCGAGCGACAGGATCAGCGCCGCCACCTCTTCGGCGAGACCATGGGCAAGGTGCGGTGCATCAGCGGTAAGAACCTTCGAAACACCTTTGAGCTTAGCCGCGGATTCGGCAGCGGGCTTTATGTTCGATCCAGCGACCAGGATATGAACATCGCCGCTAAGACCTGCGATCGCGGTAAGCGCCTTGGCGGTCGCCGGTGCAAGTTCAGAGCCCGAAAGCTCGGCAAGAAGAAGTGTCGTCATCAAAGAACCCCCGCCTCGTTTTTGAGCTTGTCCACGAGTTCGGCGACGCTGCCGACCATGACGCCGGCTTTTCGCGTTGGAGGTTCGGAGGTTTTCAAAACCTTGAGCCGCGGACTGATGTCTACACCCAAGTCCTCGGGCTTCTTCACATCGAGCGGCTTCTTTTTGGCCTTCATGATATTTGGCAGCGACGGGTAGCGCGGCTCGTTCAAGCGCAGGTCCGTCGTCACCACGGCGGGAAATTTCAACTTGATCGTTTCCAACCCACCGTCGACTTCGCGCGTGACTGAAACGCCGCCCGCTTCCGGCACGACCTTCGAAGCGAAAGTGCCCTGCGGCCAGTCGAGCAGGCTTGCAAGCATCTGTCCCGTTTGATTGCAGTCGTCGTCAATCGCCTGCTTGCCGAGAATGACGAGGTCGGGCTTTTCAACGTCGACGAGGGCCTTGAGAAGCTTGGCGACGGCCAGCGGCTCGACCGCGGCGCCGTCCGGCACTTCTACAAGGATGGCCCGATCCGCACCGATCGCGAGCGCGGTTCGGAGGGTCTCCTGCGCCTTCGCCGGTCCGATCGAGACGACGACGACTTCCTTGGCGCCGCTTTTTTCCTTGAGCCGGACCGCTTCTTCGACGGCTATTTCGTCAAATGGGTTCATCGACATTTTGACATTCGCCAAGTCGATTCCAGAACCATCCGGCTTGACGCGAATTTTGACGTTGTAATCAACGACGCGCTTGACCGGTACAACGATCTTCATGCCACTCGCCGGACGCCCGGCGCTCCCCTATTTTGTTGTTGCCCGCGGTTTGATACCCGCAGACTTTTTTGCGGCGCGACACTCCCCGCGCTTAAATGATTTCGCGAGGAAATAGGCCGCCAAACCTCGGCCGGGGCTCTGCCAACCTCACGACAGTCTCGCAACTGCGAAGAGCGGAAGCTACGGTCCGGTTGTGCGCGAGTCAATTGGTGCCCGCGTCGCGGCGCGGGAGCTCGAAGCAGCAGAACGACAGGTCGAAACGACATCGGCTTAACCGAACTCATCGACAGCCGCCCGTCACCGGTTCTTTCCGGGGACCCATAAAACGTCGGCCTTGCCACGGTCGTTAACGTAGCGCCCCGCAACAAAGAGGAAATCGGAGAGCCGGTTGATGTACTTGAGGACGGGTGCGCTAACCGTTTCGTTCGGCAACATCGACAGCTCCACGATCAGCCGTTCGGCGCGTCGCGAGACGGTACGCACAACATGCAGCGCCGCGCCCGCCGGCGTGCCACCCGGCAGCACGAAAGATCGCAGCGGCTCGAGGGTCGCGTTCATTAGATCTATCTCGTCCTCGAGGCGCTTGACCTGCGCATCGCTGACGCGCAGCGGCTCGTAGGGCAGCTTCTCGCCGCGATCCGGGACGCATAGGTCGGCTCCCAGATCGAAAAGGTCGTTCTGAACGCGCACCAGCATCGCATCGACGTCCGGCTCGCGTCCGGCCAAGTGCAGGCGAACCATGCCGAGTTGGGCATTCGTTTCATCGACGGTGCCGTAGGCGGCGATCCGCAAGGATGTCTTGGGAACCCGCTCGCCGCTGCCCAGTGCCGTCGTCCCGGCATCGCCGGTTTTCGTGTAGATGCGGTTGAGTAGGACCATCGATCAATTCCTGAACGGCGCCAAAACAACGAGTAAGACAGTGGCGATTGCCCGGTTTGCGCCTTCAGTGAGACACAAATACGTAGGCAATGATGATGATAATCGCCAGGAATTGCAGGCCGACGCGCCATCGCATCAGCTTTTGACTGAGGTTGGAATTATCGCCTTTCATCATCGTGTGCAGCCCCATGAGCAGCACGATGAGGACGACAAAAACGGCAACCGTGGACAAAAGATAAAGAAAGGTTTGCATCGATTGTTTCCGTGGCCAAAATCTTGTTTTTGCTTAAGCCTTCGGTTCCTGGACGGCAATCGCCAAGTCATGATGCAAACGTCGCAATCTGGCGCCAAATCAGGCCGACGACCAAGCATTACACATTTGAAATTTGCTCTTGGCGGTAAAAGTTTTAACTGTCCCGGCGCACCTAATGCCAAAGCGGCCTTGGCCCGATTGAATTCGCCCGTGCCAGTTCTGTGCGCCTTTTGACCTGAGGCTCCGTGTCAAAACTACACTCTGCCCGTCGAACGAACTGGCACTGCGTCCGCGGCGCAGGTCGCGGCGTCGCCTTCACCGGCGCGTTGGCAGTCTCATTTGCTCTTGCCACGCCGCTCACCGCCGCCGAAACACTCCCCTCCGATCCGGAGACGGCCCGCCGCGAACTCGAACTAAAGCGTCATCAACTCAATGATAACGCTGCCAAAGAGAAGTCGATCCAGTCGGACGTGGTCGAGCTCGATGCCGAGCGCGAACGATTGAACTCTCGCCTCGTCGAGACGGCCGGCCTCATTCAGCGCAGCGAAGCCCAAATGACGGCGATCGAGGGCCGACTTTCCGAGCTTCAGGCGCAGGAAAGGGTCGTTCAAGGCTCTTTGGTTCAGCGGCATGGGCAAATCGCGGCGCTTCTGACGGCCCTGCAACGTATGGGGCGCAACCCTCCGCCGGTTCTCGTGACGCGGCCCGAGGACGCCCTCAAGATGGTTCGCAGCGCCATGCTGCTCTCTTCGGCGTTCCCGGATCTCAGAACTCAGGCCGTCAAGCTTGGCACGCAGCTTGACGAGCTACAGCGCGTCATGGGCAACATCCGTACCGAAGGCACCCGGCTCAGAGCGGAGACGGACCGGCTGAATGAGGCTCGCACGCGGCTCGCAAGCCTAATGGAAGCCAAAAAGCTGACCCTGGCCGACCGCCAGTCGCAACTGGCTTCGGTCCGCGTCGCCACCGCCGAGATATCGAAAAACGTTACCGATCTTTCCGACCTGATCGGCCGGCTCGACCAGACCGTGACCGAGAAAACCGGGCTTGGCGCGTATAACAACGAACTGAAGGCCGCGCATCAGGCCGAGCCGGCAACGCAAGTCCTGTCGATCGCGCCGCCGCCGGCAGCGCCTCAACAGCCAGCCAACACCGGCGCGCCTGCAGCGGACGCCGAAACCGACGTCGCCATATTGGCGCCGCCGCCAGGTCCCAAACAACCAATGGTGGAGTTGGCGCCGTCGGGCCCATCGCTGATCCCCGGCAGCCCAGGCCGAATCAAGCCTGCCATCCCCTTCGCACAGGCCCGAGCCAAACTGCCGTCGCCCGCGCAAGGCCGCCGGGCGCTGGCATTCGGCGAAAAGACGCAATTCGGTGGGCAGTCGAAGGGAATTGTGATCGAGACGCGCTTTTCCGCACAGGTAACTTCGCCCTGTGATGGCTGGGTAGTTTATGCTGGCGAATTCCGTAGTTATGGGCAACTCTTGATCATCAATGCCGGCGACGGTTATCATGTTCTGCTTGCGGGCCTGTCACAGATCGATGTCCAACCTGGACAGTTCGTGCTGACCGCGGAGCCCGTCGGAACAATGAGTCGAGGTCAGAGGAATTCGCCGCCGTCCGCAGAAGTGAGCGGACCCGTTTTGTATGTCGAATTTCGTAAGGACGGGCGCCCTATCGATCCCGATCCCTGGTGGGCAACAGGTCAGCAAAAGGTACAAGGCTAATGCGCAAGATAGACTACGCGTTCTGGACATTCCTGCTGATGACGGGCTTGGCCGGCGCAACCACGCTTTTGAACGTCACGCAGACATACTCGGCGACGTCGTCGCAAAATTCCGAGCTTTATAAACAGCTCGACCTCTTTGGCGACGTGCTCGAGCGCGTGCGTTCCGATTACGTCGAAAAACCCGATGACACTGAGCTCATCGAAGCCGCGATAAACGGCATGCTGTCGTCGCTCGATCCGCATTCCTCCTACATGAGCCCGAAGAACTTCCGGGACATGCAGGTCCAGACCCGCGGTGAATTCGGTGGTCTCGGCATCGAGGTCACAATGGAGAGCGGCGTCATCAAGGTCGTCTCGCCCATCGACGACACGCCCGCCGCCAAGGCCGGCCTGATGGCCAATGACCTGATCACGCATCTCGACAACGAGGCGATTTCCGGCCTGACGCTCGAGCAGGCGGTCGAGAAAATGCGCGGACCGGTCAACACGCCGATCACGCTGACCGTTGTACGCAAGGGCAGAGACGATCCGTTCGACGTCAAAGTCGTCCGCGACGTGATCCGCATCAATGCCGTCAAATCGCATGCCGAAGGTGACATCGGCTACGTGAAGGTCACGACCTTTAACGAGCAGACGCATGCCAACGTCGTCAAAGCCATCGAGACGATGAACAAGCAAATCGGGCCGAATATCAAAGGCTACGTTGTCGATCTGCGCAACAATCCCGGTGGCTTGCTCGATCAGGCGATTGCGGTTTCCGATGATTTCCTCGAACAGGGCGCCATCGTCCTGACCAAGGGCCGCAACAACGAAGAAACGCAGCGCGCCAACGCCCGTCCGGGCGACATCACAGACGGCAAGAAGATCGCCGTCTTGATCAACGGCGGATCGGCGTCGGCCTCCGAGATCGTCGCCGGTGCC
>NZ_DATNBA010000095.1:0-21665 GCF_035572195.1 Hyphomicrobium sp. | reverse complement strand
AAGAACATGACCTCATCGCTCTTTTTGGCGACGACTACCGCCGATATAAAGAGCGCGTGCCGATGCTGATGCCCTGGCGCAAGCCGGACTAATGTCCGGGCCGTCCGGTTTTTCTCGGGCGGCCGCGACGGCCCTTCCTTTGTGTGGGATCGTCGAATTCGCGCGTGGTGACGGGCGGCGACGGCTTCGACGGGAGCTTGTCGGAAGTTTTCACCGGCAACGAGGCGTGCGGCCCCATTTCATCGAGCGTCGGCTTGTGCGGTCCCGAGATTTTTTCGCCGAATGCTCCGGCCTTGGTTCGGCTATCGACATTCTGGATGCGTGCCGCCGGAATGGGACGGTCGGTACCCGGTCCCATCTCGTCGAGCGACGGCTTGCGAATACGAGATTCTGTTTGCGTCGGGCGACTCCCCTCCGGGGAGCCGGCCGCCGGGCGGGACGCCGACTGCGCATATGTCGGCTGAACGGGTTCGTACTCCATCTGGACGCGTGACGATGAAACTCCCCCCTCACCCTGTCCCTCTCCCCGAGGGGAGAGGGAATTGCTACCTGCACGGGACCGCTCCCTTTCTCCCTGGGAGGAGGGGGTGCTTGATCGTGGCAGATTTGCCTTCGGGCCATACTTGCGGGCGCCCTTGAAACTCCCGGCGCGATCCTCGACTTCGGTCTGGCGCGCCAACGGATCGTCGGCAATGGCGAGCTCGGTTTCGCGCAGCCGCTTGATCTCGTCGCGCAGCCGCGCTGCCGTTTCGAATTCGAGATCGGCGGCAGCGTCCTTCATGCGCCGCTCCATGTCGGCGATGACGGCGTGGAGGTTATGGCCGAGCACTTGCACGTGGTCGCTGTCCGCCAGGCCGGCATCCACCGTCACGTGATCCTGCTCGTAAACCGATTGCATCACATCGTGGATGTTGCGCTTGATGCTTTCGGGCGTGATGCCGTTGGCTTCGTTCCATGCAAGCTGCTTTTCGCGCCGGCGATTGGTCTCGGCGATCGCGCGGTCCATCGATCCGGTCATGTGATCGGCATAGAGGATCACCTTGCCGTCGACGTTGCGGGCGGCACGGCCGATCGTCTGCACCAGCGACGTTTCGGAGCGCAGGAAGCCTTCCTTGTCGGCATCGAGAATGGCAACCAGCGCGCACTCGGGGATGTCGAGACCCTCGCGCAAAAGGTTGATGCCGATCAGCACGTCGAAGGCTCCGAGCCGCAGATCGCGGATGATTTCGATGCGTTCGAGCGTTTCGATATCGGAATGCATATAGCGGACTCGCACGCCGTTCTCGTGCATGTACTCGGTCAGATCTTCGGCCATGCGCTTCGTCAGCACGGTAACGAGCGTGCGATAGCCCTTCTTCGCGACCTGCCGGACCTCGTCGAGCAGATCATCGACCTGCGATTTGGCGGGGCGGATTTCGACGGGAGGATCGATGAGACCGGTCGGCCGGATGACCTGTTCGGCGAAAGCGCCGCCGGTCTGCTCAAGCTCCCAGCTCGAAGGTGTCGCTGAAACGAAGAGCGACTGCGGGCGCATCGCGTCCCATTCCTCGAACCGAAGCGGGCGATTGTCCATACAGGACGGCAACCGGAAGCCATATTCGGCGAGCGTCGCCTTGCGCCGGAAGTCGCCGCGGAACATGCCGCCGATCTGCGGCACCGTGACGTGGCTCTCGTCGGCAAAGACGAGGGCGTTGTCGGGCAGATATTCAAACAGTGTCGGCGGCGGATCGCCGGGATTGCGTCCCGTCAGATAACGCGAATAATTCTCGATGCCGGCGCACGAACCGGTTGCCTCCATCATTTCCATGTCGAAGGTCGTGCGCTGCTCCAGGCGCTGGGCTTCGAGCAGCTTGCCCGCGTCATACAACTCGTTGAGGCGCTGTTTCAGCTCGACCTTGATCGACTTGATGGCCTGTTGCAGCGTCGGCTTCGGCGTCACGTAATGCGAATTGGCGTAGAGTTTGACGAGCGCCAGCTCGTCCGTCTTGGCACCGGTCAGCGGGTCGAACTCAACGATCGATTCGATGTCATCGCCGAACATCGAGAAGCGCCAGGCGCGATCCTCTAAGTGGGCAGGAAAGACTTCGACAGTATCGCCGCGCGCTCGGAATGCGCCACGCTGGAAATTCTGGTCGTTGCGCCGGTAGTGGAGCGCGACGAGATCCGCCAGCAGCTGGTCGCGCGACAGCTTCTCGCCCACCCGAACCGTAAACGTCATCGCCGTGTAGGTTTCGACAGAGCCGATACCGTAGATGCACGATACCGACGCGACGATGATGACGTCGTCACGTTCGAGAAGGGCGCGCGTCGCGGAATGGCGCATGCGGTCGATCTGCTCGTTGATCGACGCTTCTTTCTCGATGTAAGTATCGGTGCGCGGTACGTAGGCTTCGGGCTGGTAGTAGTCGTAATACGAGACGAAATATTCGACGGCGTTGTCCGGAAAGAAGCTCTTGAACTCGCCGTAAAGCTGGGCGGCTAGCGTCTTGTTCGGCGCCAGGATCAGTGCCGGACGTTGAGTCGCCTCGATGACGTGCGCCATCGTGAACGTCTTGCCGGAACCCGTGACGCCGAGCAGCACTTGGTTCTGTTCGTGCTTCCTGACACCTTCGACGAGTTCGGCGATGGCATGCGGCTGGTCGCCCTTCGGCTCATACTCCGAGACGATCTTGAACCTGATGCCGCCTTCGCTTTTCTCGGGACGCTCGGGGCGGTGCGGTACGAATGTCGGAGTCGTGCCGGCGACGATCGGATGCGTCGCCATCAGCGGCTGGCGAGACAGCAGCTCGTTGGCGCGCTCGGACCGGTCTTGGGGCTTTGTCAGCAGAGCGGTCAGATTTTCGGTCAGGCTTTCGCCGCCCATAGGCGGGCGAGGGCCGGACTGGCGCAAGGCGGGTAAGGTCGGGAGGCCACCGAGCGGGCCGTTAACGGTATAGGCGTTCTGCGACGCTTCGCCGAAGCCGGGCGTGCGCGCCCCCGTTTCTACGGGCGGAGGCGCAGGCTTGCCGGACTTGCCGCGCGACGGACGCGGCCGCGCGGTTTTTTCGAAAGGCGGTTTCGGTGGAGCTGACACACCGCAAATATAGATACGAGATGCCAAACCATAAATGCTGTTTCCCGGCCACAGTGTCGCGCATTCGCAATTTGCCAGGTCGGCGACCGCCAGACGCCTCCATCATCGCTTTACGGAACAGTAAGTAGTGGGCTCTCGCTTGGGGGTGCTAGCCAAATAGCAGCCAATTCGGACACTCGACCTCGTTTCATATCCAAATTGGCCCAAATGGGTTTCGACGGTGCCGCGTTGTCGAGAAGCGGACACCGGGCAGCCGTATGGCGACCCAGCGATGCAACACGGAGAGCAAAGATGATCTCGTTGAAGACGATGGCCGCCGCCGCGGCCGCGATGGTAGTCATTGGCAGCGGCGCAGCACTGGCGAAGGACGCGAAGAAGCCCGCGACGCCGGTGGTGCATTCGCCTCAGTCGATCGAGTGTTCGAAGGAGGCCGACGCCAAGGGTCTGCACGGCAAGGAGCGCAAGAAGTTCCGGGCCGAGTGCAAGAAGGCCCACACGCCGGATGCGAAGACGGAAGATAAAAAATCGTAAGTTGCCAGATATTTCGGTAAAGAAGCCCCGTCGTAATCGGCGGGGCTTTCTTTTTGGGTCATGAAGCTCAAAATGCAGGAATAGCTGACGCGGGTTGAAAATTGTCGGCCGTTATCTGTTGCGAGGAGACCTTGCATGGCCGGTCGCAAAGCACCGAAGACGGCCCTGGTGACCGGCGCCAATCGCGGCATCGGTTTCGAGATTGTGCGCCAATTGGCCGAGCAGGGAATCACGGTTCTTGCCGGCGCCCGATCGGACAAGAAGGCTCAGGCGGCAGGCGCCGCATTTGCGAAAATCGGAGTTACGGCGGTTCCCGTCGTTCTCGACATCGCCGCCGCGAAACGGATGCCGGCCATTTTGGCTGAGATCGAGAGACGTCACGGCCCGATCGACGTTCTCGTCAACAACGCCGCCATCCTCATCGACGGGCCCGGCGGCTTCGGCGCCAGCCTCTTCGAAATGACGGACGACACGTTCCGGCGCACGTGGGAGACGAACGTGCTCGGTCCTGCTACGACTATGCGGGCACTGCTCCCCGGGATGATCGCGCGCGGCTTTGGGCGCATCGTCAACATGTCGTCGGCAGCGGGTCAGCTCAGCGACATGGGTTCGGGCTTCCCCGCCTATCGCGTTTCGAAGACCGCACTCAACGCGCTGACACGAATTGCAGCGGCGGAAGCGGCTCGCGGTGACGTCAAAGTCAACGCCTGTTCGCCGGGATGGGTCAGGACTGATATGGGCGGCGCAGATGCGCCGCGGACGCCGGAGAAGGGTGCCGAGACCGCGGTTTGGCTCGCAACACTTCCCACCGGCGGACCGACCGGTGGGTTTTTTCAGGATAAAGCGCCGATCCCGTGGTGATCGTCGCGCCGCCGATCGAAACCAATAAAATTAGAGCGTCCGACCGCTTCGTCCCGCGACAACGGGAGCAACGCGCTGCTCGAATTGCATCACGAAGCGCACAGGCGGAGCGGTTGCGTCATTGACGTCGCGCGCCGTCACCAGCACGAAGTGGCTGGGACCTGCCGAGGTGTCGATCTCGGTGATCTGCGGAGCAAAGTCAGCAACGGTCGCGACCTGCAGCGAGCGGCGTTCGCCGCCCAAGCTCAATGCGATCCGATCGCCGACGTTTATGGTCTTGGTGACCGGACTATTGTTGTCACCCCGCATAGCGGAAAGCCAGAATTCTTCCGAACCTGAAACGGGAGCCGCGGACGCCACTTCCTTCGCTGTCGCGCTTGCGTGTCCCAGGGCCGTAGAGAAGCTCGATCTGAGGACCGTTTCGCTACTGATCAAGAAAAGGCCCGCTGCGAGCGCGGCAACGGCGGTTCCGGCTGACAAGCCTAACCATAAAGGTCGCACTTCCTGCTTCGTCATGCTCCGGACCTCCAAACTTCTTGAATAGTACAAGTTGGCTTCGGACGACACAGTTCAACACAGTCCTACAAATGTGATTGCGGCATTTCAATAGCACCCGGCGCCGCGTGCGGCGGATAACCCTGTTTTCGCCCGTTTGGGCACCGTTTCGGCGCGTAAGTGCGCCGCAAGTGACTGAAAATGGCGAGATTAAGCACAGCAAGGATAGATAAGGCGACACCGAGAAGTCCCCAAGCGGCACTGACGCTTGTTCGCCGGAAGACCGCATCGGAGTTCGTGACCGAGCTGGTCGTGGCGATTTCAACGATTGGGGCCGGTTCGGCTTGCCCAACCGCTATGACAGTGGCTGGCGTTACGGAGAGTTGCAGGCCGGCGAAGGCTACCGGGTTAATTTGCGCCAAGACCGGGGCGCTTGTTGCCAGCAGAGTTGTCAGTCCGAATACCAGCCAAACAACTGCGTCCAGCATCGGACGGATGACGAGGCGCCAATATTTCGCATCCTCGGGCCGCGGTCGTGGATTTGTGTGGTCCGAGGACTGAACGCTGACAGACATCATAATGTCTAATCCCTCCGCTCGTAACCAAGTCGGTAGTCCCAACCTGTTAAGGTGAAGTTGACCGCCGCTTCTGGGCGCACGTTGGTTCGGAATGTGGCGCCCGCGGAGCAATTCAGCGCGTGCGCGCGTTCACTCCACGTTTGTTGCGGGACGGCACCACCTTGGCGCGCCGAACGTGCGACGATCACTGCACTGGATATCCAGCACCATTGGCCGAACGTCGCCTTGCAGTCGCATACTGTTGCAAGTACCTTCCGCGCCGCTTATTTCGCAGTAGCGAAATACACGACATCAGTCTGAAGCAGGCCGCACATCCATGGGCTTCATCGCCGACAGTCTCAATCGAATCCAGCCGTCAGCCACTATCGCCGTTTCGACGAAGGCTCGGCAACTCGCGGCGCAAGGGCGAGACATCATTTCTTTGTCAGCGGGCGAACCGGATTTCGACACGCCGCAAAACATCAAGGACGCCGCCAAGCGCGCGCTCGATGAAGGCAAGACCAAATACACCGACGTCGACGGTATTCCTGAGCTCAAGGCGGCCATCGTCGCCAAGTTCAAGCGCGAAAACGGGCTCGATTATAAAACAAGCCAGGTGTCCGTCGGAACAGGCGGCAAGCAGGTGCTTTATAACGCGCTGGTTGGGACGCTCAATCCGGGCGATGAAGTCGTCATGCCGGCGCCGTGCTGGGTTTCCTACGCAGACATCGTCGCGCTTGCTGGTGCAACACCGGTGTTCGCGGAAACGACGCTCGAGGATGGCTACAGGCTGAAGCCCGAAGCTCTAGAGAAGGCGATCACGCCGAAGACCAAATGGTTCATCTTCAATTCGCCGTCAAATCCCACGGGAGCGGCGTATTCGGCTGCGGACATCAAGGCGCTGACGGAAGTACTGCTGCGCCATAAGCACGTCTGGGTGTTGACGGACGATATCTACGAGCACCTGCTTTACGACGGGCTGACGTTCGCGACGCTGGCGAACGTCGAGCCTCAGCTCTACGACCGCACACTGACGATGAACGGTTTCTCGAAAGCGTATTGCATGACGGGCTGGCGTCTCGGATATGCGGCAGGGCCCGAACCGCTGATCAACGTGATGCGCAAACTGCAGTCGCAGTCGACGTCTAATCCATCTTCGATCGTGCAGTGGGCGGGTGTCGAAGCCCTCACCGGGCCACAGGACTTCATCGCCGAGCACAACGCTATTTTTGTCGAGCGTCGTGATCTCGTAGTGAGCATGTTGAACCAAGCAAATGGCTTGCAGTGCCCGAAACCGCAGGGCGCGTTTTATGTTTATCCAAGTATCAAAGCGATAATCGGCCAGACGAGCGGAGCCGGCACCAAAATTGAAAACGACAAAGATTTCGTGACGGCGTTGCTCGAGGAAGAAGGCGTCGCCGTGGTACATGGCGCGGCATTTGCCGGATCGCCTTCGTTCCGAGTGTCTTACGCGGCGTCGACTGCTGCGCTAAAAGACGCGTGCACTCGCATCCAGCGTTTTTGCGGAAACCTGCGTTAAACTACGGACGCCTCGGTTAGGCGGGGGCGTTACCGGGGAAATGCCCCGTGAACCAATCCCAAACGTTCGAGATGTGCCCTGCGAGCGGCTTGCCATCAAGACGGGGGACGACGGGGCGCCAAATGGCAATCGCGGTGGCGGGCTGTGCCTTAAATTCGAATACCGTCGGCTCGGCACCGAAGGTTTCGGGCAACTCTTCTTCGGCTGCCATGACGTATCCGGCAGCGTTCGCGGCGGACATCAGTGTTTCAATACTCATAACCAGCCTCGCATCTCTGAGCCAAAGTCCCTCTGGCCCGATCCGTATTTTGCGCTCGTACCCCTTAAAACGCGCCAAACGCGGAAGAGTTCATGATGCGGCAAGTTTAAAGTAATTCAAGTTATTTTTGTCTTTTGACCGGCCCGAGCTGCAAACTTCTTAATCTGCTTAGCAGTGATGCGATTCAATGCGATGCCGCAAATGATCTATCGCATCGCAGCATGACAATTTCACGAAACTGTGCGGCGAAGGCAGTTGTGCATTTGCCGCTTTGAAGCCAGCATCGGTTGTGCCGCGCTCGTCCGAGGTGCGGGGGGCGGCCAACATGGTCGCGCGCCTCGCAATGTCGGAGGCAATCATGACGAGTTCAGATGGCCCGAAGGGCGGAAGTGGCGCTCAAGGCGGTAGAGCAGGGGTCCGAGGCGCGCGCTGCGTTGCGCTTATCGGACCCTTTGCAAGCGGAAAGACATCACTTCTCGAAGCCATCCTCGCCCGCACCGGCGGGATTTTGAAAGCCGGCTCGATCGCAGCGAAATCAACCGTCGGCGATAGCTCGCCGGAAGCCCGCAACCACGCGATGAGCGTCAATTTGAATGTCGCGGACGCTTCATTTCTTGGCGATAATTTCACATTCATCGATTGCCCCGGCTCGGTCGAGTTCACGCATGAAGGCGCGCTGGCGCTTCCCGCCTGCGATATGGCGGTTGTGGTGTGCGAGCCCGACCCCAAGCGCGTGTCGGCGCTGCAAGTCATCCTGAAACAACTCGACGATACCGGCGTGCCGCATCTTCTTTTTCTGAACAAGATCGATGCTTCGCCGACGCCGGTGCGCGACATCATTCCGAGCTTACAGCCCGCTAGCGCCAGGCCGCTCGTGCTGCGCCAGATACCGATATGGGAAAATGGCATCGCGACGGGCTTTGTCGATTTGGCTTCCGAACGCGCTTACGTCTACCGCGAGCACGAGGAAAGCAAGATCATCGACTTGCCGTCGGCAATCGCAGGGCGTCAGAAGGACGCCCGCTTCCAAATGCTCGAAAGGCTCGCTGACTATGACGACGAGCTGATGGAACAATTGCTTGCTGATATATCCCCGCCCAACGACCGCGTCTTCAGCGATCTGACCAAGGAGCTGCGCGACGGCCTCATCTGCCCGGTTCTGCTCGGCTCAGCACAACACGGGAACGGCATTTTGCGTCTGCTGAAGGTGTTGCGCCACGAATGTCCGTTCGTCGAAGATACGGCTCGCCGCCTGAAACTCGACAATGCCAAGTCGGCCGCATACGTCTTCAAGAGCGTGCATACCAAGGCAGGCGGAAAACTGTCATTTACCCGTGTGCTCGTTGGAGAAATCCCGGACGGCGCGACCGTTACGGGCCGTGATGGACAACAGGAACGCATCGCAGGCATCTTCACCATCCGCGGCGAAGAAACCGTGAAGCGAGGCGGCCTCAAGGCTGGCGATACGGCCGCACTTGGACGTCTCGATTCCATTCATTCCGGCGAGACGATTACGACCGGCAAGGTCGCGATCCGTCAAATCGATGTTTTGAAGCAGCCGCAGCCCGTGCTCGCGATCGGACTCGGGCTCAAGGATCGCAAGGACGAGGTGAAGCTGTCGGCGGCCGCCGGCAAGCTCGTCGATGAAGATCCGTCGCTGACGCTCGAGCACAATGCCGAGATGCATCAAATCCTGCTGCATGGCCAAGGCGAGATGCATTTGCGCGTAGCGCTCGAACGCTTGATGCGCAAGTTTGGTATCGATGTTTTGCGCGAGAAGCGCCGCGTCGGCTACAAAGAGACGATCCGATCTTCAACCGAGATCCGCGCACGTCACAAGAAGCAGTCCGGCGGGCATGGTCAGTTCGGCGACGTCAAGCTCGATATCAAGCCGCTGCCGCGAAGTTCGGGCATCGTGTTCGATGAAGCGATCACTGGCGGCGCCATTCCGCGGAACTTCATTCCTTCGGTCGAGATCGGCGTTCGCGATTATCTGACCGAAGGTCCTCTCGGCTTTCCGGTCGTCGATGTTGCCGTAACATTGACGGACGGGTCGTATCATTCGGTCGATTCATCCGACATGGCGTTTCGCCAGGCGGGCCGGCTGGCGATGTCGGAAGGTATGCCGAAGTGCAGTCCGGTGCTGCTGGAGCCGATCATGGCTGTGACGGTCGCGGTTCCGTCCGAAGCGAACGCGCGCATTAACAGCATCATCTCGCAACGGCGTGGGCAAATCCTGGGCTTCGACGCGCGGCCGGGCTGGCCCGGTTGGGATCTGATCCAGGCGCACATCCCTGAATCCGAGATGGACAACCTCATCATCGATCTCAGGTCAGCGACGGCCGGCGTCGGCTCGTTCACGTTCTCGTTTGATCATCTGGCCGAGGTAACGGGGCGGCTCAAAGACCAGGTGCTTGCCGCGAGCAAAGCTGCTGCTGCGTGATGGACCGATGATCCAGGCATTTAAAAAAAGGGCGGTTCACGCGACCGCCCTTTTCAAATTGCAAATCACCAGCCGGCGTCAGTGAGCCGAGGACCCCGCGGGCTTGCCTGATGCGGCTTTTGAAGCGGGTGACTTCGGGCCCCTGAAATAATCGGCCATCGCCTCGAGAAACAGCTGCGACAAACCCTCGCCGCCTTTATCGATGTGCTTTTTCATATCATTGCGCATGCGCGGTTCCCACGAAGCGTGGATGTGCTTGGAAATGCCATCGATGGCCTCGGCCTTCGGATAGACGGACCAGTAGTCCGAAATCTGATTGGCCATGCGGACGAGATCGGAGCTTTGCATCAAAATCACCGGTTGAGTTGAAGGTGGATCAGGAATTGAAGACGACCGGGCCACTCGGTCCGAGGGCCGCCAGGAAGAGATTCGACTTGCGGGCGAGATCAAGTGCCAGCGCGGTCGGTGCGGAAACCGTGACGAGCGCGCCGATACCGGCCGTGACCGTTTTCTGCACGAGTTCGAAACTGCAGCGGCTGGTCATCAGCACGAAGCCCTTCGAGAGGTCCTCGTCTTTGATGAGTAGCGCGCCAATCAATTTGTCGAGTGCATTATGCCGGCCGACGTCCTCGCGCACGAGAAGGATTTCGCCGTCTCGAGACGCCCATGCCGCGCCGTGGACGGAGCGGTTGAAGCGGTTCATTGGCTGATGCTGGAATAGTCCCTCTGCAGCGCGCTGGATGGCGGCCGTTGCGGGGGACCAGCTTCTGGTGAGCATCGGCAAAGGCCGCAGCGCAGACGCAATATCTTCGACACCACATAGCCCGCAGCCTGTGCGGCCCTCGATGGAACGACGCGCCAAACGCGACGTTTCGAGCGCGGTTTCGGGAACGGCGACATCGACGGCCATACCGCTTTCAACCGGCATCACGAGGACGCCCTGAATGTCGCGTGGATTTTTGAGGATGCCTTCGCCGACGAGGAAGCCAAACGCGAAATCGCGCAGGTCCGCCGGGGTCGCCATCATGACCGTGTAGGGCTCGGAATTTATCTGCAGTGCTACCGGTGTCTCTTCCGGTAATTGCCACGTGATTTGCTGCGTCGCGCCGCCAACAGTCGTCTCGCCGGATGCCGGGCGCGAGCAAAGGCCCGCGCCTTCGGCCTGGTCAGATACTGCTTTCGGCATGACGTTCATCGCGAGCGATGCTCCGATCCGGCAACCGGCAGATTACTCCGCCGGTTCCAGGCTCCGTTCCGCGATACGCTTGTTCTCAACGTCGCGCGTATCTCTCTCGTCCTGCCACTCCGACTGATGGTTGGACGGCCGGACCTGCACGGCGGTGACTTTGTACTCGGGGCAATTGGTGGCCCAGTCCGAAGCGCTCGTCGTGATCAGGTTGGCACCCGTCGCGGGGTGGTGGAAGGTCGTGTAGACGACGCCTTGCGGCATACGGTCGGAAATCTTCGCCCTAACGGTCGTTGCACCAACGCGACTGCTGATCGAAACGATCTGGCCGTCCTTGATTCCGCGAATCTCCGCGTCGTAGGCGTTGATCTCCAGGATATCCTCCGGATGCCAGGCGGTGTTGTCGGTGCGCCGTGTCTGCGCGCCGACGTTGTAATGCGCCAGAATGCGGCCGGTCGTCAGGATCAGCGGGAAGCTGTTGCTGGCGCGCTCGTCGGTTGCCATGAACGCGGTCAGCATGAAGCGGCCCTTGCCACGCACGAACTCTTCGGTGTGCATGATCGGCGTGCCTTCGGGGTGCTGCTCGTTGCACGGCCACTGGATCGAGCCGAGTTCGTCGATCCGATCGAACGACACGCCCTCGAACGTCGGGGTCGTGCGTGCGATCTCGTCCAAGATCTCGGAGGCGGCATTGTAGTGCATCGGGAAGCCCATCGCCGTCGCGAGGCGGCTGACGATCTCCCACTCGGGCATGCCCTGCTTTTCCTGCACGACCTTGCGGACGCGGTTGATACGACGCTCGGCGTTGACGAACGTGCCGTCCTTTTCGAGGAACGACGTTCCCGGCAGGAAGACATGAGCGAATGCCGCCGTCTCGTTCAGGAACAGGTCCTGTACGACAAGGATGTCGAGCGACCGGAGCGCGTGCTCGACGTGATGGACGTCGGGGTCGGACTGCGCAACGTCTTCGCCGTGGATGAACATGCCGCGGTACGTTCCGTCGATTGCGGCATCGAACATGTTGGGAATGCGGAGGCCAGGCTCGTCATCGAGCTTCAGGTTCCACTCCTTCTCGTAGATCTCGCGCACTTCCTTATTGGCTACGTGACGATAGCCCGGATACTCGTGCGGAGCCGAGCCCATGTCGGACGAGCCCTGCACGTTGTTCTGGCCTCTGAGCGGGTTCACGCCGACGCCTTCGCGGCCGATATTGCCGGTCGCCATCGCAAGGTTGGCCAATGCCATGACCGTCGTCGAACCTTGGGTATGTTCGGTAACGCCAAGGCCATAGAAGATCGCGCCATTGCCGCCGGTCGCGTAAAGGCGCGCCGCCTCGCGGATCATCTTTGCCGGAACGCCCGTGATCGGCTCGACGGCCTCGGGAGAATGCTCAGGGCGTTTGATGAATTCTTCCCAGCGGAAGAACTCGGCCTTCTCGCAGCGCCGGTTGACGAACTTCCGATCAATCAGGTCCTCGGTCGCGATGACGTGACAGAGGGCATTCACAACCGCCACGTTGGTCGAAGGCATAAGCTGCAAATGGTAGTCCGCCTTGACGTGCGGACCGTCGACGAGGTCGATCCGGCGCGGATCGATGACGATAAGCTTGGCGCCTTCGCGCAGACGCTTCTTCATTCGAGAGCCGAACACCGGATGCGCATCGGTCGGGTTGCAACCGATGACCAGCATCACGTCAGTCTTGTCGACGCTCTTGAAGTCCTGCGTGCCGGCAGCTTCGCCGAAAGTCTGCTTCAAGCCGTAGCCCGTTGGGGAGTGGCAGACGCGGGCGCACGTATCAACGTTATTGTTGTTGAAGGCGGCGCGAACGAGCTTCTGTACGGCGTAGATTTCTTCCAGCGTCGTGCGCGACGAAGTGATGCCGCCGATAGAGGTACGGCCATACTTGGCCTGCGTTTCCTTGAACCGTTTCGCGGCATAGTTGATCGCTTCGTCATACGACACGACTTGCCAGGGGTCGGTGATCTTCTCGCGGATCATCGGCGTCGTGATGCGATCCTTGTGCGTCGCGTAGCCGAACGCGAAACGGCCCTTGACGCACGAGTGGCCTTCGTTGGCGCCGCCGTCCTTGTAGGGAACCATGCGGACGACTTCTTCGCCCCGCATCTCGGCTTTGAACGAGCAGCCGACGCCGCAGTAGGCGCAGGTCGTGATGATCGAGTGCTCGGGCTGGCCCATATCGACCACGGACTTCTCGATCAGGGTCGCCGTGGGGCAAGCCTGCACGCAGGCGCCGCAAGAGACGCATTCGGACGCGAGGAACGATTCATCCATGCTGGCCGCGACGTGCGAGGCAAAGCCGCGACCGTCGATTGTCAGCGCGAACGTGCCCTGCACTTCTTCGCATGCGCGAACGCAGCGCGAGCAGACGATGCACTTCGACGGCTCGAACTGGAAATAGGGGTTGGATGTATCTTTAGGCTTGAACCGGTCGTTCACGGTCCCGTCGGCGCTCTTGGCGAAAACATGGTTGTCGCCGTCGTAGCCGTAACGCACTTCGCGCAGGCCTACGGCGCCCGCCATGTCCTGTAGTTCGCAATCGCCGTTCGCCGTGCAGGTGAGGCAGTCGAGCGGATGGTCGGAAATATAAAGTTCCATGACGCCGCGGCGGATGTTGGCGAGCCGGGCATTCTGCGTCGTGACCTTGATGCCGGGCGCGACTGGCGTCGTGCACGAGGCCGGCGTTCCCTTGCGGCCTTCGATTTCGCAGAGGCAGAGGCGGCATGAACCGAACGCCTCCAGGCTATCGGTCGCGCAGAGCTTCGGGACCTGGATGCCGAGCTGCATCGCGGCATTCATGATCGACGTGCCTTCCGGCACGGTGATCTCGAGGCCGTCGATCTGGAGCGTCACGAGCTTTGTGGTCTCGGTCACCTCGGGGTGCGGAGTGCCGTAGTCCGTCTCTTTGATGAGAGTCATCGGCTTAACGTGATGGTTCATTTCGCGTCCTCGTAAGGTCGTCTTGTTCTCAATATCTACTCTGCAGCATCTGCAAGAAACTTGTTCGGCGCGGGTTTGCCGAAATCCTCCGGGAAGCCGCGCAGTGAACTCATCACCGGCATGGGGGTCAGTCCGCCCATGGCGCACAAAGAGCCGTCAGTCATCGTCACGCACAGGTCTTCAAGAAGCTCGACGTTCTTGTCACGGTCGATGTCGCCGATGATCTTGTCGATCACCTCGACACCACGAACCGAACCGATACGGCACGGCGTGCACTTGCCGCAGCTTTCGATAGCACAGAATTCCATAGCAAACCGGGCCTGCTTAGCCATATCGACCGTGTCATCGAAGACTACAACCCCGCCGTGGCCGACCATCGCGTCGACTTTGGCGAATTCTTCGTAATCCATCGGCACATCGAGCTTCGATGTCGGAAGGTAGGCGCCCAGCGGGCCGCCAACCTGGACGGCGCGAACGGGACGCCCTGTCCGGGTGCCGCCGCCCCATTCCTCGATCAGCTGGCGCGTCGTCACGCCGAAGGCTTTTTCGACCAGACCGCCGCGCTTGATGTTGCCCGCAAGCTGGAAGGCTAGCGTGCCGCGCGAGCGGCCAACGCCGAAGTCGCGATAGAACTCGCCACCCTTGGCAAGGATGATCGGCACAGCGGCGAAGCTCATGACGTTATTGATGATCGTCGGCTTGCCGAAGAGTCCTTCGATGGCGGGGATCGGTGGCTTGTAGCGGATGACTCCGCGCTTGCCTTCGAGGCTTTCCAGCATCGACGTTTCTTCGCCGCAGATATAGGCGCCCGCGCCCGTTCGTACGAAGAGGTCGAAGCTATATTGCGATCCCTGGATATTTTCGCCGAGCCAGTTGGCCTTGCGCGCGATCTCGATCGCCTCACGCAACACTTTGACCGAGTGGGGATATTCCGACCGAATGTAGATGTAGCCCTTCGTGGCACCGCCCGCGACGGCTGCAATGGTCATGCCTTCGATGAGGCAGAATGGATCGCCTTCCATCAGCATGCGATCGGCGTAGGTGCCGCTGTCGCCCTCGTCGGCGTTGCATGCGACGTACTTTTCTCCGGCAGGGAGATCGTGAACCGTCTTCCACTTGATGCCCGTCGGGAAGCCGGCGCCGCCGCGTCCCCGCAGGCCCGATGTCGTGACCTCGGTAACGATGTCGATGGGCTTCATCTTCAGGGCTTTCGATAGCCCTTCAAAGCCGCCATGTTTGCGATAATCGTCGATGGACAGCGGATCGGTGATGCCGCAGCGGGCGAAAGTCAGCCGCTCCTGGCTTTTGAAATAGGGGATTTCTTCGGTCAGTCCGTGACCGAGCTTGTGCGACTTGCCCTCAAGAAAACCGGCCTTGAAAAGTTCCGCCACGTCCTTCGCACTGACGGGGCCGTACGCGACGCGGCCCTTGGCCGTTTCGACTTCGACGAGCGGTTCGAGATAAAGCATGCCGCGCGAACCGTTGCGCACGATCTGCACGTCTTTATTTTGCTTTTTGGCTTCATTTGCGATCGCTGCCGCAACTTCGTCGGCGCCGACGGAGAGAGCTGCGGCATCGCGTGGGACGAATACCTTGATCATTACTCCGCGGCCTCCTTGTTGAGGCCCGCGACGATCTCGTCAAAACGTTTGGGATCGACCATGCCGTAAAGTTTTTCGTCCACCATAACGGCCGGCGACAGAGCGCAGTTGCCGAGACAGAAAACTTGCTCGATCGTTATTGACCCATCGCCCGTTGTGCCGCCGAGCCTCGTGTTCAGCGATTGTTCGGCGTGGCGGCAAAGCTCATCCGTTCCCACGGCCTGACAGGATTCGGCGCGACAAATCTTGACGACGTGCTTGCCGATCGGATGCCGCTTGAAATCGTGATAGAACGTCACGACGCCGTGGACTTCGGCGCGAGACCTGTTCAGCGCGCGGCCGATAATCGGTAAGGTTTCTTCCGGAATATGGCCAAGCTGGTGCTGCAGATCGTGCAGAATTTCCAGAAGCTCATCGGCCTTATTGCCGTACCGCTCGCAGGTAGCTAACGCCGCGATCTCGGCAGGCGTCGGCGGCCGGCTTTCGGCCTCAGGGGGCTTTTTATTTGGTCGTGCAACTTTCTTGGCCATGGTCTGGCGTTTCCTCGGGCTTAATCAGGCGCCCTTCACATCGTTTATATGGGCACTTTACCGCACGCTCCTTACTGTGTCGTCCGATGGTAACGATCAAATCGTTATCACCGATCCATATATCGGCCACATCTATGGTGCAGTGCAAAAACTGGCATTAAAATCACAGTTCGCTGTGCGGTTAACGTTTATTTTCGGCTATGGCGCCCTAAAAGTTCTTCACGGAAAAGGCGGCGGCCGCTTCGCGAAAGGCTCTGACCAACGGGGCGCTCGGATCGCGGTCCTGCGTGACGAGGCCGACGCTGTGGGCGAGTTCGGGTTCTCTGAGCGGGATAGCCTTCAGGCCGGGATCATTGCCGAGGATCTGCAAAATGTAGTGCGGCATGACACTGGCCAAGCCCATCAACCTGACGTTCGAGTAGAGACTGATTACGGAGTTCGTTTCGAGCGCCGGTTCCGGCCGGCAGTCGACGGAGCGGAACGCACGGTCGATGATGCGCCGGTTCTGCATATTCGGCGTCAATAGTCCTAGCGGCAACTCGGCGGTTTCTCGCCACGTGATCGTGTCGCGTTCGGCCATTTTGTGACCTTCCGGCACGAACAGACAGTAACGTTCGGTGTAGAGGGGCGTCGCCAGAAGATCATCGATCGGTTCGTTGTCGAGATAGGTGATGCCGGCGTCGATGGAGTAGTCACCCAGTCCACGCAAGATCTCTTCCGAGCTCAGGGACATGATGGTGAAATTGATGTGCGGATGCAGGCGCCGCACGTCTCTGGTCAAATAGGGTATCATCGGCAGCGCAGATGGGATGCCGCCGAGTGCCAACCGTCCCGTCAGACCGAAATCGCTGGTCGCCAGATGCGCCAGTTCCTGATGCATCGACGCCCAGTTGTTGAGGATGAGCTGGGCCCATTTGAGAACCCGTTCGCCCTCCTGCGTCAGGCCCTGATAGCGCTGTCCGCGCTCGACGATCGGTACGCCAAGTTCGAGTTCGAGCTGACGGATGCGTCCCGAAAGCGTCGGCTGTGTAACGTTGCAGGCGTGCGCGGCTCGCGTGAAATGCTTTTCGCGCGCGAGGGCGACGAGATACTGAAGTTGGCGGATGTCCATTGCGGGCTCGTTGCGCCGAGAAACGCGCGATTATCTTTCGCGGTCAGTCTCGGCAGGATGCGATGTTAACAGGCAGTGCCGTCCGCATCAAAGACATGGCCCGACAGCGATCGGCCCTTTCGTGAAGCAAGGTGAACCGCCAGCGCCGCGATATCGGGTTCATTCGTCAGATAAGCGCCGGCCGAGCACTCGCCCCGAAGAACACGCGGGCCGACGGCATTGACGCGAATTCCTTGGCGGGCCCAGGAAGTCGCCTCTTTGACCGTCATCGACGCAAGCACGGTCCGAGCGAAGGCCGCAACGGCTTCCTGGCGTGCATTCTCCGGGTGAGGCATCTTCAAAACGTTCAGGATGAGCCCTTCGCTCAAGACGACGCTCATGCGATTGGCGATGACGCGCGTCAGCTGCGCCAGCGGCGAAAGCTTGGCTGAGATTAGCGCTTCGAGATCTCCATCGCGACGGATGGCATCGATTTCAGCGCGCGAGATCGACGCGAGATTGATCGCGGCTTCGAGCCCGCCATAGGCCTGCGCCGATGTTTGCGCAAACGCGGCGGCGGTATCGGCGGTCGAGATGTCGTGCGTATGCAAGCGGATTTCGCCGGCGCTCTGCGACAGAAGCGCGACGAGTTCGATCAGCTCGGGAGAGAGATCGGTCGTATGTACTACGAGCCTAGCCCGTAGATCGGCGAAAGATCGGGCGACATCGACACCGGCAAGCGCCGTAAGACCTGTGACCAGGATGCGCGACTGCGCAAGTTCGTTGGAAACTTCACCTTCAGCACTGCTACCGACTCGACCCATGTACATGGCGATATTTTCCCCTCATCAACAACACGCAAACCGCGAACGCGAGAGGCGCCCTCGGCCGAACGATAGCATGCCGATTCGCCTAACGAGAACTAAACAGCGCGCCGATTCGGGTGCGTGGGCGACGGGTCAAGGGCGCTTTTGCGGCTATGCACGGGCGGATGAAAGACGCCGATGTGTGACCGGGGAGCCCCTGAGTGTGTTGAATCGCAGCATTCGAACCGGATGATCGCGAATCCTGGTGAAAGGTCGACCGCCCGCATTGCGTGAGGCTTGGCGCGGCTGCGAAGCTTATGAAAGACGAATCGATGGGCGGCTTGGAACACGATGAGAAGGCGAGACAATTTAAAGCGGTCGGCGGGCAGTGCGCCAGCCACGGAACCGGCGGCGGAGGTCCCCCTTCCGCCGATTGAAAAACGCACAGCCGAGCCGCACGACGGATTGGTGCTTTTGTGCATCGTGATCGTATCGGCCGCGATTTCGGCGATGCTTTCCACTCAGTTTGGCATGTCGCTGCCCGTCTCGGCTATCGCCGGCGCCGGTGCTTGGGCGGCCTTGATGCTCATTCACAAGCAGGTGCAGAAGTCGGCGCAGATCGCGCAACTGAAAGCAGAACTGGCGCGCACCCGCGCCGGTGGCGTGAGGCCGAAGGGTGCCCCGCGGGGGGCGCCGATGTCCTACATCGAAGCGGCCGCTCAGGCCGGCATCGACATCCGCATGCCGGAGGCCAGCACTCTGTCACGTCAAGCCGAAACCGAACTGCGTGACGCGGCTCCGACGAACGCCACTCAACCCGATTTGGCCATGCAACGTCCGCTGCCGACGGATGACCTCAACGGCGCTGCTCCGATCCGGCAGCCGGGTTTGCCCGACAGCCTCATCGATCTTCACCTGCGGCCCGTCACCGAATTGAAGACGCCCGCCGGCGACACCGCATCGACTGAGCCGCATGGGCCGAAAGCGCAAGCCATACGTGAGCACTGGTCGTTCAGGCCGCGTAACGAACCGCGCGGGCCCTTGCAGGGAAGTTCCGACGACGCTGCATCCCGTATCGGGAGTGCGACGACGATCGAGGGTGACCTCGAACTCGTTCAACGCAAGATCAAGGAGCTTGCCGACGAGGTGAATTCGACGGAGGCCTCGCGGCCCGCTAAGTCACTTCGACCAGAGGCGCAACTCAAGGCGACGGCCGAGGCGCTCGAGGATTCGATCGGCGCGCTGAAGGCCGCGGCAGGCAGTATGCGCGCACGCCATCAGGCCGATTTCACGCCGACGCTGAAAATTCCGTCGGAACCGGCAGCGGTGCAAGGTTTCGGGGAACTGGTGATACCGTCGACTGCCAAGCGCATCGCCGGTTCGATCACGGGCGCTCAGAACGGCAAGGTCGAGCCGCCGCGTCTCGATCTGCCGCTTCCGCAGTTTCCGGATATCGACTTGCCTTCCGGTGGCGAACCGGCGCCGGTCTTATCGCCGCGCGCCACCGCAATCGCGAAAGCTATCGAAAGCGATGCGGCGGACGTTTTCTTGGGGCCGATCGTGACGCTGTCGACGCATTCGGTCAATCACTACGAAATGACCGTCGACCTGAAATCGCCGGAGGGCGATCGGCTCGATCCCGTCGAGGACGATCCCACTCTTGCCGGCAGTGATATTGGTACGAGGTTCGATGTTGCGAAGTTGAAACGTGCGGCAGCGCTGACGCTGCGCATGGAAGCGCGCGACAAGGATGGCTCGCTGCTGGCTGAATTCGCCGGCGGATCGCTAACCAGCCGCCCGTTCCTCGAATCCTTCGCCCGCGTCTACGAAGAGCGCCCGAGAATTGCGGCGCAACTCGTGCTGATGTTTTCGCAGAGGGCTATAGATGGCTTGACGCCCGCCGCATGGGAAGCAGTGCGTGACATGCATGCATTCGGCTTCCGCTTTGCGCTCGGCAAAATCGAGCACATGGGGACCGATCTGGCGGCACTGGCGCAATCCGGCTTCCGCTTCATCCGGCTGGACGCGCAGGCGCTGATGAATGGGCTGCCGTCCCGCGATCGTTTCGTAGGCACCGACGAGATACACCAGCGGGCAACGCTTGCGGGATTGTCGATCGTCGCGACCGGCATAGGCGATGCCAACACGCAGGCACGCCTGTTCGAGTCCGGCGTCTTGCTCGGCCAGGGGCCCCTGTTTGGGGCGCCGCGCCAAGTAAGTCTCGACGGCGCCGGTCATCCGCATCGCTCGGCAGCTGCCTAATAGCGACGGTCCGTGTTCCTGGCGCCGGGTGACAGCTGCGCGATCGGTCGCTATAGGGCGGCCATCGGCGGCGTAAATCTCATCGCCGCGTTCCGGGCCGTAGATGACCGATAGCTTTATTTTGCCTTCGATTGCGCCTCTCGCTGCCACGTCCGACGTTTGGTTCGTCGACATTTGGGGCGTGATACACAACGGTGTTCGTCCGTGTGCATCGTCGGTTACGGCGTGCCAAGCGTTTCGAAAGCAGGGCGGCACCGTCTTACTCGTCACCAACGCACCGCGTCCGCGCGTCAGCGTCAGACGGCAACTCGACCGGATCGGCGTTGCCGCCACGGCCTACGATGAGATCGTGAGTTCGGGCGATGTCTCCCGCGAGCTGATCGAGGCCTGGGCCGGGCTGCGCATTCTGCACGTTGGCCCCGAGCGCGATCTGCCGCTCTTCGCCGGTCTTGGGGCCGTTCCGGGCGCCACCGCGAATGATGCCGAGGTTGCAGTTTGCACCGGTCTCTACGACGACGAGACCGAAACGCCCGCCGATTATGCAGCCATGCTCGCCACACTCAAATCGCGCGCCGTGCCGATGATCTGCGCCAATCCTGATCGGACCGTCGAACGCGATGGCCGCATCATTTATTGCGCTGGCGCGGTCGCGGCGGCCTATGAGGCGCTGGGCGGCACGGTCAGCTACGCGGGCAAGCCTTTTCAGCCGATCTACGAATTGGCGTTGGAGCTTGCCGGCACTCTGCGAAGCGCGCCGGTCACGAAGGAGCACGTGCTCGCGATCGGCGACGGCATCGCGACCGATATTGCCGGCGCCGTGAATTTCGGCGTGCGTGCCGTTTTCATTGCGAGCGGCGTGCACGTGCGCCTGGGCGAGTCGATGGCCGACGCTGCTGCCCGGTTATTCGGCGCGAAGGGTGCCCCGCAGCCGATCGCGGTGATGAGCGAGTTCGTTTGGTAGTCCCGAAGTTCGTTCAAGCGACCGTCAGGACGATCTTGCCGATGTGAGAGCTGCTTTCCATGCGAGCGTGGGCCTCGCCCGCACGATCGAGGGGAAACGTGCCGTCGATCGGCACTTTGATCTTGCCCGCAACGATGAGTGGAAGAACCTTTTCTTCGATCGCCTGTGCGATGTGCCCTTTGAATTCGTTCGAGCGGATACGAAGCGTCGAGCCGGTGATAGTTAGCCGCTTCAGCATCACGCGCATGAAGTCGATCGTGGCCGTCGATCCATTTTGAAAGCCGATGTTGACGAGACGGCCATCCTCGGCGAGCGAGCGAATGTTTTTTTCGATGTAGTTGCCGCCGACGATGTCGAGAATGACGTCGACGCCGCGTCCGCCGGTCTCGGTCTTGATCACCTTGTCAAAGTCCTGCGTGCGATAATTGATGGCGACGTCGGCGCCGAGGGCGCGCGCCGCTTCGCACTTTTCATCCGACCCGACAGTCGTCAGCACGTAGGCGCCGAATGCC
>NZ_DATNBA010000094.1:0-4245 GCF_035572195.1 Hyphomicrobium sp. | reverse complement strand
TACGCGACGACAACGGCCCCCCGCGTGCCGTTCCTATTATCCTGGGGTACCCAGGACGACATTGTCGACTGGGCGAGTCAGTCAGGGCGCTTCGTCACCGCCCTGAAGCAGACAGGCCAATTCGTGCGGACCGTCGCCATTGTCGGCGCGCCGCATTTCTGGATCAGTGATCCGATTGCCGAGACCGGCAGCTTCACCGGCTTCCTGGCGCCAAAGCTCTGTCGCTTCCTGGAAGATCGTCTGGGGCTGTCCGCAACCGGCATTGCCTGAACCAGCAAAAGGTGCTGGTTATCGATCGTCCCCCCGAGCCCAAGTTCGAAAATCTGAGCACAACGAAGCGCGCTATTTTGCGCCGCCTGCGGCGGCTAACGATGCGCGCTGGCAGTGTCCACTGTGGGTCAAAAAGCCGACCTAAAGCGCCCTGCCCGCCTACGTCCGCTCAGGGCCAGTTTCGGCCATATGGCACCGCAGCATGCGGGCGAGCTTTTTTATAGCGCCTGTACGCTTCAAGGGCGTTGGCCGGATCACGGCTGCCGCATGGCAATCGTTGGAAGGTGGCGTATTGCTATTTGATCAGTCGGGCCCCCGTGGGGAATCGGGGCTAGTCTTGAGTTTTTCTCAATGTCGCGGTCTATTGCCTGCATGGCTGCTGAGCTTCGCGCGCAGACCTTTAACAATGACCTTCTGGTTGGTCCGGAGGACAGAAAAACTGCGCAATTGGCGTTTCCGGAGATGCTCCATGTTATCGAGAATGACGATCTCATAGCACAATTTCAGAAATACGAAGAGCCCGCCAAGCGCGCGAAAAAGCGGAGCCTTCGCTGGGGTCTGGCTGCCGTTCTATTGGTCGTCATCGCTCTATTTGGAACGTCTGCCGAACACTTGTACGCGATTTATTTGCCGCATCGTGAGGCGGTCGTGCTGGCGTGCATTTCGGCAGTTCTCGGCTTGGTCGGCGCACTCATCGGCCTGCTCGGCCTCATGATCGGCAAGGCGAAAGCGGATTGGCTGCACCGGCGCATGATGACAGAGGTCATGAGGCAGTTTCATTTTCAGACGTTTGTTTGTCGTGTCGAGGAGATACGCGACTCGTTCTGCGGCGAGGACGGCAAGCGCCTTTTTGTCGAACAGCGCAACAAGTGGTTGGCTGAGATCAACATGCGTTTCGCCTATCATCTGGAGCCCGAGCTCCACGGATTGACGCAAAAGGGGAGGAACCAAAACATTTGGCTCCATCCGCCTCCGGAAGACCCGCGTCAGTCGACATTCGATGCGCTTCCTGGCGAATATTTCGACGCCTACCGGGCGCTGCGCCTGCGCCATCAGCAACAGTACGCCGATTGGAAGATCCGCTATGGCCAATTCGTCCTTGCCGGTTTCAGTCTGCGCACACTTGAAGCAATCCTGGCAACGGGCAGCATCGTCGCGACGCTAGGCCTTTTGATCGCGGAAGCTCTCGTCATTGTACCGCTTGCGGTGTTTGCGCCGCAATCGGGCTTTGCGCCGTGGGCGCAATGGATCGCAATTTGCTTCGCCGTGGTCGCGCTCGGTATGCGGACGCTCGAAGAGGGCTTGCAGCCGAAGCGAGAGCTCGAACGCTATCAGCGCCATAGCGACTTGGTGCGCGACATTCTTGCACGTTTCGATGCCGGCTCGCGCCAAATAAAGTTCGAAACTATGATCGAAATGGAACGGCTGGCCTTTGAGGAGATGCGCGATTTTTTACGCACCGCACAGGAGTCGCGCTTCGTCATGTAGTGCGGCTCAGAGGCAAACTTCTTTCGAAAAATCTTAACTGCCGTTCGGCCTGCCGAGAATTTCCCTCAGATGACCGATAAGCGTCTGCAACGCATGCCCGGAACCATCGCCCCATCCGGACAGGTCCAGCGTATGCAGATTAATGAAGCGAAGCGGGACCGGGGCATCGTCAAGCCGAATCGGAAAGAGCTTTGAGTACTGTAACGCGAACGCCGCCTCGGCACGGACCCAGTCGCTGTCGACTGAATGACGCGACCACGCTACGATTACCGCGCGCGCATCCGTCAGCGCTTGTTCGGTCACTCGATCGAACTTGACGCCGGCCTGAAGCTGCTGGTCGAACCAGACCGACCAGCCGTTTTGTTGCAGGGCTGCGGTGATTGACTGAATCGCCGTCAGGTCTTTTCGCGAGTAGCTGATAAACAAATCGGCACCGTGCGATCGGGCCGGCTGGACCGGCTGCGCCTTCCCGCCGGCTGTGTCGTGACGCTCCTTGATGCGCAAGAGGGCTTTCACGCGCGCTACCAGTGCCTTCTGGTCGATCGGCTTGGTCAAATATTCGTCGGCGCCGGCATCAAGCCCCTCGACCACGTCGCCCGATTCGGCCTTGGCGGTCACCAGCATGATCGGCGTGAACGGCAACGTCACGTCGGCCTTCAACCTCTTGCACACTTCGATGCCGTCGAGCTTCGGCATCATGATGTCGAGCAGGATGAGGTCGGGCCGCCGTTCGCGCGTCACTGCCAGCGCCTCCTCGCCGTCGGCGGCGTGCAATACCTCGTAACCGTTCGCTTCCAGCCGCGTTGCCAAGATGTCGCGGTTGGTCTCGTTGTCGTCGGCAACGAGGATGCGCGCGGGATTGTTCATCGCTCGACAGGCTCGCACTTTACGGCAGGAATTCTTTGATCTTGGCCAGCAATAACCGCGGACTGTAGGGCTTGGCGAAGTAGGCGTTGCAGCCCGCGGCGCGCGCTTTGACCTCGTCGCCGCTCAACGCATAGGAGGTCACCGCGATGATGGGAATATCCTTCAGCGCCATTTCGTCCTTGATGCGGCGGGTGACCTCGTAGCCGTCGAGCAGCGGCAACTGGATGTCCATCAGGATGAGATCGGGCTTCTCCGCTTTGGCCGCGGCAATTGCCGCCTCGCCATCGCCGGCCTCGATGATGTCGTAGCCGGCGCTGCCCAAAAGGTCGCGCAGGATTTGGCGATTGTCCTCCTGATCCTCGACTACGAGAATGCGCCTGCTCATGACTGGCTCGCTTGCTTTGCGACGCGCAGCGGCACGGTGAACGAGAACGTCGAGCCCTCGCCGGGACGCGAGTTCACCCATAGCCTGCCGCCGTGCATCTCGACGATGCGCTTGGAGATGGCGAGGCCGAGACCGGTACCGCCCTTGCTGTTTGTCTGCGCGTTGTCACCCTGCCGGAATTCCTCGAATATCTTGGTCTGATCGGCCTCGGCAATGCCGGGTCCGGTGTCGCGCACCACAATCGTGTACGCCCCATCCGCCGCGCTGGCCGTGATGACGACTTCGCCGCTGTCGGTGAATTTGATGGCGTTCCCAACCAGGTTGAGCAACACCTGCTTCAATCGTCTGTCATCACCATACGCCGCCGGCAGATCGCGCGGCAGATCGACGGTAAATCCGAGCTTTTTGCCCCTCGCCAGCGGCTCGACCGCCGTGTGGACGCTTTGCACCATATCGGCCACGGAGTAATCGGCGAGAGACAAGATCAGCTGTCCGGCCTCGATCTTTGACAGATCGAGCACGTCATTGATCAGGTCGAGCAGGTACTTGCCGTTGGTCTGCACCCGCTCCAGAACGGCGCGCATCCTTTGCGGTGCCTCGCCGTAGATGTTGTCGAGAATGAGTTCGCTATAGCCGAGGATGGCGTTGAGGGGCGTGCGCAACTCGTGGCTCATATTGGCCAAGAACTGCGATTTATGGCGGCTCGCGACCTCAAGTTCGCGACTTTTGTCGTCGATCTCGTGGAACAACCGCGCGTTCTGGATCGCCAGCACCGACTGCGCCGCGAAGGTCTTCATCAGATCGATGATGTTGTTCGCGAACGAGCCCGGCGTCTTGCGGCGCACCACCAACAAGCCGACTATTTCTTCACCGCGCATCAGCGGCGCCAGCAAGCGCGCTCGATAGCCGGCGCGCAGGACGATCTCGTTGACGTCCGAGCGAGGTTCCTCGTGGAGATCGGCAATTTGGCTCGGCTCGCCGCTGGCGCAAGCCGCCGCGATGTCGCGCTGGTCAAACCCGATACGTTGATGCCTGAGCGCGTCGATCAATTCTTGGCCCATGCCGTATGTGGCACGTAGGCGGAACTCGCGCAGTTGCGCGTCGTAGCCGTAAATGGCGCCGGCCTCCGTGCCGGACAGCTGCACAGCCTTGGCGACGATGGTCGCCAGCACGGTTTCGAGATCGAGCGTCGAATTGACCGTCTGGCTGACCTCCCCCAGCGCGCGCAATTCCTC
>NZ_DATNBA010000093.1:0-6605 GCF_035572195.1 Hyphomicrobium sp. | reverse complement strand
GCGCACTATTGACGCCATCAAACTCCTCAAAGATCACTACCAGCTGACGGTGCTGATGGCTGAACAGAATTTCACGCAGGCGATCCGTATCGCCGATCGCGGCTATGTGATCGTGCACGGCAAGATCGCTTTCGAGGGCCGTTCGGCTGAGGAACTGAATAACAACGATCTGGTCCGCAAGCTTTACATGGGCATGTAACGAGCGCGAATCTCCAAAAGCAAAACGGCGCGGGACTTGTCCCGCGCCGCTTTTTATTCGGAGCGCAACCAGACTACTGCAGAGCTTTCTCGTAGGGATAAATCACGTTGCCGGTCTTCAGATCAGCCGGTGTAAGCACGTTCTGGTATCCCATGCCTTTCCAGGTCTCGAGGCCAGCGCCTTCCTTAATGTCATGATACTGCACTTGCATCATGCCTGACTTCGTCCACTCGCCACCCGGGCCGTAAGACCAGTCGCCCATGATCGTCTTGTGCGGTGTCTTGCGCAGGTAGTCCGCAATCTTGTTGTCATCGATGCTTTTCGTGCCGGCAATCGCCTCGCCGAGCATGTTGATATACGCGTAGCCCCACCCACCGAGATAGTAGCCAAGTGGATCGACGCCTTCAGCGCCGGCCTTCGCCTGATATTTTTTGAAGAACTCGGCTGCGGGCTTCATCAACTTGTCGGACGGCACCCATGTCTCATAGTTGATGATGCCGTTGAGCTTTGGTCCAAGCTTGCTCTTGAAGACCGTGGCCTGCAATCCGACCATCGCGCCTCCGATGATCTTCGGCTTGTAATTGAGCTCACGCACCGCCTGCACAATGCCGACGGAGCCCAACGGGTAGGAACAGACGATGACCACGTCCGGATTGGCGGCCTGCACGGCGCGCACGATCGGCGTGTAGTCCGTCGTGCTCGGCGGATATTTCCGATCATAAACGATCTTCATATTGAACTTCTTGGCGTTCTCGCGGGCGCCGTCACAGGCGTTATTGGAGAACTCGGCGTCCTCGACCACCAGCCCGAGTGTCGTCGGCTTCGGAGTCTGCGCGGCAGCGACCTGAAACACGCCCTCGATAAACGACGGCTTGGTCTGCGGGCCGGTTGGCAACACCGAGAAGTACTTCGGGTATTTGAACTCGTGATTGACGTCGAGCGCAAACAGACTGATGTAGGTCTTGCCCTTCTGCATGACCACTGGCATCGCCGGCGCGTTCATGTTGGTGGCGTAACCGCCGACTACGAGCTCGACTTTGTCCACGTCGATCAGCTTGGTGTAGATGCCGGGCACCGTCGAAGGATTGCTCTGGTCATCGTAAAAGATCAGCTTGACCGGACGCCCGAGCAGACCGCCCTTGGCGTTGGTCTCTTCTTCCCAGATTTTCATGCCAAGCAGCGCCTGCTTACCGTTGGCGGCAAGCGGGCCGGTCAACGACATGCCGAAACCGATCTTGATCGGCTCCTTATTTTGGGCCGAGGCGGCCCCCAGGAACATCGCGCCGGCGGCCACGACGGCGACAGCCGTCCCCGCCATCCAGGCAAATGTCCGGGACTTGAGATTGTGCAGCATATCTTCTCCTCCCATGAACGTCTTTTATTTCGATGACCAATAATGACAGCGCCCGACGCAATGGTCCATCGGGCGCGGCAGAAAGTCCCGAGGATTAGACCAATTGCCGGATGCTACCCGCTAAAACGCACGCGGCGCAGCAAATTTGAGCCGCGCTGCGCCCCGAAACCCGGATGTGGGCCAAGGTGGGAAGGCTTATTGCCTCGCCTTCTCGAAGGGATAGATCACGTCGCCCGACTTGTATTCCGCCGGTGTGATGATGGCCAGGGTATCCGGATTCTTGAACTGGTCGATACCATTACCCTTGATCCCGCGGAATTGCGCCTGGAAAACCCGCGACTTCGCCCATTCGCCGCTCTTGCCGAACGACACATCGCCGACGATGGTCTTGAATGTCGTCTTGCGCAGATAGTCGGCCAGTTTGGCGTCGTCGACGCTTTTAGTTGCCGTGATCGCCTGTCCGAGAACGTCGAGATACGAGTAGCTGAACGGGGCCATATAGTAGCCGAGCGGATCCACGCCCGCTTTGACAGCACGATCCTGATACTTCTGCATGAATTCCGCTGTGCCCTTGAACATCAGGGATTTTGCGGGCAGCCAGAAGTCATAGTTCATGTATCCGTTCAATGCCGGGCCGAGCTTCGTCTTGAACACAGTCGACTGCAGCCCAACCATGGCGCCGCCGATCATCTTCGGATTGAGCTTGGCTTCATTCGCCGCAAGCACCATGCCGACCGAGTCGAGCGGATACGAGCAGATCACGACCAGATCGGGATTGGTCGCCTGAATCCCGCGTACGATCGGGCCGAAATCGGTGGTCGAAGGCGGATAGCTCTTGTCGTAGACGATCTTCAGTCCTGCCTTCTTGGCGTTCTCGCGCGCCCCATCGGACGCGTTTTTGGAAAACTCCGCATCCGCGGCCACGATGGCCACCGTCGCCGGCTTTGGATTTTGCGCCATCGCCGTGTCGAAGAAGCCCTTGGTGAATGAGGTCTTCGGCTCCGGCCCGGAGGGAATCATGGCGAAGTAACGGTCGTAGTTGAAGTCGCTGTTCACGCCGAGACCGTATAGACCGAGGAACACCTTCTTGCGCTGTACAACCACCGGCATCGCGGGCGCCAACATGTTGGTGCCGTAGCCGCCGACGATGACGTCGACTTTGTCGACATCGAGCAGCTTGCTGTAAATTCCGGGTACCGTTGAAGGGTTACTCTGATCGTCGTAGTGAACGAGTTGAACCGGCCTGCCAATCAGACCGCCTTTGGCGTTTGTTTCCTCAACCCAGATTTCCATCGCGAGCAGTGCAGACTTGCCATTCGGACCCAGCGGGCCAGTTTCCGCCATACCGAACCCGATCTTGATCGGCTGCTTGTCCTGCGCGATGGCCGGTATTGCCACCATTGCTGCAAATGCAGCTGCCGCAGCCACCGCATACACGGTGGATTTCATGTATCGCAGCATACTGTCCCTCCCCAAACTATTGTGGTTTTGCGGATTTTTTAGCCGAATCGATCTGCCCACGCCAGTGGCGCATCCCATCTGATGGGATGATCACACACTTTCGACCATGATCGTTTCGACCTCCCCCGCTCCACCGCGCCGGAAGGCGGCGGCTTTGTCGTATTCCGGCGATGTGAAACATGCGACGCCCTGCTCCAGGGTCGGGAATTCGATCACGATGAAGCGATGAAATTTATCAGGACCTTCCATGATCTGAAAACGTCCGCCCCGGGCGAGAACCTTTCCGCCAAACTTGGCGATGATGGCGGGCACCAGGTCGGTATATTTTTTATACTCGACAGGGTCGTTGACCTTGGAACGAGCAACCCAGTAAGCAGGCATATCTCTCTCCCTCTTTCGTCATGGCCGCGCTTGTCCCGGCCATCCACGTCTTGAATGATGCAAAGAACAGTAATGACGTGGATGCCCGGTACAAGGCCGAGGATGACGGAGAAACAAAATCATGGCGCGTAAAGTGATCGATATTTCGGTTCCACTCGAGAACGATGTGGCCGCCGACCCGCCGGGCTACGGCCCGAAGATCGAGTATCTCGATCATCAGGCTACTGCTGCCGACATCCTCAAATTTTTCCCGGGATTGAAGAAAGAAGAACTGCCAGACGGCGAGGGCTGGGGCTTCGAATGGGTTCGGTTGTCGACACATTGCACGACCCATCTCGATGCGCCGTGGCATTTCGCTTCCACGATGGATCACGGCAAGCGCGCCATGACCATCGATGAGGTGCCGCTGGACTGGTGTTTCCAGCCCGGCGTGAAACTTGACTTCCGGCACTTCCCTGACGGCTATGTCGCTACCGCCAACGATGTCGAAGCCGAGCTCAAGCGCATCGGCCACACGCTCTCACCACTCGAGATCGTCGTCGTGAACACCAGCGCCGGTACTGCCTACGGGCGCCCCGACTACGTCGCGAAAGGTTGCGGCATGGGGCGCCAGGCCACGCTCTATTTGCTCGAGCGCGGCGTACGCGTCACGGGCACCGACGGCTGGAGCTGGGACGCGCCGTTCATCTACACAATGAGTAGATACGCCGAAACCCACGACGCGTCGCTGATCTGGGAGGGCCATCGTGCTGGCCGCGACATCGGCTATTGCCACATCGAAAAGCTGCACAATCTCGAGGCGCTGCCTGCCAAAGGCTTCACGGTAAGCTGCTTTCCGGTGAAAGTGCGCGGCGGTTCCGCCGGCTGGACGAGGGCTGTGGCAATCATTGATGCTTGATTGCCCACCACGCCGGGCGATAGCATCCCGCCCAACGAAAATGCCGGACCAAATACCGGCAAAATAAGCACTTCCAGGGAGGACTCACGTGGACAGACGCCGTTTTGTTGCCAGTAGCGCCGCCGCGGCCGCGGCCCTTGCCGTGCGGCCCGCTTTCGGCGAGGACGCCTATCCGTCCCACGCCATTACATTCATCAACCCGTTCCCGCCGGGCGGCGCTGCCGACGTCGTCGGCCGGCCGCTGACCGCGATGCTCGAGCCGATTCTCAAGCAACCCTGTATTGTCGAAACCAAGGCTGGTGCGGCCGGGCAAGTTGGCGGCCAGGTCGCCGCCTCAGCCAAGCCCGACGGCTACACACTGCTCATCCATATTGTGTCGATCTCCGGCTTTGCCGAGGTCGATAAACTGTTCGATCGTCCGCCCAAATTCACGCGCGCCGACTTCATTCCGATCGCGCGGCTGACGTCTGGTCCTATGGTTCTGGTGGTCAACGATCAGCAGCCATACAAAAGCGTCAAGGAACTGGTCGACGATGCCAGGGCCAATCCCGACAAGCTGATTTTCAGCTCGTCGGGCCTCTACGGCGCGCTGCATCTGCCAACCGCGCTGTTCATGCAGGCCGCCGGCATCAAAATGAAGCATCTGCCGACGAACGGCGGTGGTCCGGCGCTCACCGCGCTCCTCGGCAACAATTCGCAGGTGCTGGTGTCGGCGATCGCCCCCGCAAGCGGTCAGATCAAAGCCGGCAAGCTCCGTGCACTCGCCTGCTTCAGCCCACAGCGTGCGGCATCAATGCCGGACGTGCCCACGCTGAAGGAGCTCGGCTATAACGTCGAATTCTCGCTGTGGGTCGGTGTATTTGCACCGAAGAATACGCCTGCTCCGATCGTAAAGATTCTTGGCGACGCCATCAAAATGGCGGCGACCGGCGACCAGTTCAAAACCGCAATTACCAACATTGGCGATGAGGTCGCCTTTCTCGACCAGGCAGCGTTCGCAAAATTCTGGGACGAAGACGCCAAGCGGGTCGAGGCAGCGGTGCATGCGATCGGCCGCGTTCAGGGCTAACGCGGCCGGCAGCAGATTGCTTCGTTAAATTCCGGAGGGGACACGATGGATCGCCGTAGCTTTGTCATCGGCACGACCGCACTCGTCGCAGCTGGCCCTGCAGTTGCGCAAGACGCGTTTCCTTCACATCCAATTACCATTATCAACGCGTTCCCGCCCGGTGGTGTCAACGATATCGTGACGCGGCCTTTCGCTGCGGCGCTCGAGCCGATCATCAAACAGCCGGTGGTGGTCGAGACCAAGGCTGGCGCGGGCGGCCAAGTCGGTGCGCAAGTCGGAGCCAGTGCCAAACCTGACGGCTACACGCTTCTCTCGCACAACAATGGAATTTCCGGCTACGAGGAAGTCGACAAACTCTTCGGGCGGCAACCGAAAACCACACGCGCCGATTTCATTCCGCTGGCGCGGCTGGTCGCCGACCCGGTTCTCGTGGTTGTCAATGAACAGCAGCCGTACAAGTCCCTCAAGGATTTGATCGACGACGCCAAAAAGCGCCCGGAGGCCATCATCTACAGTTCGGGCGGGCTCTATGGCGCGACCCATCTGCCGGTCGCGCTGCTGGAAAAAACAACTGGTATCCCGAAGCTTCGCCACCTGCCGACGAACGGCGGCGGACCGGCGGTGACCGCCCTGCTCGGCAACAACGCACAGATGAGCACGCAAACGGTCTCCGCCACTCTGCAACATATCAAAGGCGGCAAGCTGCGTGCGTTGGCGTCGTTCGGCGGTAGGCGATCGAAGGCGTTGCCGGATGTGCCTACCTTGAAGGAGCTCGGCTACGACGTCGAATACTATCTTTGGGTCGGTATCTTCGCGCCGAAAGCTACGCCCGCCAATATCGTGGCTACCCTGAACGAAGTGATCGACAAGGCCGCAATTTCCGATTTGTTCAAGACCGCCATCACGAATGCCGGTCTGGAGCCTGACTATCTCAACGCAGCGGGTTTTGCCAGGTTCTGGGCGGAAGACGCCAGGCGCTCCGACGAAGCGGTGAAATTGATCGGCCGCGTGCAAGGATGAGCTTTCGTCGAATCAAACGATAAGCTGGACCCAACCGGCACCCGCAACAGAGGGGAGTAAAATATGGATCGTCGTAGTTTCCTCGCAGGTACGGCCGCGACGGCCGCCACGATTGTCGCTCGTCCAGCAATTGCGCAAGACGCTTATCCTTCGCACGCCATTACGATGGTCAGTCCGTTCCCGCCCGGCGGCGTCAGCGACACGATAACCCGTCCGCTGGACG
>NZ_DATNBA010000092.1:0-14634 GCF_035572195.1 Hyphomicrobium sp. | reverse complement strand
ACCGCGGTTTTGCCGGTCTGACGGTCGCCGATGACGAGCTCGCGCTGGCCACGGCCAATTGGGATGAGTGAGTCGATCGCCTTGAGGCCTGTGGCCATCGGCTCATGCACCGACTTGCGCGGCAGGATGCCGGGCGCCTTGACGTCGACGCGCATCTTCTTGTCGGACTTGATCGGGCCCTTGCCGTCGATCGGATTTCCGAGGCCATCGACGACGCGGCCGAGAAGACCTTTACCGACCGGAACTTCGACGATGGCGCCAGTCCGCTTGACCGTATCGCCTTCCTTGATCGTGCGGTCGTCGCCGAAAATAACGACGCCGACGTTGTCGGCTTCGAGGTTCAGCGCCATGCCACGGATGCCGCCCGGGAATTCGACCATCTCACCGGCCTGGACGTTATCGAGTCCGTAGACGCGGGCGATGCCGTCACCCACCGACAGCACCTGACCGATTTCGGAAACCTCAGCCTCTTTGCCGAAGTTCTTGATCTGATCCTTGAGGATCGAGGAAATTTCTGCGGCCCGGATTTCCATTGACGAAGACCTCTTCCCTTGGTCGTTTGCGTTTTTGCACGGCTTCTAGAGCCGCGTATTTCCAAATTCTGGTTCGTCTCGGTGAAACGCCGCCCGGCTCGTGTCCGCGCGGCGCTCGAATTCGCTAAGTCGTCAGGTTCCGGTCCCGGTAAGGACCACCTTGAGATTCTGCAGCTTCGTTTTAAGCGAAGAATCGATCATTCGACTTCCGACCTTGACCACGAGGCCTCCGAGCAGGCCCGGATCGACGCGCGCCTGCAGCGTCACGTCCTTGCCGACAGAAGCCTTCAGGGTTTCTTTCAAAGCGGCGGTCTGCTCGTTATTCAACGGCACCGCGCTGGTAACTTCCGCCGTGACTTCGCCGCGCGACCGGGCAGCAAGCGCCCGATAGGCCTTGATGATGTCCTGGATCGAAAAGAGCCGCCGGTTGCTGGTGACGAGCTTCAGAAAATTGGCCGCCAGGCCGCTGATGCGGACCTTGTCAAGAATAGCGGCAATGGCTTTGTTCTGATCGTCCGTGGCAATGACCGGACTACGCACCAAGCGAACGAGATCGGGGCTCTGGTCCAATAAGCCTTGAAAAGTCACGAGATCGGTTTCGATATCGGCAACTTTTCCGCTGTCGCTGGCGAGATCGAACAACGCCGACGCGTAGCGCCCGGCTACCCCTTCAACGATCGTATCGTTAGTTGCCACGTCGCTCTCACCGTCGCGCTTCAAGGCGCATAGAGGGCGGGGCACCAAAAGGCCCGACACTGCGCCCCGCTTCAAGGAAAGGCTTTTGCTAAACAGAGGCCTGCGGTTGAGGCCGAAACCGACCAGCCGCCCCCTTCAAAGCCGGCGTGTCCTTAACATGGGCTCCGTTGGGCTTCAACGGCGTGCTGGGGGGCGCGTTGCCGCATTATGGCAGCTTTGGGGACGCCGAACGGCATCCCGTGTTTCTCACGACAACGCCGGAGAAGTGGGCTTGGCTCGCCTTCGCAGCCGCGTCGCGAACAACGGTTAGCGGCCGGTAACTTTCCCGATCGAAGCGCGAACGGGCATCACAGCGCGTCGTGCATGATGAGCGGGAAGCGCCAAGGCACGACAAAGACGAGATCAAATCCGATATCGTGCCGCTGAAAGCGCGGATTGCGTGCCAGCCACAAATTGGCCGCCCGGCGCACGCGATGGCGCAACATCGGCGTGATGGCGGCCTCGCAATCCTCGCTGGTCGAGCGGCGTTTCACTTCGACGAACGCGATGCGCCCGGCTTTTACGGCGATGAGATCAATCTCTCCGACCGGCGTCTTGAAGCGCCGGGCCAGAATGCGGTGGCCGCTGGCAATAAGGAGTGCCGCCACAATCGTCTCGGCGTTGAGCCCGCTACGATGGCGCCGGCGACGCTCGATCTGCCGGCTTATGCCGTTTTCAACGTCTGAACTCACGGGGACCGACCCTTCGCCTTGATGCCAAGACCATAAATACGCGCCTTTGGCACGCCGAGTTCATCGGCAAGCGCCTTGGCAGCGTCCTTCAGGCTCATGCCCTCGAGCGCCTCGGCAAGACGCGCATTGATCGTCTCGTCGCTGACCGGCTCAGCCCGTCCGGGCCCGACGACCAGGACGATCTCGCCCTTCAAGGTCTCTCCGAACGTCGCCTCCGCCAGCGTGCGCAAGCTTCCACGCACGATGTCTTCGTGCAGCTTGGTCAGCTCCCTCGCGATGACGGCCGCTCGTTCGCCGAGCACATCGGCCATATCTGCGAGTGCTTCGGCGACGCGATGCGGGGCCTCGAAAATCACGAGGCTGCCCGGAATTTGCGAGAGTTCCACTAGGCGGGCCCGCCGCGCCGCCTGCTTGGGCGGCAGGAAGCCCGCAAAGAAGAAAGAGTCGGTTGGCAATCCGCTCGAGGTCAGCGCCGCCAATGCAGCGGATGGACCGGGAATCGAAATGACGGGAACTCCGGCCGCCGCCGCAGCGCGGACGAGCTTGAAGCCGGGATCGGACAATAACGGCGTACCGGCATCCGAAATCATCGCAATGCGTTTTCCGCTCTCGAGGTCGCTGATCGCGCGTTCGATTTCGCGCTCCTCGTTGTGCTCGTGAAACGGCCGCGTTTTCGCGGCGATGGCGTAATGCTGCAGCAGCTTCGCCGAGTGGCGAGTATCCTCGCAGTAGATCACGTCAGCACGCGATAATACCGAGAGGGCCCGCAACGTCATATCGGCCAGATTGCCGATGGGCGTCGCGACCAGATAGAGCCCCGCGGTCAATGGCTTGGCCAGAAGATCGGCAATATCGGTCGTTACACAACCAGCGAGACTTCGCTCGCCCTGTTCGCTGCTTTTCCTATGCGATGGCGATGGTTCTTCAGACACGGACATGACCTAACTGCTTTAGCCAGCAAGCATTAGCAAAGAGCACGCCCAGCATGAAGGAATCGAACGGCATGCCGCCATACCACGAAAGAATCTGCCTTAATTTTTCGGAACCGGGCGGCCCTGCTGAGGTTTGTCTCTAACCGGTCAGCTGCAAGGCAGTGCCAAAGAAAAATCGACGGAGGTTATGCCACTCAGGCGGCGATGGCGTCGCCAAGAACACGCGGCGGAGCGACTTCGAGCACGTGAACCGTAGCACGCCGGCGCCGGCCCTGCATGTCCATGACGGCGGAAAGCTCGTCGACGAGCGTCGTCAGACCGTATTGCGCGAGGTCGAGTTGCATGGCCGCGGCCGCTTGGCAGCGCGTCGCCTCGTCGGCGCGCGATACGGCGGTTTTGATAACGGTCGCAAGCCTATTCCATTGCTCGGCGAGCGTCATTCGCCGAGGCTCTATATACGGTAATATCTGGCTTTCGCCCGGTTTGGCGACGGAATCCAAAAAAGCGACGCCCCGGAAATGCGCAATTGCCCGCAAAACCGCGTCTAAACCTCTGCCGGAAAGAATCGTCGTCTTATTTCTCATGGATCCTAAGATCCGCGTTGCGGGTTATCGAACAATTAAATGGTGATTTGCTCGTAAAAACAAGAAGTACCTTGGGAATATTCATTTATTCCCTGACCGAGACGAGGCCCGCGGCGGCGAATTACGACACGGACGGACGACCAAACACCGTAAAGCGCGGTTAAATCACGTCGCCGAAATGTTCGCATTATCAGCACGCTAATGGTCGCGCACCGGCGTGAAGTTTAGCCGGATTTATGGCTCACGAATTCAAGCCTGCAATTGCAAGCCTTGCGCATTTAGTTGCATATCCCGCGACGAATCCGCAAATCAAAATAGATGATGCGAAAAAAAAATTCTGACCGGAGCGGCGCCGGTCAGGCAAATCCAATCACCCGGCGAATATCGTCTGCCGTCGCGCCTTCAGCCCTCAAGGCGCGCAATCCCATATCCCGATTTGTTTTCGAAAGTTTGCGCCCATCGGCCCAACGGATCACGCGATGATGTGAATAGACGGGCTCCGGCAGATCGAGGAGTTCCTGCAGAAGCCGCTGCAGATCAGTTGCCTCGAACAGATCCTGGCCGCGCGTCACGTGCGTCACGCCCTGCCGCGCATCATCGACGACGACGGATAGATGATAGCTCGCCGGTACCTCCTTGCGGACGATCACGGCGTCGCCCCAGCGCTGCGGCCGGGCTTCGACCGTCTGCCGTGTGCCGTCCTCGCCGATTTCGGTGAAGGTAAGCGGCACGTCACCGCGCTTTTTCGCCAGCGCCTTCAGCGCCCCGTCCATGTAGAGTCTCAGCGCAGGCGCCTCGCCGGCTGCCATCCGCGCCGAGACGGCGTCCACTGGCGCGCCTCTCCAAAGCCCCGGATAAATCGGCGCACCGTCCGGATCGGCGTTTGCCGGATCGGATGCCGCCGCGATCTCCGCCCGCGTCGCAAAGCACGGATAGAGAAGTCCCATCGCAATCAACTTGTCGGCCGCCTTGAGGTATTCCGCGAAATGCTCCGACTGGACCAGAACGGGCTCTTCCCAGGCCAATCCCAGCCACGCCAGATCTTCGTAAATGGCGTCGACGAATTCCGGCCGCCGCCGTTCGAGATCGATATCCTCGATGCGCAACAAAAAACGTCCGCCTTCCTTGCGCGCCGCGTCGTACGCGATGATGGCAGACAGCGCGTGACCAACATGCAAATGCCCGTTTGGCGACGGTGCGAAACGTGTAACAGCGGTCATCAGTCGCAAACACCTGTTTGGCCGGCGCCGGGCGCATAATAATCGAGTGCGAATTTACGTGCTCGCACGCTTTCTTTAAAGCGTCGTAGGGAGGCATTTTTTGTGACCGGACCGCGACACGCGACTGTGACAAACGATCGCCAGCTGCGCGCCGCCGCGACCGCCTTGGCGCGACAGTGCAAAATCATGTCGAGCATTTTGAAGCGCACCGGATTGCCGGCACCGCGGCACTTCCCTGCCGACTTTTCCGGATTGGCCAAGATCGTCGTCGGCCAGCAGCTTTCAACGCACAGTGCCGCGGCCATCTGGGCGCGCGTTGAACAAGCACTCTCACCTGTCGCGGCGGAGACGATTCTTTCGACTGACGATGCCGGCCTCAAGTCGCTTGGGCTGTCGAACGGCAAGGTTCGCACGCTGCGGGCGTTATCGCGCGCCGTGATCGACGACGGTCTCGATTTCGGAATTTTGAATGTAGCCGATGACCGGACGATCGTCGAACGTCTGACTGCCGTGCACGGCATCGGTCCCTGGACCGCAGACATCTACATTTTGTTCGCGCTCGCACGAAAAGACGCCTTCGCATCCGGCGATCTGGCGTTACAGCTCGCAGTACAACATCACTTCAAACTCGACCGGCGGCCAACCGCAGAAGAGCTTGAGCGTATCGCCGAGCGATGGCGTCCGTCGCGCGCAATTGCGGCGAGGCTTCTGTGGGCCGATTATGCCTTCGCGCGCCGCGCGCTTCTGGCCTCTCGACAGAAACCGCTCGTCTTGAATTCGCGCAAGCTGTTAAAATAAATGAGAAAAGCCGCCGCCGCGACAGATCGGAGCGCACGCTTCACAGAACTGATACGCGCGGCTAGTATCCCCGCGTCCTGATGGGGCCTAAGACGCGATTCGACAGACGAAAAACCGCGAGGTTTGCGCGACTGTGAATGCTCACGTGACAATCCCGGACAATTGTCCGGCTCTCGTACTGAACGCCGACTTCCGGCCGCTCAGCTACTATCCGTTGTCCCTATGGAGCTGGCAGGACACGGTGAAGGCCGTCTTCCTCGATCGCGTCAATATCGTCTCGGAATACGAGCGCTTCGTCAGAAGCCCATCGTTCGAACTGAAGCTACCGAGCGTCGTGTCGCTGAAGACTTATGTGAAGCCCGCCCTTTATCCGGCGTTCACGCGGTTCAACGTCTTCCTGCGCGATCGCTTCGCGTGTCAGTACTGCGGCGACAAGCACGATCTGACATTTGATCATCTCATTCCGCGGTCCCGCGGTGGCCAAACGCGATGGGACAACGTCGTCACGGCCTGCGCACCTTGCAATCTCAAGAAGGGCGGGTTGATGCCGCGGATGGCCGGCATGTTCCCGGCACATGAGCCGTACAGACCGACCGTATTCGAGCTGCATCGGAACGGGCGGCTGTTTCCGCCCAACTACCTGCATGAAAGCTGGCTCGACTATCTCTATTGGGATACCGAACTCGAGCCCTAGTAGCGCGAGGCGGCCCGCGCGTTTCCGCGCTTTCCGATTTCGTTCAAGCGGCGCGCATCACCGGCCGGGCGCACATTTCGCCGGCAATTTGGTCCACGGCGCGCTCCCAGTTGACGGAATCATCCGCTTTCAGGCCGAACGCCACGAGGGCATCGCCCGGCGTTCCGCCGTCACGAAAGATGCGGGCGCACTCCTGACGGCTGACGGCGATCGCCTGCTGCCATTGGATCGGGCTTAGATACTCCGGAACCGAGGGGGTCATTTTTAATGCTCCGCTTTTGCCTTTGTTTTTATGGAACGATTTGGAACGTTGCCGTGTTCCAGTGCAGGCGGCAGACACACAGAGCGCATTGACATCACTACGCGAGACCGTGAAACGCGATGTCTCGATTGAGGGCTAACTCGATCACACTCCATGTGCCTGCCAGCTCGTTGGAAGAGCCGGCCGCTCTTCGAATTCTTTTGTTCAACGCGTTACGGGTTGCTACGCATCGACGCGAACACGCACTATCGACGCAACTACCGCATCCTATTGCTCGACGCTGTGCCCATCGGAATAGCGGCGTCATGCAGAACCTCCCGCACGACATCTCCGACCGAACGCCAGGCCCACGCTTCGGACGCCGCACCATCAAGGGGACCCGTTACGGGACCGTGACGCGAGGTGCGGGCGAACCGCCGGGACATACGCTTCGACATTTTTGTCGAGGCGGCTCGCCTAATGTTTTTGAAACTTCCGGACAAAACGTCTTTCGGACTTTGTCCGCACTCGGACACAACGCTACGCAACAAACGCTTACGAAACGCAACAACGCTACGCTTACTCAAAGACGGGACGCGAACACCGCCATCGGGACCACCGAGGGCAGATGGCCCAGGAGAAGGACTCAAAGTAGGCAACTCGGACGCCACCAAAAAAGCTCCCTCGCCGGATCACGATCTCCACAGACTTTGTGTTCCGCGAACGAAGAGAGAATAGCCGTCACATTCAGGCAACGCGAAGGCGTGAATCTGGCCCCGCCATGATATTCGCTTGACTGTATCGAGCGCGCAACGAAATCAACGTTTTTGCGCCGGCCAGCAATTGTGGAAAACTAAGAAAAAGCTAAAAATCAAAGGATTAGCGGCGTGCGGCGGCGACAAAAGCGGCACGGAGCGTCAGCCCCATGATGACGAGCGACGCAAGGACGTTCCAACCGGCGAACGACAACCCGAGGACACGCAGCGCCGCCTCGTCGCACTGCACGACCTTGATGTTCTGAAGGTCACCGAGAAGGCTGCCGGCCGAGGTGCTGAGAGATCCGCCGCCGCCGCACGTTGCCGGCCCAGGCCAGAATTTCCATTCGACGCCAGCGTGATAGACGCCAAGACCAGCGTTAGCGAAAAAGGCGAGCGCGACGAGGAAAAAAAGCGCCGCCGCAAAACCGCGGCTGCCGCCGGCGGTCAAAGCGAGTGCAACGAAGAGAACCGGTATCGCCGCGTAGTATGGGTAGCGCTGCATCAGGCACAGCATGCACGGCTGGTAGCCGCCGATGTATTGGAAACCAAGCGCCGTCAGGATCGATACGGCGGCCAGAAACAGCGCCGTGGCGCCGAGCCGATAATCCAATCCGCGTTCGACATTAACGACCAGCGCCATCAGCCTATCGTCCTGGCTAGAAGATGTAGCTCACGGCGATGAACCCGCCGACGAGAAGCACGACGAAGGCCGTCGTCACCAGCGCCAGCCGCGTCTCGATAAAAACCCGGATCGGCTCGCCGAAGAAATATAGGAGACCTGCTACCAAATAGAAACGCATTGCCCGGGCCACGATGCTGGCCCCGATGAACGCCAGCAAGTTCATTTGGCCGACACCGGCAGCAATCGTCACGACCTTGTAGGGAATGGGCGTCATGCCTTTGATAATGACGGCCGGCACGCCGTACTCGTGAACGAAGGTCATGAAGCTGTCGAGCGCGTGCTCGCGGCCATAGAATTTCAGGATCGGCAGGCCGACGGCGTCGTAAAGATAATAGCCGATGGCGTAGCCAAAGAGTCCGCCGATGACCGACGCCACCGTAGCGATCGTTGCATACCACCACGCCTTCTCGCGCCGGCTCAGCACCATCGGCACCAGCATCACGTCGGGGGGTATCGGAAAGAACGAGCTTTCGATGAACGACACGGCGGCGAGAGCCCACGGCGCCCGCTTGTCGGCCGCCATGCGCATCGTCCAGTCGTAGATTCGCCTGAGCATGTGGCGGTGCTTAACGGGCGCTCACGAGGTTGTCCATGCCGCGCGAAGCCTCGAAACTCTTGGCGAGTTTTGCGACAACGGCATTCAGAACGAGGCGACCGGACGGCGTGGCGCGGATTCTGACGGCTCGGGATTGCGGTTTGGGAACTCCAGGACGGAGGCCCGGCCCGGCGCAGGCGACAATGGCTTCGAGCTCGTTCGCACGCCAGTTCGTTGAGACAGCGTCGTCAAAACCTTGAGCGTTCGAAACCTGCAGCAGGCCCAGTCCGACCAGTTCGTCGACGACCTCCGGATCGAGTCGCATGTTTCCGAGCGACTCCAACCGCCCGAGATCAATGCCCTCGCTAAGGCGAAGGCCCATCAGAAGCATCTCGTCGGCCTGCTCGGCGCGGGCCAGTTTGATCATCTCGACGTTGCCGCTGCCGGTCGCCTCGACACGCGCCGCCCAGGTCTCGGGATTGCGTTCCGCGACGGTTGCACGCCGGCGTCCGTCGGTAACGATGCGGCCATGCGCGCCGGGGCCGATCCCCGCATATTCGCCGTACCGCCAGTAAAGAAGGTTGTGCCGGCTCTCCGATCCGGGGCGCGCGTAGTTCGACACTTCATAGGCGGCGAGCCCGCGAGCGTCGGTCAGTTCGCCGGTAATTTCGTAGAGCGCACGCGCCGCATCGTTGTCGGGGATCACGAGTTTGCCGGCCGCGTGGAGCGCCGCGTAAGGCGTGTCCGGCTCGATCGTCAGTTGATAAAGCGATAAGTGATCGCCGGCGAGATCGAGAGCTTCGGCAAGCTCAACGCGCCAGTCTTCAAGCGTCTGGCCGGGCCGCGCGTAAATCAAATCGAACGAAAAACGCTCGAACGTCGCGCGCGCGATATCGAGCGCCGCCTTGGCCTCGGCCGCCGTATGAATGCGGCCGAGCTTGCGTAGCTGCTCGTCCCTGAGCGACTGCACCCCGATCGACACGCGATTGACGCCCGCGTCGCGAAAGCCACGAAAGCGGCCCGCTTCGACGCTTCCAGGGTTGGCCTCGAGGGTGATTTCGGCATCGCGCGCAATCGCCCAGCGCTTGCCGATATGCTCCAAAATTGCAGCTGTCGTTTCAGCCTTCATCAGCGACGGCGTACCGCCGCCGAAGAAGATGCTCGTCACGACCCGCGAGCCGATCAGATCGGCGACCCAATCGATCTCTCGTTTGTAGGCTGCGAGAAAGCGCGCCTCATCCCAGCCGCCGAAACGCACGTGGCTATTGAAATCGCAGTACGGGCATTTTTGCGCGCAGAACGGCCAATGGACGTAAACGCCGAACGCCTTTTCGTCGTGATCAGTCATGGCAGCTGGCCGCAAGAAGCGCCTTCGCAAGCGTGCGCCACGCCGGCTCTTCCGTCGCCGGCGCCTCGGCCAGTTGCCGTTGAAGCGCGTCGAGATAGGCGCCGAGGGTCACATTTTTCCAGTCGCTCCCGTGCACCGCGAGATCGTCCTTGAGCCGCGCGATGAACGCCGCCGATTCAGCTCTTGTCGATAGACTGGCAGCCGCCGCAGAGAATGCCGCAAGATCCCGCCCGGTGCCTGTCGTCGCCGCGTTGGCCTTGGCTGCAATGGCGTCGGGCGTGATGGCGTCGAGCATCGCTGCCTTGAAGGCAGCAAAGGCGCGCGTCCGATGCGAGATCGCGTACTTCCCCTCGGGTTGCATCTCGCCGAACGTCTCGGTCCCGCCATCGGGCACGAACATCGGATCGTAGCCGAACCCGTTGCCGCCGCGCGGCGGCCAGACGAGATGACCGAACACCTTGCCCTCGAACAGCCGGGTCTCGCCGTCGGGCCAAGCGAGACAGAGCACCGATATGAAGTTGGCGCGCGGACCGGGCGCGACCCAGCCGTTCCGCGACGTGATTTCCTCGCCGAGCCGCTTCATCGCCAAGCCGAAATCCTTGCCCGGCCCCGCCCAACGCGCCGAGTAGATGCCCGGCGCACCGCCAAGGCAATCGACCTCGAGGCCAGAGTCGTCGGCGAGCGCCGGCAATCCCGATCCCGTCGCTGCCGCCACGGCCTTGAGCTTCGCGTTGCCGGCAAAGGTCGGCTCGGATTCTTCCGGTTCGGCAAGGCCGAGATCACCGGCCGATATGGCGTCGAGCCCATAAGGCTCGATCAACTGCTGAATCTCCCAGACTTTACCTGGATTGTGGCTTGCGACGACGAGCCGTGTGCCGCGGCGTAGCTTAGTCATCACCATCAAATCGAAGCCCAGACAAAAATTGCCGTTGCAATGAGGCCGAGAAGGCTGCGGCCCGCGTGAAGACGCCCCCACCGCACGAGATCGGCCCTTGACGCCGGACCGGCCTCGCTAACGGGCAACTCTTTCAAGACATCGTTGATCGGCATGATTGAGATCAGGGTATAGGGAACGTTCGCGACGAGCACGAGGGCTCCAATGAGCCAAACGTGGCTTCCGGTCACCAGCCATTCGAGCGTGCCGAGAACAGACCCGACGAGCGCGAGGGTCGCCTGCATCAGAGCGGCGCGCGGATAGCTGACCTTCCATTGAGCCAGAGCCGCCCGATCATCGAGCGTCATGCGTGCCGGATGCTCGGCCGTGGAAACGTACACGGCCGCGCCCGCAAAAAGCGCCGCAACCAGCAGAGTGAAGACGCCAAACATCTTTCACCTCGCCTAAGGGTGAACTAAGCCACTGTAAGCTTCTGAAGCTGCACGAGTTCTGCGATGCCCTTCTTTGCAAAAGTCATCAGCTCGCCGAAACGCTGCTCGGTAAATGGTGTGGTTTCCGCCGTTCCTTGCACTTCGACGATGCCGCCGGTGCCGGTCATTACAAAATTGGAATCGGCGTCGGCATTGCTGTCTTCGGCATAGTCGAGGTCGAGCACCGGCTCTCCCTTATAAATGCCGCATGACACCGCCGCCACATGATCGCGCAAAACAGCGTCCTTCACCATGTCGCGCATTTTCATCCATTGGATACAGTCGTGCAGAGCCACCCAGGCTCCGGTAATCGCCGCAGTGCGCGTTCCGCCATCGGCCTGGATGACATCGCAATCGACGGTGATCTGGCGCTCGCCGAGTTTCGGCAGATCGACTACCGCCCTTAGCGCCCGGCCGACAAGCCGCTGAATTTCCTGTGTGCGGCCCGAGGGATGGCCGCTCGTCACCTCACGCCTGGTGCGCTCATGGGTCGAACGCGGCAGCATCGCATATTCGGCCGTCACCCAACCCCGGCCCTGGCCCTTTAGCCACTGGGGAAGGCGTTCTTCCAAGCTTGCCGTGCACAGCACATGCGTGTCGCCGAACTTGATAAGGCACGAGCCTTCGGCATGTTTCGAGACCGCGCGCTCGATTGAAACGCGGCGCAGTTCGTCGGGCTTGCGTTTGGAAGGTCGTATATTGTCCATGAAGGCTATAAGGTCCTGGAAACTATTGAAGTCGCCCCCCCTTCAATCCCAAAGCCAAGAGGCGGGCAAGCCGATTTGACGGCGAACAGAGGTATTCCTAGATTCAACCCGTGAAAATCGACGAACCCATCATCGCTGCGGCGCTGCTCACCGGACAAAGTCGGCTCCAGCAGCTTAACGAGCGGTCGCGCACGATTCTGCGGCGCATCGTCGAGAGTTATCTGGCGACAGGCGAACCCGTCGGCTCGCGCAACCTGTCGCGAGCCCTGCCGATGACGCTCTCCCCGGCCTCGATCCGCAACGTCATGTCGGACCTCGAGCAGCTCGGCCTGATCATTTCGCCGCACACATCCGCCGGACGATTGCCGACACAGCTCGGCCTGCGGCTCTTCGTCGACGGTCTCCTCGAGGTTGGCGACATCACGCCGGACGAGCGCCGCCAGATCGAAACACAGATCGCCTATCGTCGCGATAAGTCCGTCGACCAACTGCTCGCCGAGGCGAGTGAGTTGATCTCCGGGCTGTCGCATTGCGCCGGAGTGGTGGTCGCCGAAAAGCAGGTCGCGCGCCTGCGTCATATCGAATTCGTGCCGCTCGAGCCAGGGCGCGGCCTCGTCGTTCTCGTCGACGAAGATCAGAACGTCGAAAACCGCATCATCACATTGCCAGATGGTTTGCCGCCGTCGGCTCTGCAGGAAGCCTCGAACTATTTGAATACGCACGTCCGCGGCATGACGCTGACCGAGGCAAAAGCCGAACTCGTGAAGTCGATCAGCGCCGCCAAGGCCGAACTCGATCATCTGACTCAGAAGGTCATTCAAGCCGGCCTCGCCGAATGGTCGGGCGTGTCGGACGATCGCAAGAGCCTGATCGTGCGCGGCCAGAGCAATCTCTTGAAGGACGTGACGGCGGCAGAAGATCTCGAGCGCATCCGTCTGCTTTTCGATGCGTTTGAAACCAAACAGGATATCGTCGAACTGCTAGGCGCTTCGGAAAACGCGCAGGGCGTGCGCATCTTTATCGGCTCCGAGAACAAACTTTTCTCGCTCTCCGGTTCGTCGTTGATTGTCGCACCGTTCCGCGACGAGACCCGGCACATCGTCGGCGTTCTCGGCGTCATCGGCCCGACGCGGCTTAACTATGCCCGGATTATCCCGATGGTTGATTACACGGCAAAACTCGTAAGCCGGTTAATTCCTTGACCTGAACATGGGCAGTGGCGGCCCGAAACGCCTTGATTTTTAACCCGGCGGAGCCGATATCCCCTGACCCGTTCGCGTGCCGCCGGATCGCATGCGTCTCAACCAGCAATGCCTCAGCGAAGAGAAATATGAGCGACGAAAAGAAGCCCATTCAAGAAACCGCGCCGAACGATCTCAGCCCCGAGTCGGATGATATCGGGGTCGAGCAGTTGAAGGCAGTGATCGCGGCGTTGCAAGGCGACCTCGAGAAGAAAACAGCCGAACTCGCAGCAAAGCACGATGTCTATTTGCGCGCCGTCGCGGAGACAGAAAATGTTCGCCGCCGCCTCGAGAAAGAGAAAGAAGAGATCGCCAAGTATGCGATCGCCAAGTTCGCCAAGGACATGTTGTCGGTCGGCGACAATTTTCAGCGCGCCATCGCGGCCGTCCCCAAGGACGCCGTCGAAACCGATCCGGCGCTAAAAACTTTGCTCGATGGCGTCGTGCTCGCCGAACGCGATTACCGCGGAGCACTCGAGCGCCACGGTATCGAAATGCTCGATCCCGTCGGCCAGCCCTTCAATCCGCATCACCACCAGGCCGTGATGCAGCAGGAAAACCCCGACGTTCCGGCTGGCACCGTACTTCAGGTCTATCAGGTCGGCTGGCTGCTCGAGGACCGCTGCTTGCGTCCGGCGATGGTCGTCGTTTCGAAGGGCGGGCCGAAGTCCGCAAAGCCTGATCAGGCGGGCGCAGAACCCCCTCCTTCGAGCTAGATTTTTCGTTGCCACGTAGCTGCGCGTCCACATGCCGTCTTTGGCCCGGCCTCCGCTGCGACCTCTTTTCGCCACGGCAGCGGCATGGTTTCCGCTCTCCTTGTGGCGGGTGGAAAATTGATCAATTCTTTAAAACAGGCCCGAAATCGAACGCGTTTCGCGGCAAAGGTATGTGCTAGTGTTTCATAGCTCCGACGCTTTAAAGTTGCTTCCTCGCCGGCTCGACTAGCCGTTGCACGGCGAAAACAGCTGCTTATATAACCGTCGGTCACACAATTTGAATCCTGGGGACCGGTGCTTCGAACCCCTCGTGGGCGGGCACGTTGGATGCTGGTCAAGGGTCCACCCGGTCTGCCGCAACTAAGAAGGATTGACGCGAATGGCTAAAGTTATCGGTATCGACCTCGGCACGACCAACTCGTGCGTCGCCGTCATGGAGGGCGGAAAACCGAAAGTTCTGGAGAATTCCGAGGGCGCCAACACGACGCCGTCGATTGTTGCATTTACCGCCGATGACGAGCGTCTTGTCGGTCTGCCGGCAAAGCGTCAGGGGGTCACGAACCCGACGAATACGTTTTTCGCAATCAAACGCCTGATCGGACGGCGCTTCGATGATCCTGAAGTTGCGAAGGATCAGAAGCTTGCCCCCTTCAAGATCGTCAAGGGACCGACCGGGGACGCGTGGGTCGAGAGCCACGGCAAGCAGTATTCACCACAGCAGATTTCAGCCTTCATTCTGCAGAAGATGAAGGAAACCGCCGAAGCCAAGCTCGGCGAGAAGGTGACGCAGGCCGTCATCACCGTTCCAGCCTACTTCAACGACGCCCAGCGCCAGGCGACCAAAGATGCCGGC
>NZ_DATNBA010000091.1:0-4694 GCF_035572195.1 Hyphomicrobium sp. | reverse complement strand
GTACCGCAGGGCTACTCGTTCACCGTCGAGAACCTCGGACGATACACGCGGACGCTGTCTCCCGGCATGCACATCTTGATCCCGGTCATAGAGCGTGTTGTCCACAAGATGAACATGAAAGAGCAGGTGATGGATATCCCGAGCCAGGATGTCATCACCCGCGATAACGCAATGGTGCGCGTCGACGGCGTCGCCTTTTTCCAGATTTTGAATGCCGCAAAGGCGGCCTACGAGGTCGACAAACTCGAGCATTCGATGATCAACCTGACAATGACCAACATCCGCACCGTCATGGGTTCGATGGATCTCGATGAGCTTCTGTCCAACCGCGATCAGATCAACCATCGGCTCTTGCAGGTCGTCGACGCGGCGACCGAAGCCTGGGGCGTCAAGGTCACGCGCATCGAAATCAAGGACATCGCCCCGCCGCGCGACCTCGTCGACAGTATGGCGCGGCAGATGAAGGCGGAACGCGAAAAGCGCGCGCAAATTCTCGAGTCGGAAGGCCTCAGGCAGGCGGCGATTTTGAAGGCCGAAGGTGCAAAGCAAGCCGTCGTGCTCGAAGCCGAAGGCCGCAGGGAAGCCGCCTATCGCGACGCCGAAGCCCGCGAGCGCTCGGCGGAAGCCGAGGCCAAGGCCACGCAAATGGTGTCAGACGCCATTTCGAAGGGTAACGTCCAGGCCATCAACTACTTCGTCGCGAATAATTACATGAAGGTGCTCGAATCTCTGGCCAAGGCGCCGAACCAGAAGGTCATCCTAATGCCGCTCGAAGCATCGTCCGTCATCGGTTCGCTCGGCGGGCTGGCGCAGATTGCGGGCGAGGCGTTCGGTGGCGGCGGCTCGGGTCCGCAGCCGTCGACGCCGCGCGTGCCGATACGCCCTGGTTCCGTGCCGCAGGTTTGATGAACGTGGCTCAGACGGCAAAAGCCCGCGACTTGGAGATCAGCCGACCATGCAGTCCATGACATATTTGATTGCGCAGTTCGGGACGTTGCTATGGTTCGCGCTCGCCGTGGTGCTGTTCGTGCTCGAATCCTTTGTGCCCGGCGTGCATTTCCTCTGGTTCGGCGTATCGGCAGCCGTCGTAGGACTGATCGCGTTCGTCGTACCGATCGCGTGGCCTTGGCAAGTCATAGCTTTCGCGCTCATCGCGTTGGCGACGGTGTTCTGGGTCCGCAACAAGAGCCGCGAAGACTCGCAGAAGTCCGATGTTCCCGACCTCAATGTTCGCGGCGCGCAATACATCGGGCGCATCGTGACGGTCGAGGACGCGATCACCAACGGGCGCGGCAAGGTGCGGGTCAACGATACGGTATGGGCGGCGGAGGGCGAGGATGCAGCCCGAGGCAGCCGCGTCAAAGTCACCGGCGTTGACGGCACGGTGCTTGTCGTTTCCAGGGCTGATATTGCTGCCTAGGCGGCAGATGCACTCAAGCGACCCCGAGCCGCAAGAGATCGTGCACGTGAACGAGGCCGACAGGCTTGTGCTTTTCAAGCACGAACAGCGCCGTGATACGGGACGAGTTGATCAGCTCAAGCGCCGCCGACGTCAGCATCGTCGGCGCAATCGTCTTCGGCTTCGCCGTCATCACGTCATCGACTTTGGCTGAAACCAGATTAGCTCCCATGTGACGGCGCAAATCGCCATCGGTAACGACCCCGATGAGCCGGCCACGAGTGTCGATGACGCCGACGCAACCGAAGCTCTTTTCCGTCATTGTGACGAGCGCCCCCGCCATCGACTCGCCGCTCTGGATGAGCGGCAGACGGTCGCCCCGATGCATGATGTCGGAGACGTACTTGAGATTGGCGCCGAGCGAACCGCCCGGGTGAAAAACCTTGAAATCGTGGGCCGTGAAGCCGCGCGCTTCAAGCAGCGCGATCGCAAGCCCGTCGCCGAGCGCCAGTTGCATCGTCGTTGACGTCGTCGGCGCCAGGCCGTGCGGGCAGGCTTCCTTGGCGCGCGGTAGCAGCAACACGACGTCGGCCTGCTGGCCGAGAGCCGATTCGGCTTGCGACGTGATCGCAACCAGCGGAACGGCAAAGCGGCGCGAATACGTGATGATGGGCTTGAGTTCGACCGTCTCTCCAGACCACGACAATGCCAGAATGAGATCGGATCGCGTGACCATGCCGAGGTCGCCATGCGAGGCTTCGCTCGGGTGTACGAAAAACGCCGGCGTCCCGGTCGAGGCAAACGTGGCGGCTATCTTTTGGCCGACGTGGCCGCTTTTACCGATGCCGGTGACGATGACGCGGCCGCTGACGGCCGCCAGCCGGCGCACGGCTTCCTCGAAGGGCTCCGCGAGATCGCCGCCAAGCTCCGTCGCAAGCAGGGCTAGGCCCTCGGTTTCGAGATTGAGCGTACGAATGGCCGAAGCAACCGCGGCCGCAGCCTCCCGCTTTTCGCCCGTCCGTGGGGCGTTCGTCTCGGGCTGGATGAAGGGAACGACCTTCTGCATCAGCTGCAACGATCCTTGTGTTGCGGGGTGTATGTCGCGGGGTGTCGGATGAACGAGTTTCCCAGACTCGCAGAATGTTGCTTAGCAATTTTTCCGGCCCCTCGCCACAGCGGTTAGCCTCATCCCTGCTTAAACGCCTCATTAACCACGGGTTCCTAGGGTGGACCCGTCGAGTCGTTGGCGTTCGCTTGAAGGGACTATTCATGGGGGCGCCTCGGAATGGGCGAATGGCGTTTCGCCTTGTTGATGTGTGGGTTGGTGGTTGCGGTGCTTTCATCGGTGCCCGTAGGATCCGCACACGCCCAGGACGCTGCAGATACCGACCCTTTCGCCGCATCCCGTGAAACCTTTCCGTCGGGACCGACCCGTGCGAGCCGGACGCGCCCTAAGCCCCAGGATCTTAGCGACGACTATGCCGCTCCCGGCATTCCTCCGCCAATACCTCAGGACGATCCGACTGAAGATCCGCAAGAGCAGGATATGCTCAATCCAGGCCCTGCCGTCGGGCAGCGGTCGGTTGTCGAGGACGGCGACCCGAATGGCCCGGCAGAGCCGTCGGCACCGATTGACGGCGTTCTCGATACGCCGGAGCCGACCGCGCCCGAGGACGGCGTTGATACCTCCGTCGTCGATACACGCGATCAGGACGACGCGGCCCTTTTCCAGAATTCGGCGCCCACGCCCGATCCTCTCCTCTATCAGATCGAAGACCTAGATCCGATCGTCGACAACCGCCTGACCAGTCGGTTCTTTCGGCAGGAGCCCTATGATCCCGTCGGAATTCAGATCGGCAGCTTCGTGCTCTTTCCCGAACTGGAACTCGGCAGCTCTTATTATTCGAACGTCTTCCATGCGCCGAATGCTTTGTCGGACGCCACGCTCGACGTTGTGCCGGCGGCCCGCCTCGTGTCGAATTGGAGCAGGCATGCGCTGGAATTCAGCGCTACCGGCGGCCTGAGCTTCTACAACCAATACCCGATCGAGGACGACAGAGACTACTTTCTTGAGACTCGCGGCCGGCTCGACATTACGCGGCGGGCGAACATCCAGGCGCTGCTCTCGCGCACGCAGGCGTTCGAGGATCGCTCGGCATTGGATGCAAGCTCGGTCGGAACCCGCGCGAAGATCCTGACGGATCGTGCCGAGGCTTCCTACAATCAACGCTTCAACCGCTTGTCGATGCAGTTTCGCGGCAGCGTCACGGATTACGCGTACGGCAACACGGAAGACGCCGGCGTCGTCACGAATAATCAGGATCGTGACTACACCCAGTACCAGGAGGCTGCGCGCGCCACTTGGGAGTTCAAGCCGACGTTCTCGCCCTTCGTCGAAGTCGCCGTCAATCATCGCGATTACGCCGAGGCGGCCCAATCGGACGGCATCAACCGCACGTCGAATGGTCAGCGCTATCGCTTCGGCGTGTCGTTCGGAAACACCGGACAAATTCTGCGCGGCGAAGTAAGCCTCGGCTACGGTATCCAAACCCCCGAAAATGCGAGGCTGCACCCGGTCGATGGTCTGATCATCGATGCCAACGCGACGTGGCGCGTGACCGGCCTGACATCGGTCATTTTCAACGCCAGTTCCGATGTATCGGAGACAACAACGACCGATGTCGGCGGCGCGCTTTACCGCTACGCCGGCGTCGAGGTGCGCCACGAGCTGACGAACTATCTCGTTGCCTCTGCGGGGTTGATCTATTCAAACCAGAACTCGCAGGATGGTGTCATCTACGACAATGAATTTCGCGAAACTCTGGGCCTCGAATATTACGCCAACCGCAACTGGATACTGTTTGCCCGGTATGCCCACGTGAACTTTGACGGCGTCGGCGTCCCGAATGACTACATCGGAGATGAAGTCCACGTCGGCGTCAGGTGGCGACGCTAGGCCTTGGCGTCCAGCAGTCGTCTCACTTCGCGCCTGAAATCGTCGGCAAGATCGGCGCGCTCCAGCGCCAGCGCAACGTTGGCAGTCAGGAAGCCGAGCTTCGAACCGCAGTCGTAGATTTGCCCGTCGAAGCGAACCGCGTGGAACGGCTGCTTGCCGCTTTGCATCAACTGGATCATCGAGTCCGTCAGCTGGATTTCGCCGCCCGCGCCACGCTCCTGGTTTTCAAGCAGCGTGAAGATTTCCGGCTGCAAGATATACCGGCCGGTGATGTGCAGATTGGAGGGCGCCGTGCCCTGCTTCGGCTTCTCGATCATTTGCGTGATCGGCGAGACTTTG
>NZ_DATNBA010000090.1:0-18576 GCF_035572195.1 Hyphomicrobium sp. | reverse complement strand
GGGGGCCGTGTCGCGCCGCCGGGGCGCTACACCGTTCGCCACGGCGATACTCTGTGGCTCATCTCCAAACGGCACTACCGCACCGGCTGGCTCTATCGCAAAATCTACCGCGCCAACCGATCGATTATCCGCGATCCGGACCTGATCTACCCATGCCAACGGATCTTTGTACCGCGGCGGCACTGACGATGGACTTTCAAGTCCGCTGACCCTATTTCAACGTCCATGCAACCGGCTTTTCCGAACTCGCGTGCCGCCACTGGCGGTGGGCTTCTGGCGCGTCTCAAACCTTCAACCGAGAGCAGCCGCGTCCTGAGGGCTCTGTGGCCCTACGTCTGGCCGCACGACCGGCCGGATTTGAAGCGCACGGTGGTCTGGTCGCTGGTCTTCGTTATCATTGCCAAGATTGTAACCGTCGGCGTGCCCTTCACGTTGAAGTGGGCGACGGACGCGCTCGTCGCCGTGACCGGTGGCCATGTGCCGGCAAGTCAAAGCGTGCCCTGGCTCATCGGTGCGCCAGTGCTGGCGTGCATCTTCTATGGGCTGGCGCGCATCGTGATGTCACTGCTGGTTCAGGTGCGCGAGGGTATGTTCGCGCGCGTTGCGATGCATGCCGTCAGGAAGCTGGCCCTGACAACATTCGAGCACATGCACCGGCTGTCGATGCGCTTCCATCTCGAACGCAAAACGGGCGGGCTAACGCGGGTTTTGGAGCGCGGCCGGACAGGCATTGAAAACATCAGCCGCATGGCGCTGATGACCCTCATTCCGACGATTGTCGAATTCTTCATGATCATCGTCGTCTGCGCCATCGAGTTTGACTGGCGCTACATTGCGACCATCGTAGGTATGATCGTCTGCTACTTGTGGTTCACGGTCCGCGCCACCGAATGGCGGCTCTCCATCCGGCGCGCGATGAACGAAAGCGACACCGACGCCAACACGAAGGCCGTCGACAGCCTGCTCAACTACGAGACCGTGAAATACTTCGGCGCCGAAGATCGCGAGGCGCAACGCTACGACAAGTCGATGGCGCTCTACGAAAGGGCGAGCATAAAAACCTACACCTCGCTCGCGGTTCTGAACTCGGGGCAAGCCGTGATCTTCACCATCGCCCTGACGATCTGCCTTGTCATGGCCGCCAACGACGTACTCGCAGGCAGCCGTACCGTCGGTCAATTCGCGATGGTCAACCTGCTGATGCTGCAACTCTTCATGCCGCTGAACTTCATGGGCATGGTCTACCGTGAAATCAAACAGGGGCTGACCGACATCGAGCGCATGATGGAAGTGCTCGACCGAAATCCGGAGGTTTCCGACAGGCCCGGCGCGGCCAACCTCCAAGTCGCCGGCGGCACCATACGTTTCAATCACGTCGGCTTCTCCTACGACCCCGAGCGCGAAATTCTGAAGGACGTTTCGTTTGAGGTGCCAGCAGGAAAGATGGTCGCGATCGTCGGCCCGTCGGGTGCCGGCAAGTCGACGGTCAGTCGGCTGCTGCTACGATTCTACGACGTGACGAGCGGCAAAATCACGATCGACGGACAGGATATCCGCAACGTCACGCAGTCATCACTCCGCGCCGCTATTGGCGTCGTCCCGCAGGATACGGTGCTGTTCAACGACACGATCTTCTACAACATCAAGTACGGCCGAGCCGATGCGACAGACGCCGAGGTTATCGCCGCCGCAAAGATGGCGCAGATGGACGACTTCGTGCGGGCGCTGCCCGAAGGCTACGACACGATGGTCGGCGAGCGGGGGCTGAAACTATCGGGCGGCGAGAAGCAGCGCGTCGCAATCGCGCGAACGATCCTGAAGGGCCCGCCGATTTTGATTTTGGATGAAGCGACCAGTGCGCTCGACAGCCATACGGAGAAGGAGATCCAGGACGCACTCGATCTGGTTTCGAAAAACCGTACGACGGTCGTCATCGCGCACCGCCTCTCGACCATCGTTCACGCCGACACGATCCTCGTGCTCGAAGCCGGGCGTGTCGTCGAGCATGGAACGCACGCCGAACTCATCGCCCAAGACGGTCTATATGCAAGTCTGTGGGCGCGTCAGCGTCAGGCCGAGAAGGCCCGCGAGGAACTAGCCCACGCCCTCGAGGAAGCGGAAAAGTCGGGGGCCTTGAGACCGGCAGATCTGGCGCTCGTCACGGTGAAATAATCGGGCGCGCCGCTGAAACTTATCCTCCCGTCAAACAGCGCTGGTAGACTTGCTGGGGGATGAATTCACCCCTTAACCGGAAGGCGAACGTTGGACGCCAACGACATCACACAAATCCTCAAGCGTGTTTTCGCGGCGCTGGCGCGCGGCGCCGTCATCGCGCTCTGGGCGGTGCGTGAGATTGCCAGAACCGCATGGCAAATCGCCCGCGGACCGTTGATCACGGCCCTCAACATCGTTGCGGCCCTGATCGTTCTCTTCGAGGAATGGGGCTGGCGGCCGCTTTCCCAACTCATCGCGCGGCTGGCGAAGTACGCCCCCATCGCGGCGTTGGAGCGTTGGATTGCCGGCCTGCCGCCCTATCCCGCGCTTCTTGTCATTGCCTTGCCGACGACGCTGTTGCTGCCACTCAAGTTCGTGGCGGTCTGGCTCCTGGCTAATGGTTACTTCGCGACGGCAACCGCGCTGTTCTTCGCCGCCAAGATCGCTTCGACCGCATTGATTGCGCGCGTCTTTATCCTGACCAAGCCTGCCTTGATGCGGATCGCGTGGTTTGCGCGCGCCTACGACTGGTTCGTCCCGTGGAAAGATGCACTCTTCGCGCAAATCCGTTCGTCGTGGGTTTGGCGTTACGGTCGCATGCTGAAGACGCGCATCAAGCTCAGGATCCACCAAGCCTGGGTCAGGATGAGGCCGCGGGTTGCCCAGGCGTGGCAGCGCTGGACGGGGCGTGAGCTGCATTTCGGCAGTCCGGCAACGCCGTCTCGCGCGACGCATGAAGAGCCCGTGTCCTTCAAACCGACTGATTCGCCAACCGGAAAACCCGAACCCTAGTCATCGGGAATTTTTCTGGGCGAAACCGCCCAAATTCACTGCACATTTGGCGCGGTTTTGCTCGGCCGGTTCGCTCAATAATTGCAAATTCGCAACACCCCTGACGCTCGCGCACATGAACGCTCGTGTGAATGATCAATCTAATGTTGACTAAGTGCGTCAACTATCTTCTGCTGAATGCAAACCGGGGCAGGGTTTGCCTGGGCTGTCGGGGCGTCGGTACTTGGACGGTATCGAAGGCATCTCCGGCAGACGTTTTGGGGGACGGGGAATGGCAATGAAATTCGCGGCCGGAGCGTTGCCGGTATTCGCGGCTGCTATGCTTGGGGCAATGCCGCTCGCAATGGCAGAAGACGCACCTGCGACGGGCGTTCCGGAAGTATCGATTGCACAAAATTGGAACGATCCGGTTCGCGCCGCTTTCGCGCAACGCGGCATCACCTATGGCGTCAACTGGAGCGGCGAATACTGGAACGTCGCCAAGGGCGGAAACTCGCAGGGCTCGAATTTCGACGGCCTGCTCGCGACCTATACCGACATCGATCTTGACAAGTTGACCGGCTGGAAGGGCGCCACCATCCACGCCAGCGCCTATTACCTCCATGGCGTCGGCGCTTCGACGGAACGCGTGAATAACATTTTCGCGGTCAGCAATATCGAGGGCCTGGAAACGTTCCGGCTATTTGAACTTTGGTTCGAGCAGTCCCTGCTCCAGGACAAGGTCAAAGTCCGCATCGGCTCGCTCGCCGCCGATAGCGAATTCTTCATCAGCGACAGCGCCGCGTTGTTTCTCAACGGAACATTTGGTTGGCCCGGCGTTACGGCTGCCAACATGGCGGCAGGCGGACCGGGCTATCCGCTGGCTTCGCTCGGCGTTCGCGTGCAGTACGCGCCGACGGATAACCTGACGATCCTTGCGGCCGTCTTCAATGGAGCCCCGGCTGATCCGTTCGCCGAAGACCCGCAGGCGGACAACCGCCACGGCGTCGAGTTCCGCTTGGAAGATGCGCCGCTGCTGATGCTCGAAGGTCAGTTCAAGTATAACATCGGCAATCTGCCCGGCACGCTCAAGCTCGGTGCTTGGCAGCAGCTTAATCACTACGCGCCGGAATTCCTGAATCCCGCCGTCCTCGAGAATGATCATGGCCTTTACGCCATCGTCGACCAGCAGATCTGGAAGAGCGGCGAGGACAAGAACGTCAGCATTTTCGCTCGTGTCTCCGGCAGCCCCGAGTCGCGGAGCCTGATTTCTGCTTACGTTGACACCGGCATTGTCTTCACGGGCTTCGTACCCGGCCGGACGAAAGACAGCTTCGGCGCGGCATTCGGCTACGGCAATATTTCGAACGACCTTCGAAAGGCTCAGGCCGATCCGGGCAACGAGAATTTCTCGAATGTCATTTCCGATTACGAGTCGGTGCTGGAAGTGAACTACATCGCCCAGCTATGCCCCGGCATCTCGATCGTGCCTGACTTCCAATACATTTGGAACCCGGGGGGGCGCGTCAGCAGCAATGCCGACGAATTCAAGCCGATACCGGACGCCGCCGTGTTCGGCGTCAGGACGAACATCAGCTACTGACGGCACGATTGCGCATCTCGGGTATCCGTCAGTCAAACGCCTCCTGGCGCCCTTCCCGTGGCTGCGCTAGGAGGCGTTTCCTATGAGAGACGCCAGCAAAACCATTCTGATCGCCGGTCCGACCGCCAGCGGCAAGTCGGCGTTGGCGCTGGCTGTTGCCGAACGCGTCGGCGGCGTCATCATCAACGCCGACAGCATGCAGGTCTATCGCGAGCTGCGCATTCTTACGGCCCGGCCGACACCGGAGGAGGAGGCGCGCGTTCCGCATAAACTCTATGGCTTTGTTCCGGCAGGTGAAGCGTACTCGGCCGGCCGTTTCGTGCGCGACGCGACGGATGCGATTGCTGCGGCTCGCAGCGACGGCCGTCGCCCCATCATCGTCGGTGGCACCGGTCTCTATTTCAAGGCGCTCCTCGAGGGCCTGTCTCCGATCCCGCGGATCGATGACGCTATTCGCAATCATTGGCGTGCCGAAGCCGAGCGGCGCGGTGCGGCCGCTCTTCATCACGACCTCGCGCAGCGCGACGCGACGATGGCCGCGCGTCTTGAGCCTGCCGATACGCAAAGGGTCGTACGGGCGCTCGAGGTGATTGAACAGACCGGCCGCTCGCTTGCCGAGTGGCAGAGGGACCGGAGCCCGCCGGTGCTTGACGAAGCCCAGACCGTCGAACTGCTCTTGACGCTCGATCGCAGCGAGATCCAAGCCCGCGCCGATGCGCGCTTCGAGACGATGATGGCCGAGGGGGCTTTGCAGGAGGCACAAGCCCTTGCTGGGCTCGGAATCGACCCGTCTTTACCGGCAATGCGGGCGATTGGGGTCCGGCCGCTGCTCGCGGCAATTGAGGGCAAATGCAGCCTCGAAGAAGCGGCGGCGGCGGCCAAACAAGAGACGCGACATTACGTCAAGCGACAAGAAACCTGGTTTAAGAGTCATATGATTTCGTGGCATCATATAAACGCGAAATATATGGCAAGTAATATAGCCGAAATCTTCGCATTTATTCAGCGTTAGCGTTGACCGGTTAAGCTTCTCCGCCTACGGTCCTGCGGGGTTTTCGAGCTTAAAGAGCGCGACGGGCCGGTGGAGGAATATGCAATGGCACGCACGATGACGGGCGCCGAGATCGTATTGACGGCGCTCGCCGATCAGGGCGTCGAGGCCATCTTCGGCTATCCGGGCGGCGCCGTGCTGCCGATCTACGATGAACTGTTTCAGCAAAGTAAGATTCGCCACATCCTCGTCCGTCAGGAGGGCGGGGCGCTTCATGCGGCGGAAGGGTATGCTCGATCAACCGGCAAAGTCGGCGTTTGCTTGGTGACGTCGGGCCCCGGCGCGACCAACGCCGTAACCGGTCTCACCGACGCACTGATGGATTCCATTCCGCTCGTCTGCATCACCGGCCAGGTGCCGACCCATCTCATCGGCAACGATGCGTTTCAGGAATGCGATACGGTCGGGATTACGCGCCCTTGCACGAAGCACAACACGCTGGTCAAGAACGTCAACGACCTGGCGCGCGTGCTGCATGAAGCCTTCCATATCGCGCGCACCGGCCGGCCCGGACCCGTCGTCGTCGACGTTCCGAAGGACATCCAATTCGCGACCGGCAATTATGTCGGCCCGTCAAATATCCAGCACAAGACATATCGGCCGAGGCTGAAGGCCGACCAATCCGTTGTGCGCGAAGCCGTCGATTTGATCGCCGGCGCCAAGCGGCCCGTGTTCTATACCGGCGGTGGCGTCATCAACTCGGGCCCAAAAGCCAGCCAGCTTTTGCGCGAGTTCGTGCGTCTCACCGGCTATCCGATCACGTCGACCCTGATGGGGCTCGGCGCCTATCCGGCTTCCGACCGGCAATGGCTCGGCATGCTCGGTATGCACGGCACCTACGAAGCCAATATGGCGATGCACGACTGCGATGTGATGATCAACATCGGGGCGCGTTTCGACGATCGCATCACCGGCCGCCTTGACGCGTTCTCGCCCGGCTCGAAAAAAATTCACGTCGATATCGATCCGTCATCGATCAACAAGAACATTCAGGTCGACATTCCGATCGTCGGCGATTGCGCCTACGTGATCGAGGACATGCTGAGGCTATGGAAGGCCAAGGCACCTGTGCTCGACAAGGCGGCGCTGAAGGGCTGGTGGAAACAGATCGAAGGCTGGCGCAGCAGGAAATCGCTCGCCTACAAGAACTCCAAAGACATGATCATGCCGCAGTACGCATGTCAGCGTCTCTATGAGCTTACGAAGGATCGCGACACCTACATCACCACTGAGGTTGGCCAGCATCAGATGTGGGCGGCGCAGTTCCTTCACTTCGAAGAACCGAACCGTTGGATGACATCGGGAGGACTGGGCACAATGGGCTACGGCCTGCCGGCTGCGATCGGCGTGCAGCTCGCGCATCCGAGGTCGCTCGTCATCGACGTTGCGGGCGACGCGTCGATCCTGATGAACATTCAGGAATGTTCGACCGCCGTGCAGCACAAGCTGCCCGTGAAGGTCTTTATCATGAACAACGAATACATGGGCATGGTGCGCCAGTGGCAGCAGCTCCTGCACGGCAACCGTCTGTCGGAAAGCTACACCGAGGCGCTGCCTGATTTCGTCAAGCTGGCCGACGCCTATGGCTGGACCGGGATGCGTTGCGACAATCCCGCCGATCTCGACGATGCGATCAAGGAGATGATCAACACCAAGGGACCGGTGATGTTCGATTGCCGCGTGGCAAAGCTGGCGAACTGCTTCCCGATGATTCCCTCCGGCAAGGCGCACAACGAAATGCTGCTTGGAGAAGATGTGTCGGATGCGGAGGTCGAGCGCGCTATCAGCGACGAAGGCAAGGTGCTGGTGTGAGCGATCGTATGAACGTTATGCGCGGCAGTTGCGGTGTCTTGCTCGCGCTTCTCGTCGCGCTGTCAGTGGCATCGCCGGCGGCCACGGCGAAAGAAGACTGGAACCACGTCGCCAACATCAAGGATGCTGCAACGAGGCTCGCCATACTCCACAAGCGCGAGGGCTCGCCGGGCGTGCTGAAGTTCCTCGACGCGTGTTACAGGACCCAGCTTCTGGCCAGCAAGTTCTCGCAAGGCCTCGAGTCATGCATGGCGCAGGACTATATGCATACGCAGATCCTGGCGATCGTTTACTCGCGTATTCCTGACGAGGATCGCAAGCGCATGGGCACACCCTCTCCTCAGACGATTGCCGACAGCATGGGGCAAAGGTTCGTTGCCGCGTTCTCGCAGTACAAGATGACGATCAAGGACGCCGAGGCTTTCAAGAAGCTCGTCGACAAGAACGGCATGCCGGTGTTCGTGAAGGCTGTGTTTCCGCCACGCAAGTCCGGCGACTCCGGCAAGCCGGAGACTCGCTGACGACGATGTTGAAACTTGTCATTGCAAATAAACTCTACTCGTCCTGGTCGTTGCGGCCTTGGATGGTGCTTGCAGCCTTCGATATCCCGTTCGAAGAGATCGTCATTCCATTGAGGGTGCCCGAGAGCCGCGGCCGCGTCCTCGAATTTTCTCCGTCCGGCAAAGTTCCGGCCCTGATCGACGGCGAGATATCGGTCTGGGAGAGCCTCGCGATCATCGAATATCTGGCTGATGCGTTCCCCGATCGCGCGATCTGGCCGCGAGACCGCAAAGCCCGCGCCCACGCGCGCGCGGTCGCCAACGAGATGCACGCCGGGTTTATGCCATTGCGCCAGATATGCCCGATGCATTTGGGTGCCCGCTTCGCCACGCCGCCGCTGACCGAACCGCTCAAAGCCTGCATCGATCGCATAGAAGACATCTGGTCGGAAGCGAGAAACCGCTTCCCCGGTGGGCCGTTTCTTTATGGCGCCTTCTCGGCGGCGGACGCGATGTACGTTCCCATCGTCACGCGCTTTGAAACGTTTCAAATTCCGGTTCGCGAGGCGACACGCGCCTATATGGATGCGATACTCGCGCACCCGGCTTACCTCTCTTGGCGCGCGGCGGCGCTTGCCGAGCCTTGGACGATACCCGACTATGCCGCCGGTCATACTCTGATCGAAAGCTTCATCTAACCGCGAGATCGACCCCATGGCCGAGCCCCAGACGCAATCACACTATCCGAGCCCCGGCAAAACGCAGGACGTGGTATCGCGAACGCTGTCGATAATCGTCGACAACGAACCGGGCGTCCTGGCGCGCGTGATAGGCCTCTTCGCCGGCCGCGGTTATAATATCGACTCGTTGACCGTCACCGAGGTTGAGCACGAGCGGCACCTGTCTCGCATCACCGTTATCACCAGCGGTCCTCCTGCCGTCATCCAGCAGATCAAGCATCAGCTCGAGCGGCTCATCCCGGTGCACCGGGTTCGCGATCTGACCCAGGAGGGTGCATCGATCGAACGCGAACTGGCGCTCGTCAAGGTCGGCGGTAAAGGCGACAAGCGGATCGAGACGATGAGGCTTGCCGAGATCTTTCGCGCCAAGGTCGTCGACACGTCGATCGAGCACTTCGTTTTCGAGGTGACCGGCAAACCGTCGAAGATCGAAAGCTTCATTCAGCTGATGTCCGAGCTGGGACTTGTCGAGGTTTCGCGGACGGGTATTGCCGCCATAGGCCGTGGCGCCGCCCTGTAGCGGCCGCCCTGCAGCGGTTCGGCGCCGTCAATGGATATCGGCTGCCCCACGTCCCAGTTGGGCGGCAGCCTCGACGGAGCCGTTTGCCAGCTTGGCATTCTCATAGGCCAAAGACAGCGCCGCGTCTGAAACGCGCAACGTAGCATCGCGTGCGTCGATCACCTGCTTGGACGGCGACTGGAAGCCGATCATGGACTGAGACGGCGGGTAGAGCGGGACGGCGTGCGCTGGGATAGCCAGCGCCACGAAGAAGGCTTGCAGGCGGAGACGATAGCGTCCGTCGACACCCTTGTCGCAGCGATCAGCCCCGACCGTTGCTTCGCATTGCGAAAGAGAGCCGTAGGCCGGCGCTTCGGCTTCGTGCCGGGCGACGGCCGCGTCGATAGCCTGTCCGCATTGATCGACGGTCAACTTGCCGGTCGCCGCACAATCTCGCGCCGAAATGAAAACCCCGTGTTCGACAGGGGGCCGCGCCTTAGCTTCCGGCTGCGAAGCGTCTCCACAGCCGCCGAGCGCCGCGCAAACGGCGAGGCCCACACAGAATTTCGAAAGCTGGCGCATGATGGTCCATTCGCATCGCGATCAGGCCCGTGACTATGCCCCTCTGCAGTTAGGAACCAGTTAACGTTTCGTGCTCGCGGGACGGCGCGGCAAAGAGAACATCGCGCAAGTAGATGTCACCGAACCGTTGAATTGGATGAGGCTAGCCGTTAGGTTCCGCCGTGATTTTAGGGGCGCCCGCTCGCGCGCTCTGAACGTTCAACCCAGCCCGACCGTCGATTTCGACCGGGGAACCCGAGAGGCCGCCCATGCGCGTCTATTACGATCGTGATGCCGACATCAACCTGATCAAATCGAAGAAGGTCGCCGTGGTCGGCTACGGCAGCCAAGGCCATGCCCACGTTCTGAACCTCCGGGACTCGGGCGTGAAGGATGTGGTCGTCGCGCTCCGCAAGGGTTCGGCCTCGGCGCAGAAGGCTGAGAAGGAAAAGATCAAGGTCATGGACGTTGCCGAGGCCGCCAAGTGGGCCGACGTCATCATGGTGCTGGTGCCCGACGAGCTGCAGGCCGACATGTATAAGGAGCATCTCGCCCCCAACATGAAAAAGGGCGCGGCGCTAATGTTCGCGCACGGTCTCAACGTGCATTTCAATCTGATAGAGCCGCGCGACGATCTCGACGTCGGCATGGTGGCGCCGAAAGGCCCGGGGCATACGGTGCGCGGCGAATACCAAAAGGGCGGCGGCGTGCCGTGCCTGATCGCCGTCGATCAGGACAAGAGCGGCAACGCGCACGATCTCTTTCTGTCCTATGCGTCGGCCATCGGCGGCGGCCGCTCGGGCGTCATTGAGACGACGTTCCGCGAGGAATGCGAGACGGACCTGTTCGGCGAGCAGGCAGTTCTCTGCGGCGGCCTCGTTGAGCTGATCCGCAATGGTTTCGAGACATTGGTCGAAGCCGGATATGCACCGGAGATGGCCTACTTCGAATGCTTGCACGAGGTGAAGCTGATCGTTGATCTGATCTACGAGGGCGGCATCGCCAATATGAACTACTCGATCTCCAATACCGCCGAGTACGGCGAGTATGCGACGGGTCCGCGCATCATCACGCCGGAGACGAAGGCCGAGATGAAGAAAGTACTTGCCGACATTCAGTCGGGCAGGTTCACGCGCGACTGGATGCTCGAGTGCAAAGCCGGTCAGCCGAACTTCAAGGCAACGCGTCGTCTGAACGACAAGCATCAGATCGAAGAGGTCGGTGCCAAGCTTCGCGGCATGATGCCGTGGATCGGCAAGAACAAACTCGTTGACAAGGGGCGGAACTGATCGCCTCGCGGGTCGCATGAGGGAAGGGTAAACGACAAAGCCTGACGGCACGCGGCGAATTTCATGTTCGTCGCGTGCAGCTGCCCGACGTTGCTCTGAGACGTCTTGGCCGCGTCGTCGCAACGAGCTGGATCGGCGAAGATGAGCTGGCGGTGCGCAACGTGGCGCGGAGCCCACCCGATCTGGGCAAACATTTTCTTCGGCGCTTACGTCGTTGCGCCGGTGTTCTCAGCAGCGTGGACGTTTAGGCGCTTCTGACCACGCCACGCGATTGGCGGGCTGCCGAGAAACCCCTGTTAAAATCGAGAATTTTGGAGGTTTGCGGCTGTCGGCTGCTGCCCAGCCATATGGGTAGACCGACCCGCACTGCCGCTCTCTTGGGGAGGGTTTACGTGCGGCAGCGCGGGTGGTCCACGTCATTTCCAGCCTTGGTCCCTCGAGAGGGACGCGAAGCCGGTACTAACGCGGGCGGCAGAGGAGCGGGGACCTCTGCCGCCCGTTTCCGAATACTGCCGCTGACGCGGCATCCTCGGATGTGATGGGGCTCAGACCGCGGCACAGGCACCGCGCGAGCCCGATGGTTTTTGCCATCGGGCGGCAGATGATCCTTCACACCTCACCGCGATGGACCCTGGCGCAACACCAGGAACTGAAACCGGGCAATGAGGTGCTGGGAGATCTTGACTGTCGCCCCCCAGCGACGCTGTCGTGAGTGCGATATGGCTGTGGAATCGTGACGGCCTCATGACCGAACTGCGCTGATCAGATGGCGTCGCTATTTTTTATACGCGTTTGCGTCCGCTAAAATACATCGCGATATCAGCGCTCCGAGTATTTCGCGACGCGCAGAAATCGATATATCGCGTTTTAGTCAAATCGAGACTTTATTGTGATTGAACGGTTCGACCCTAAGCATTCCCGGCCGGAGCGGCGTCAAAGATGATGCAAAGGCGAAGCGACGACGATCGCTTGTCGTTCGACGATGGCGTCAGTCCGCTGGCGGCATGCGCTCTCACAGTCCGCAATGACGTTTGGCCATTCGCCGAAGCGAACAGACCGGCGATCGATGCGCATTGGGCGCGGGCAACTCAAACCAATCCGGGTTACTTCAACGGCGTCGTGCATCTCGTCGACGGCGTGCATCTCGACGGCGATAGACTCGATGCTTCGCTCATCAGAACCGACTTCAAAAGCTATCTCTTCTGGCGCGATCAGGGCTTCCCGGAAGCCGGCGTTCTCGACGGATTCGGGTCGGCGCTGATCCGGTCATCGGACAGCTATACGATGCTCGGTCGCCAGAGGGCGGGCAACGTCAACGGCGGGCTCGCCTATCCACCGTCAGGGTTCATCGATGAGAGCGACGTTGCAACCGACGGAACGATCGATATTGCCGGCAGCGTCGCGCGCGAGGTTTCGGAAGAGACCGGTATCGATGCCGCCGTGCTCGTCAGAGAGGCGGGGCTCTATCTGACGCGGTCGGGTCCGCAGCTTTCAATCGCGGTTCCGTTCCGAATTTCAATGACTGCCGCAGAGTTCGTGCGTATCGCCGAATGCCATATTGCCCTATCGAGCGACTCCGAACTTGACGCGATCATTGCCGTTGCCGCGCTCAGCGACATTAAGGGCCTGTCGTTGCCGCGATATGCGCGTGTACTATTGGAGGCGCTTTTATCCGAGACTCGGTCTTCTCGAACGCTCTGAAAAAGTACTTGGCGCTGCAGGATGCTTGCCTCATGGTGCCGCCGCTTGCGCGACCGGGCAAGGGCTCTGGTTCATAGGCGGGGAGAATAGCGCGCAATGGCGCTCACATATCATGTTCTGGATGTCTTCACCGAGCGGGCGTTCGGCGGCAATCCGTTGGCCGTCGTACTCGACGCGGACAAGCTGAGCAGCAGCGACATGCAGACGATCGCGCGCGAGTTCAATCTTTCGGAGACCGTCTTCGTCTTGACGCCCGCAAGTCCGGGGCACACGGCGCGTATTCGCATTTTCACGCCAAGCCGCGAGCTTGCGTTCGCAGGTCATCCGACGATCGGCGCCGCCATCCTGCTCGCGGAACTTCGTACTTCGCTTGTCAATGGCGACAGCGATGCCATCATCGCGCTCGAAGAAGAAATCGGCAGTGTCCGCGTCGGTGTTCGCATGCGCGCCAGCGGCGCAACATTCGGTGAATTCGACGCGCCAAAAGTGACGAGCACGCCCGAAGCGCTGTCGGAACCTGAAGAAATGTCGGCCGCGGTAGGCTTGATCTCAACCGAAATCGGCTTCGAGAACCATAAGCCGGTTCTGCTCAAGAGCGCCAACACGTTTGCATTCATGCCGGTTTCAAATCTCGATGCGATGTCCAAGGTGAAGGTGACGCCGCAGCACTGGATGCGCGCCTTTACCGATCGCGGCGTGCATGGCGTCTTCCTATATACGCGGCAGTGCCTGCGCGCGCAGTCGGCGTTCCACGCACGCGTGTTCGCGCCAGACCTCGGCGTTCCGGAAGATCCCGCCACCGGCTCCGCGTGCGCCAGCTTCGCCCACATCATCAACCAATTTGACGCGCTGCCCGACGGCACGCACAAGCGGGCCATCGAGCAAGGCATTGAGATGGGCAGGCCGAGTTCGATCGCGCTGACGATGACGGTGTCGCGCGGCAAGCTCGAAGCCGTGCGGATTGGCGGCTATGCCGTCCGCGTGGCCGAAGGAACGTTAAAGATTTAATAGGACCGGCAGCGAGTCGCGGCCCACGCAGACTTGATTTTTTCAGCCGACTTCGGCTATTTGATGCGTGCCCGGCACTGAGCCGGCCGTTGTTTTACGGATCTTGAAGCCGCCATGTCGCGCCTGTTCGACATCGCCGTTCCTGCCGCGCCCGTCTCGACGACCGGTGCTCGCGACCGCTTTGCCGCACCGCGATTGCCTCTTTCGCTGCTCCTTATCGGCCCCTGGGCCGCATGAACTCCGGCCGTCTGCCGGGGTCGTGCCCAGGGGGATTGGACGGCGTTTGAATTGAGCGTAGAGCGATAAGCGGCAGACCCGTACAAGGGTCGCCCGGCAAAGGATAAGAGCCATGACATCCTCGACCGATAACGCGCCGGCAGTGCCGAAGCGCGACGAAGACAAGATCGTCATCTTCGACACGACGCTGCGCGACGGCGAACAATGCCCCGGCGCGACGATGACGTTCGAGGAGAAACTGCAGGTCGCCGAGCTTCTCGACGACATGGGCGTCGACGTCATCGAAGCAGGGTTCCCGATCGCCTCGGAAGGCGACTTCGAAGCCGTGACGGAGATTGCCAAGCTCGCCAGGCATTCGGTCGTTTGCGGTCTGGCTCGCGCCAACTTCGGCGACATCGATCGGGCAGGCGAAGCCATCAAGCTCGCTAAACGCGGCCGTATCCACACCTTCATCGGCACGTCGCCGCTGCATCGAATGCATCAGCTGCAACTCGACCAGGACCAGGTCCACGAGCGGGTGATCGCTTCGGTAACTCGGGCCCGCGGCTACACCGACGACGTCGAGTGGAGCGCGATGGACGCGACGCGCACCGAGCATGATTATCTCTGCCGCGTCTGCGAAGCGGCTATCCGGGCTGGCGCGACGACGATCAACATTCCCGATACCGTCGGCTACGCGCTGCCGGAAGAGTATTTCGATTTGATCACGATGCTGAGGACGCGCGTGCCGGGCATGGATAAGGTCGTCATCTCGACCCATTGCCACGACGACTTGGGCCTCGCCGTCGCCAATTCGCTGGCGGGTGTCAGAGCCGGTGCCCGGCAGATCGAGTGCACGATCAATGGCCTCGGTGAGCGTGCCGGCAACGCCGCGCTCGAGGAAATCGTCATGGCGGTGCGCACGCGTCACGATCTCTTGCCACATCACACCGGCATCAAATCAGAAATGCTGTCGCGGGCTTCCAAGCTCGTCTCCGCGGTGACCAATTTCCCCGTGCAATACAACAAGGCTATCGTCGGCCGGAATGCCTTCGCGCACGAGAGCGGCATCCATCAGGATGGCGTGCTGAAGCACACCGAGACCTACGAGATCATGACGCCGGAATCGGTCGGCGTCGGAAAGTCGTCTCTTGTGATGGGCAAGCACTCGGGCCGCGCCGCCTTCAAATCGAAGCTGAAGGAACTCGGCTACAGTCTCGGCGACAACGCGATGGAAGACGCTTTCAACCGCTTCAAGGCGCTCGCCGACCGCAAGAAGCACATCTATGACGAGGACATCGAAGCACTGGTCGATGACGGCGTAGCGCACATGCACGACCGCATCAAAGTTGCGGCGTTGACCGTGATCGCCGGAACGATGGGTCCGCAGTCGGCAACCCTGACGCTCGACATCGACGGCCAATCCAAAACCGTGCAGAGCATCGGAAACGGGCCTGTCGATGCAACCTTCAACGCGATCAAGCTGCTGTTGCCGCACAATGCTCGCCTCGATCTCTATCAGGTTCACGCCGTGACGGAGGGCACGGACGCGCAAGCCGAGGTTTCCGTGCGGCTCGAGGAGGAGGGCCGTGCCGTTACTGGGCGTGCCGCCGACCCCGATACGCTCGTCGCCTCCGCTCGAGCCTATGTTGCAGCGCTGAGCAAGCTGGTTCTGAAGCGCCAGAAGACGGCGCAGACCCAGCAGGCTGTTTAGGTTCGCTTTGCGAGTCGACGCAGGAACTGCGAGCGGTGAGCACCTGCAGGTTGAAGAGTTGCCATGCGAGCAGCGAGAATCCGGCCAACTGTGCGCCACCGAGCAGCAGGCTTCGGCGCGTGAATTGCCGATCGGCATTGAAATCGGGTTCGCCGGATTCCGCCATCGATCAGTTAACTCGTGGGATGAGGAGGATAACTCGATTACCCTCGAGCTTTCGGATGGGTCCACTCTGGATGAAGGGTGTGGCATTCGTGAGCCTTTGAACGGCGGCTATGCCGCCATTCATCGGGGTGCGGTAACGATTGAGGTCCGCAATACTACGAACGAAGTAGCCGGAAAGTTCCGTGCTCTGAGGTTCCGCGCTCGCAAGTGCGCCTCGGCCTGCGAGTTCGATAGCGATGGTCCCTGATGCGTGGGCCACCGGCCAGCCGATAACCATCGTGCAGAAACTCAGGCGCATCCATTGGCCGGTGCTGCTGATCGTGTGCGGTCTCGCCGCTATCGGCGCCGCCTCGCTGTACTCGGTTTCCGGCGGATCATTCGAGCCTTGGGCGGGTCGCCATATCCAGCGGTTTCTTGTGGCGCTGGCGATCATCGTCGCGATGGCGTTGGTTCCTCTCGAAATCTGGATCAAGCTTGCCTACCCGGCCTACGCGGCCGCCCTCGTCATGCTGTCGCTGGTGCCGCTCATTGGCGACGAGGCGCTTGGTGCGAAGCGCTGGATCGGCACCGACACAATCTCGTTCCAGCCGTCGGAACTCATGAAGTTAGCGCTCGTCGCGGCACTGGCTCGCTACTATTTGTCCCTGCCGGCCGATCGCATCGCAAAGCTGCGGTCCGCAGTGTTGCCGCTGGCGATGATCGGTGTGCCGGTGCTGCTGACCCTCGGGCAGCCGGACCTCGGATCGGCCATGCTGTTTGCGGCGCTCGGTTTATCGTTGATGTTCCTCGCGGGCGTGCCGCTTGCCTATTTCGCGGCCAGCGCGGTCGCAGCGTTGGCGCTGCTGCCGGCCGTGTGGTCGAACCTGCACGACTATCAGCGGACTCGCATCGAGGTATTTCTCAACCCTGACATGGACCCGTTTGGCGCCGGCTATCACATCACGCAATCCAAGCTCGCGCTCGGTCTCGGCGGCTTTTGGGGGCAGGGATTTATGCAGAGGATGCAAAGCCCAGCGGAATTTGTCCCAGAGAAGCACACGGACTTTATCGCCAGCATCATTGGCGAGGAGTGGGGTTTCGCCGGGCTTCTATTCCTGATCGCGATTTACGCGCTTCTCATACTGACGATGATGCGGATGGCCTCGCGCTGTCAGAACCGTTTCGCCCGGCTCGCCATCGCGGGCTCGGCGATGACCTTCTTCATTTACGTCTTCATAAATCTCGCGATGGTGACGGGGCTGGTTCCGGTGGTCGGCATTCCGTTGCCGCTGGTTTCGTACGGCGGGACGTCGATGATGACGCTGATGGTCGGGCTTGGGCTTGCGATGTCGGGCTATGTGCATGGCCGCGAAGGCGGGCAGGGCGCCAATGGCCCGTTTTGACAGCATTATTGACGGGCGCGAGCGTCAGGCGCCCCGCACGCGGCAAAGGTGTGGACAGGCGCGCCTGCCGATGCTATGCGCTGCAACCACGGGGCCCGTATTCGGGCCCTTTCGCTTCCTCGCGTTAGCGCACGCTGTGCTTGACGCTTAGGCCGGCGGGATGGGTGATTAGCTCAGTTGGTAGAGCAGCTGACTCTTAATCAGCGGGTCCACGGTTCGAGCCCGTGATCACCCACCAAAATCAATGGCTTAGCGTTGATTTGTATACGCCGTAAAAACTATAAACTTCTATAAACTTTTTAGGGCCGGTTTGACGGGCTGGCTCAGCGGGTCAGCTTGGCGGGGCAGGCGTGCCTTGGGACGGCTGAGTGTGATCAGTTTCACCGGTGACAAACGACAGCAGCACCACGCATCACTCGCCCTGCTTCAGGTTATGGATGTCCAAAGCTATAGGTTCACAGACCGGATTTGTGCTTCCAGTTACGTGGTTCCTAAATGCCAAAGCAAAAAGTGCCCCCGGGGCGAAAGGCTAGGCGTGCAGGCGTCAAGGCTATCGTCGAGAGATTAAACTTCTGCATCAACTCGAGACCGCCTCTGAATTTCGAGGCGGCTGAGATGTGCTACAAAATCTATCTGACCGCCACCGTCCATTCGTATCCGCTCTTTATTGCACTGCTTGGGTGGCGCAAAGCTAGGCGCACGTCGCTCGCCATGACGCCACGCTCCCGTTTTCATGCGGCCGTGCTTTTTCCGCCAATCAATTCTGCGCCAGCGGTGTTTGCTTAAATGCATATCGCAAACCTTTCGAGCAGCGGAGCTCTGTTGCTCGTCCAGCATAGCGAATTGCTACCGAAGTTTTTTTGGATCGCGTTCCGCTCGAGAGAGTAGAATACAATGGCTAAAGCTGTCAGAGAATGCAGAAGAGGCGATCGACTGTCCGCGCACCTGGTCGGCGACAAACATCGGCGCGGACCGGGATTCCGAAAAGCGCCAGCGGCATGCTCAAACCGCGGGCATGCTCGGAAAACTTTCCAACGCGAACCTCGCGGTCTCCGAAGCTTCAGCAAGCGGAACCACGCTGGTAACAGCGAGCAAAACCGCTTTCCCAATCGCAAGAACGTGCTTCGTCTCTTTCATTGCGTTAGTCGGTCCATCGACAACTTCTTCAAGGCCCCGCCGTCGAGAGCGGGGCGTCAGTCTTGGCGGCAATAAGCGCGGTTGCCGTCTGCTGCGGTGCTGTCATGGGCGGGCTAGCCTATCGACATAGCCGCGCAGCCTCCCCATGCGGCCTACTTGATCAGAGTGATCGGAACCTCGGCCAAGTGTATGACTTGCGTGGCGACTGAGCCC
>NZ_DATNBA010000089.1:0-4434 GCF_035572195.1 Hyphomicrobium sp. | reverse complement strand
ACTTCACCGCGCTGCAATCGGTTCGCCTCGGCGTACTGACAAATGGGCTCAGCTTCGAGTTCTTCGTCGACTGCGAAAACACGAACATTATGGATCAGGAACCATTCGTTACGCTAGACCTGGAGGCGGCAACGCGCGCTCCCATTCCTGCCGACGTTCTCGATGCATTGTTGGCGTTAACCCGCTCCAACTTTCAACCTGATGCTGTTACTGAGATGGCCGAATGGCGGCTGGTCGCGAAGCGCGTTCGAACGGTGTTGATGCAGGAAGTTCGGGAGCCGTCCGACGAATTCTGCCGCCTTATTTTGCAGCGTGTGGGAGTAAGGAACGTACGCCGGGCGTCGATACAGTCTCGATACGGCGCACTGATCCGGGCGGCCTTCGAGGATGCGCTGGTGCTGCCGGTACTCGAGATGGTTCGAGCGTCGGCTGCCCGGCAGTCTGGCGATCCCGATGCGGAGGGCGATGCTAAGCAGCGCATCGTCACGACCGATCGGGAGCTTGCCGTCTACCGTTACGTGTGCCGCCGTTTGGCGTTCCTTTCGACCGATGAGCACCAGTTCGCCGCCATCGAGCAGGTTCACCACCGAGATTACCTCGGTAAGTTCGCCGTGTATTACCGGAATGTCCATAAGGGGCGCTTATTCGACTTCATCGAGGGCAGTAATGGCTACGACAAGTTCGTATTCGCTGAGCCCTTCGGTGAAATCGTGACGAACTCCATGACGGACATTGACGAGGCATTGCGCAAGACTTTCTCTCAGCGTGTACGCGACCTCGGCGCGCCGAGGGCATCGGAAGCAGTTTTGCTGCAGGCTTGAGTCCGGTCAGAGTTCCGCGATGGCGAAGTGGGCCGAGAACCCGAACCCAAACGCAGCGAGGAGATGGCGTCCGCTGGCGCCTGCCGCAAGCGCGCGTTCGAGCACGAACAAGACCGTCGCCGACGACATGTTGCCGTAGTCGCGCATTACGCTCCAAGCGTGGGCCATCTGATCGCGGCGGGTGCCAAGAATATCCTCGGCCGTCTCGAGGATCTTGCGTCCGCCGGCGTGGATGAGAAAGCCATCGATGTCCGTCAGGCTCAGCCCGTGATGGCCGAGAAACTGAGCAACGGCAGGGCCGAAGTTTTCCCGCAATAATGTTGGCAACGCAGGGCTCAGCACCATGCCAAATCCGTCATCCTTGATGTTCAAGCCGAGATAGTGCTCGGTTTTGGACCAGAGACGTTCTCCTGTCGCGACGATCCGCGGCGCGCGTTTGCCGGTGCGGCTGCCGTAATTTTCGCGGTCCGAACTACGCAGAACCACCGCCGCGGCGCCGTCTCCGAATAAGGCCGCGGCGACGAAGTTGGTGAGGCTGTGGTCGTTGGCGCGGACACAGAGACTGCAGAGATCGACAGTCAGGAACAGGACGTTGGCGCCAGGCATCGACTGAGCGAGTTGCGTCGCGCGCGCCAAGCCCGCGGCGCCACCGCTGCATCCGAATCCGAAGATCGGCAGCCGCGTCACCGTTTCTCTGAATTCGAGCCGGTTGATCAGCAGCGCGTCGATGCTCGGCACCGCCAGTCCGGTCGTGGAATTGGTGACGATGACGTCGATGTCGTGCGGCGCGAGTCCCGCTGACGCCAAGGCCTTCGTGGCCACCTTTTCGAGGAGATCGAGCGCGTGACGCTGGTACTCGGCCATGCGTTCTTCCCAGCCGTGATGCTTCTGGCACCAGTCGGGAGGCACGCACGAATAGCGTGTTTCGATACCGGAATTCGTGTAGATGCCGGAGAGCCGGGCGAAGACGGATGTCACGCGATTGACGCGCGCGAAGGCATCGGTCTGAGATAATTTGTGCTCGGGCGTCGCCGTGGCAACGGACAGAATGTCGACGCTCAATGGCAGTCTGCGCGCGGTCCGCGGAATCGCGTCTCGCGCAAGATCGATACCTTCTTCAACGTCGTCCAACAGGTCCAGCATTGTCCGCGTTCGCTTTTCAAAGTTCCTGACGATCGGACGAACGAGGTACGTGCAGCCGGTGTCTGCCGCTGTTCCTTGCGGAACGGGGTGAGAGGCACGCGACGGCGGCGGACGGAGTGGGCCGGCGGAGTGGGGGATGGGGCAAAGCGGCTGCACAAACGTCAGTTTACGGCCCAAAACGGACGCTGCGTCCGAGGTGGAAAGCAGCAAATTCGCTCGGCGCTAAATTTTGCCATGGTTGAGGCAAAGCTTGCCGTTTAATTGCATTGAGGGAGGCTCCAGGGGGATCGCTTTGCTTACTGCCCGTCCATTTGCTGTTTTGCCGACATTGATGCTGATCGCAGGCGCATTTTTCGCCTCGGTGGCTGACGCACGGGCCAAGGCTCCGTCCGACAGTTGCGAGAACGCGGCCGGGCTTGCGGTTCTGACCTCGCCGATCGCACCGTGGAAGGGCGCGCCTCTGCGCGTTGTCTTCGCCGCAGACGAGCCGCTCGATGGTGGCGAGCTTACGCTGATCGCGCCCGATGGAAGCGTCTCCGCGAAGTCGCGCGAGCGGCATGGCGGACCGCCGTATTTTTATTTCGCCGAAGTTGCGTCGCCGGCCGTGGGGACGTGGCACGCTAAATTCTCGCGCGCCGGCACGACGGCGGAGTGCAGCACAATTGCGCGAGAAATCGCGGTGCGCGGTGCACAGGCATCGGCACTGCGCGCGACTTCGGGGAGTGTCTGGCCGTTGCGCGATACATGGAACCGCGCGACGGAGAATTTGTATTCCGCATGGATCGAGAAGCTCTTCGACGCACCGCTCGACGCGGCGCCATCGTGGCCGGCGCTGCACGAGGTGCTGCGCGATAAATCACGCAATTTCCTGTTCAACCATCTGGGTCTCGGCGAAGACGAGAAGGGGCTCATCATTCGCCCCGACTGCGCCGACCTTCCATACTTCTTGCGCGCTTACTTCGCCTTCAAAATGGGGCTGCCGTTCGGGTATTCGAAGTGCTCGCGAGGTGGCGGCGGCGGGGCGCCGAAGTGCACCCAGTGGTGGAACATTCAGAAAGAGGAACCGCCTGCCATCCCGCCCGAACAGAAAACCGCATCCAACGATCCATTCGGATTGTTCGGCGCGTCAGCCGCGCTGTCGCCGGCGGCCAACCTTGCCTCCAAGCGGCAAGGGCTTGTGAAGGGGTTCGGCTATTATTTGCGGACGACCGTCGCCAACGCCGTGCATTCCGGCAACGGGCGAACGGCGGCCGGCGACGACAACACCGACTATTATCCCGTGCCGCTGAAGGCAGAGATCCTGCGCCCGGGGATGGTCTACGCCGATCCCTACGGGCACGTCCTGGTGCTCGCCAAGCGCGTGGCGCAGACGGGTGACGCGGCGGGCGTCTTCCTTGCAGTTGACGGGCAACCCGACGGGACGGTGGCGCGCAAGCGCTTTTGGCGCGGCAATTTTCTTTTCGCGCAGGATCCCTCCCTCGGCAGTCCCGGGTTCAAGCGCTTCCGGCCGATCGTGGCTCAAAAGAACGGTACCTTGCGGCGGCTGACCAATGCCGAGATCGCCCAAGATCCGCGTTACGGCGACTTTTCGGTCGAGCAGTCGAAGCTCAGCGTTGAAGACTTTTACGATCGCATGGACGATGTGATGTCGCCGGCGCCGCTCGATCCTATGCGCGCCATGCAGGAGGTGATCACGGCGCTCGAGGAGCAGGTGAAGACCCGCGTGACGTCGGTCGAGAACGGGCGAAAGTACCAGAACGGCGGAGGCGCCGAGGTGGCGATACCGGACGGCGCGTCGATCTTCGAGACGACCGGCGCGTGGGAGGATTTTTCGACGCCGTCGCGCGATCTGCGTCTGCTCATCGCGATCGATGTGGTTCGAGGGTTTCCCGATCGTGTGGCGCGGAGGCCCGAGCGGTATGCGATGCCGGCGGGAAAGAGCGTCGCGGATGTGAAGACCGAATTGGAGAGCCTGCTCGCGTCAGAGCTTGCGGCGCGTAAGGTCTCGTACACGCGCAGCGATGGTTCGCAATGGCCACTTGCGCTGAAAGACGTGGCCGACCGCTCCGCGGCGCTCGAGATGGCGTACAATGTGAATGACTGCGTCGAGCTGCGTTGGGGCGCGTCCGACAAAAGCGACGAGGCGTCGACGTGCAAGCGGCGTGCGTCGGGGGCACAGCGCGGGAAGATGGCGGAGTATCGCTCGTGGTTTCACGAGCGTCGCCGGCCGCCGCGGGGTTAGTGAGGATGGCGCGGTCATCGCGTGCGATTAGACCAGCGTCGCCCGCAAGTGACCCTTTCCGGACATTGAGGCCGGGCGGATCTGGCCTGAGGCTTGGAGAAGGCCGGCGTAGGGCCTCCCATAGCGGTGAGAGGGGAACCTGACTCCCCTCCCGGAAAATATCTGATTACTTCTTCATTTCGGTCCCGGTGCCACTCTCGCCGGCGCCGGCACCAGTGGCAGCCGACT
>NZ_DATNBA010000088.1:0-11302 GCF_035572195.1 Hyphomicrobium sp. | reverse complement strand
GGAGATCGGTGCGAACAGGCAGAAGATCGCCGTAGAGCTTATCGATCAGCGGCGGCACGGCAACGCCGAACGCCAGACCGATGGCTATCCCTATGGCGCTCATCAGCAGGATCTGAATGAGAAAAATGCCGATGATCTGCGGGCCCGTGGCGCCGACGCTGCGCAGCGTGGCGATGATCTTCACCCGCTTGTCGATGAATGTTGCGACGGCGTTTGCGATGCCGACGCCACCAACGAGCAGGGAAGCTAGTCCGATGAGAATGAGGAATTGCCTCAGCCGCTCGAGCGAGCGCGTGATCTGCGGCGAGGGGTCGTAGTGGTCGGCGCTCGTGAATCCGGCGGCGGGCATCTTTTGCGCATACGTCTTGCGGAGGGCCGTCAGACCTTCGCGATCTTTCGGCACACCGTCGCGCAACTTGATCGCGTAGCGCCAACGGATTAACGAACCGGGCTGGACCAGCGCCGTCCGGTCAAGCGTCGCCAACGATACGAAAATACGCGGACCATACGTCAGGCGATCGGCAACCGCGTCGGGCTCGACTTTGAGGGCACCGCGCACAGGAAGCACCGCTTCGCCGATGCGCAGACTGTCGCCGACCTTCAGACCGAGCCGTTCGAGAAGCATCGCGTCCGCGACAACGCCGTTGCCGGCAATCGCATCGGCAAAAGCGGTGCCGCCTTCGACGGTCGCTTCACCCGTCAACGGATAGGCGGCATCGACGGCCTTCAATTCCACCAGGGCCTGATCGGCCCCGTCGAGCCGGCGCGCCATCGTGCGCATCGTCGCCGTTTCGCTGACGCGCCCGAGCTCGCGGAATAGGTCCTGTTCCGCAGGCGTGGCGCGCACGTGCGCCCGCGCGAAAGTCACATCGCCGCCGAGAATGGTTTCGCCCTGGCTTGCAAGGCCGGCGCGCAATGCGTCGGCGAGCGCGCCAACAGCGGCGATCACCATGACGCCCAGCGCCAGGCACGCAATAAAGATACGGAAGCCCTTGAGACCGCCGCGCAGCTCGCGCATGCCGAGCCTCAAAATCGTCATCAGCGACGCGCGCGATGTTTGGTGGGCATCATATGGCTCTGCCGCAAGCGTCACGACGACACCACACGGGCTGGCATTTTTGTGTCTTCGTCGGCGACGATCGAACCGTCCGACATGCGAATGACGCGGTCGGTTCTCGCGGCTAGCCGGTCGTCATGTGTGACGATCACGAGCGTCGCATTGCGACGCTGACGTAAGCCAAACAGCAGCTCGATGATCTGATGGCCCGTCCGGCCATCGAGATTTCCAGTCGGCTCGTCGGCAAAGATGATGCGCGGCTCACGGGAGAGCGCCCGCGCAATGGCGACACGCTGCTGCTCGCCGCCTGAAAGCTCTGCCGGAAAATGATCGACGCGCGCCGCGAGACCGACTTCTGCGAGCAAGGCGCGCGCCGTATCGAAGGCCTTGCTGTCGCCCGCCAGCTCCATCGGTAGCGCCACGTTCTCGAGCGCCGTCATCGTAGGGACGAGGTGAAACGACTGGAAGACTATGCCCATCTGGGCACCGCGCAGCACCGCGAGTGCGTCTTCAGAAAGATTTCCCAGCGCTTGGCCAGCGACGGCAATCCGGCCGCTCGTCGCCCGTTCGAGTCCCGCCATGACCATCAGCAAAGACGTTTTTCCGGACCCCGACGGTCCGACGATTGCGGCCGACTGACCGGGCGGAATAGCGAGCGAGAGGCCGCGCAGGATATGCACCGGGCCGGCTCTGCTCGTCAGCGTCAGATGCACATCGTCGAGTTCTATGATGGGTTCACTCAAGCTTTGATGCCTTGCTTCGTTGCGTCGTAATGAATTTCCCGCCGTGGGACTTGTGCCGCCGTTTTTGACGTTCTACGTCAGCAACAGCACATGATGTGCGTGATAGGTAGGGCCGAAAGATGAACGCAGGCGCTGCGCTCAATGCGGTCGGGATTTTCGTCACCCTCGGTTTCTCAATTCTTGTCGCGGCATCTGCACCGGGACCGTCAATGGCGGACGATACCAAGCCGATTACCCTCGTGGCTTTCGGCGATAGCCTGACCGCCGGCTACGGCGTCAAAACCAACGACTCCTTCGCAGCGCAGCTTCAGATGGCTCTTCAGGCGAAGGGGCACAAGGTCGAAATCGTCAATGCCGGCGTTTCCGGCGACACGACAGCGGGGGGCCTCGAACGGCTCGACTGGTCGCTTCAGCCCAAGCCCGACGGCGTCATTCTCGAGCTTGGCGCCAATGACGCGCTGCGTGGCATCGATCCTAAAGAGACGCGCGCCAACCTCGACAAGATGCTCGCCATCTTAAAGTCAAAGGACGTCGATGTCCTCTTAGCCGGAATGAAGTCGCCCAGTAACTGGGGGCCGGAGTATGCAAACCAGTTCGACGCGATCTATCCCGATCTTGCCGCTAAATATCATACGGCTCTCTATCCGTTTTTTCTCGACGGCGTTGCACTCGATCGCGCTTTCGTACAATCCGATGGTCTGCATCCGACCGCGAAAGGTGTTGCGGAAATCGTCAAGCGGATGACGCCCGATGTCGAGGCTTTTTTGCAGCACATCCGGCAACACGAGACAGCCGGCAAATAATTGCGCGGCGGCGATGCCGTGCTCTGGCGAGCGTTAAAGCGAGGACATGCCGATGCCCAGACTGTTCACCGCCATCGAAGTCCCGAACGAAATTCGCGACGAGCTTTACCGCCTGCGCATTCCTTTGCCCGGCGCAAGGTGGATGAAGCCCGAGAGCTACCACATCACGCTGCGGTTCGCGGGCGACATCGGCAACGTCGAAGCGCGCGAGTTTGTGGCCAATCTTTCGATGATAGAGCCGGACGGATTCGAATTGCGGCTTTCGGGGCTCGGAGTGTTCGGCGGCGACGATCCGCATGCCATATGGGCCGGTGTTGAGTCGACGCCGCAGCTCGAAGACTTGGCGCGGGCCCATGAGAAGGCGGCTCGCAATGCCGGTTTGGCGCCCGAAACGCGGGCCTTCAGGCCGCACGTGACGCTAGCGCGCCTCAAGCATTCCAATGCGGAAGCCGTGGCGCGCTTTCTGACGCGCTCCAGCGGCTATCGTTCCGAACGCTTTTTCGTCACGCGTACGTTGCTGATGTCATCGCGACCGGGCACCGGCGGCGGTCCGTACGGGATCGAAGACCGCTTTCCGATGCGCGGCATGGCGTTCCTCAGCGAGGACGGCGACGCGACGTGGTGATGCCTGAATTCGACGTCACGTCAATTCAGGACGCTATCGTCACCACGACCTTGCCCGTCGCCTCGCGCCGTTCCAGAACGCTCAGTGCTTCGCCAATCTGGTCCAAAGGATACGTGCCGTGGATGCGCGGCTTGAGGCGTCCGGCTGCGACCCAATCGAGAACTTGCAGCATGTTGGCACGATGCCGTTCCGGCGCGCGCCGAACCGCTTCGCCCCAGAAGACTCCGGCCATTTCGGCGCCCCTGAGCAACAGAAGGTTGAGCGGAATTTTCGGAATCTCGCCCGCCGCAAAGCCGACGACGAGAAAGCGCCCCTGCCACGCGAGCGCCCGAACCAGCGGCTCCGAGGCCGCGCCGCCGATGCAGTCGTAGACGACGTCGGCGCCGTTGCCGTCGGTCAGCGCGCGAACGGCGGCCTTGAGATCGGTGCCTGGAAATTCGATTGTTTCGTCGGCACCGGCAGCTTTTGCAAAGGCGCATTTTTCCGGCGATGACGCGACAGCAATGACGCGCGCGCCCATCAGCTTGGCGACTTCGATGGCCGCTTGTCCGGCGCCCCCGGCCGCTCCCGTTACGACAACGGTTTCACCGGATTTCAGCCGACCGCGATCTGAAAGCCCGTGCATGGCCGTGCCGTAGGTCACCGAAAGACCTGCCGCCACGGTCATCGGAACGGCGTCCGGTATCGGAATAAGCGCACCGGCGTCGACAGCGATTTTCTGGCGCGCGCCGCCCCAATTGACGTAGGCCATGATGCGTTGGCCGGGCGCTAGTCCCGGGTGTTCAACTGAGAGAGACTCAATAACGCCAGCGATTTCGGCGCCAGGAGAGAACGGCAGGTCAGGCTTCCACTGATATTTGCCACTCGTGATCAGTGTATCTGCGAAATTCAAGCCGACGGCCTCAACGCGCACGATGGCTTGTCCCGACCCAGCGCTGGGCTCCGGCACCGTCTCGACGACGAGGCTCTTCGCCCCATCAAGGCTCTTGCAAAGAGCTGCCTTCATATGAGACGTCCCCTGTCGCTGCACGTCCGTCCCTGACAGTCACGAGCCGGAGACAATGTCAAGAAAAGCGACCACCTGGCCGCCGAATCCGAAAGGCTATTTCGCCATCGGAGCCGAGCGGATGTCAAAGTCGCTGAACCTCGGCAACCTCATGCGGTCGGCGCACGCATTCGGCGCCAGTTTCACCTTTACGGTCGGTGCCACGTACAAGGCCGTCGAGGCGCACGCCGATACGTCGAAAAGCCAATTGCATGTACCGCACTATAACTGGGCGAGCCTCGACGAAATGGCGTTGCCGGGCGGCTGCAAACTCGTCGGCATCGAGCTCCTCGATACGGCGATCGACCTGCCGAGCTTCCGCCATCCGCTGAGAGCTGCTTATGTGCTCGGGCCCGAGCTCGGGTCTTTATCGGAGCCGTTGCTCGAGCGATGCGATTACGTCGTCAAGATCCCGACGAGCTTTTGCGTCAATGTTGCGATGGCCGGTGCGATTGTGATGTATGACCGCATGAAATCTCTGGCACGGTTCGCTGATCGCCCGATCGGCGAAGGGGGACCTTGAATGCAGTCTCGGCGGTGCATCATCGCTGCTCTTTGTCTGATCTGGCTCAATTCGGCGACCGCGATCGGCGCCGATGCCGTGACGCGCGTCGACACCTACGGCGACTGGTCGCTGCTGGCCGATGCGAACGCGCCGCACCTCTTCTGCTTCGTGACGAGCGAGCCGAAAACAAGCGAGCCGCACGATGCGCCGCGCGATGCGCCTAGGGCTTATATCTCTGCTTGGCCGAAGGACGGAATCAGAGGCGAGATCAGCTTCCGCATGGGAATCGGGATCAAAAAGAACACGGCCGGCACCGCCACCATAAGGCGCAACGAATACAATCTTTTTGCAGCCGAAGACCGCGTCTTTGTGAAGGACCCGACGCAGGAACTGAAGTTGCTGGATGCCATGCGCAAAGGTAATTCGCTAACAATCGCGATAGCCTCGGAGGACGGCACGACCGTCACCGATACCTATTCTCTCAGCGGCCTCGGCGCGGCACTGCAGAAACTTCAGAACGCGTGCTTCTGATTTTTATGCGCGATCCTTCGAGCGCAGGTGGACGTAAAGCGCACCTTCCCCGCCATGCCGAATGGCCGCCGTCGTGTAACTGACGACGATGCTGCGCACGTCCGGCTCTTCGAGCCAGCGGGGAACGTTGCGCTTCAAGACGCCGCGATCTCGTTCGCGATCGGGCGAAACACGCTCGTTTTCGCTGGCCGGTTTGCCTTTGCCGGTGATCACCAGCACGAAGCGCAGGCCGCGGCTATGACATCGTCCGAGAAAAGCTCGCAGCTCGGCGTGCGCCTCATCCTGTCGCATGCCATGCAGATCGACGCGGGCTTCGATCTCGGCGCGTCCGCCGCGGATTTTGCGGATGCTTTTGCGATCGAAAGTCGCGAGCTCGGGCGGCGCACTAGGGGCGGTTTTTGGGCGCGGTGCGGGGGCAAATTGTGGGGAGCCTGGGTTGCCCGCCGGTGACGCCTTTGAAGCCGAGCGCGCTTCTGACTTACCTTGAGACTTTGGTGCCGGGATCGGCGTTTCCGGCATCGCGTCCGTAGATGCTTGATGAACTCGGGGCTTGCCGCGTTTCAGTGGTTCGATCGTCGCCGCGGCCTGCCACCAAATCTCATCATCCTCGTTTGCCGGCTCTTTACGGCCGCCTTTCCCCTGAGGCCTTTTCACGGTGCGCTCGCGGTCGCGCGTTCGAGTGCTGCTGAATCCGGCAGCAGCACGAAGAAATGCCCTTGCTGCTTCGTGGTGCCAGCAAGGCGGCCCGCTTCGTCGCCGGAGCCGAAATAAATATCGCCGCGCTCGGGACCCATGATCGCGGAACCGACGTCCTGCGCGATCATCAAGCGCCGGAAGGCGCCGGACTTCGTTGCGTGGGTGATATCGGGAGCGTCGACATAGATCGGCGTGCCAAGCGCGTGAAACGCCGTGTCGACGGCGAGGCTGCGGCCCGGCTGCAATGGAACCCCGATTGCGCCCATCGGCGCCTCAGCCTCTTCTCCGGAAAGTTCTCGAAAGAAGACGTAGGATTGGTTCTTCCACATCACCGTTTTTGCCCGCTCGCGATTGGCGCTCAGCCATCGCTTCAATGCCTGCAACGACATCGCTGCGGGCTCGATTTGTCCGTTGTCGATCAGGACCCGGCCGATGGAGGTGTAGGGATAGCCGTTTTTGCCGTCGTAGGCGATCCGCACTTTTTCGCCGTTCGGCAGTTCGACGCGGCCCGAGCCCTGGACCTGCATGAAAAAGACGTCGACCGGATCCTTGAAATACATCAGCTCGAGGCCCTGTCCGACGAGGCCGCCCTGCTCGATTTCGGCGCGCGTCAGGTAGGGCACGAGCCCGTGCTCGGTCTTGCGCATGTGGGTGAACGACGCCGACTTGGCGCCCCGCTCGCTTTCCGCAACGACGTTCACGAGGTCGGCCGGACGACGGTAGATTGGGACCTGAAACGTTTTATTTGGAGTGCGAGAGCCTTTGATCGCCGGCTCGTAATATCCGGTCAAAAGCCCTTCGGTTTGCGTGCCCGAAACCCGGTGCGGCCTGAAGTATGTCTCGAAGAATCGCCGCGCGCCCTTGCGGGTTTGAGCGCTGCCGGATTTCGCCGTCGCCAGCGCTAGGCTGCAGGCGTCGAGCAGGCCCTGCTGCCGCGATCCGCGTTTGACGGGCTTGGTCTGGCGTTGGGCGGCCTTCAGCACCGGGCCGCATGACGCAAGGAACGCCTTCCAGGCCGCCAAATGGTCATCGTCGCCCCAGCCAGGAAGGTCGCCAAACGCGACGGGATCGAGTGTGATCGCCTTCGGTTGCTTGTTGCTGGCAGAATTCATCGAACGGGCATCAGCGGCTAGGGTTGCTGCCGGAAGCGAAATTATAACCAGCGTCAACAGCATTGACCTGGCAAAAGGGCGGCAGGCTCGTGGCCGGTTTAGGTACGTATGGGTTACCGCACTGGTCACAAGGCGCCCCCGGTGCCTGACCTGCCGCAAACTCAGACCGTGACAAGGCCCTCAACCAGATCGCCGAAGTTGCGATTGTGTCCTAGTTCGGCGCCTGTGTCGCGACCAATTTCCAGTTTGGATTGGCGCGCGCCTTGGCCGTCGAGACGTCGCGGCTGAAGGTCCAAATATCGGTGACGCTCTTGATCGTCTGCGTGTCGCCAGACACGACCTCGCCCGCCTTGTCCTTGACCGCAGATATCAACTCGGAAATGAAGCGCACGGTCAGGAAAGCGACACCGTTTTTCAGCTCGGCCTCGACAAGATCAGCCTTTTTTATACCAACGAACTGCTGCTCGACGGTCTCTTCCCGGACTTCGCGTTCGCCGATCGCGGCGACGAAGCCATCGTAGACTTCTCGGCTGAGCAGATCCTTCAGGGCCCGCCGGTTGCCTTCGGCAAACGCCGACACGATCATTTCGTAGGCGCGGCCGGCACCGGTCAAGAAAGATTCAGGATCGAGACTGGTGTCCAAATTCGCAATTTCGAGCAGGCCGTTCGTTATCGACGGATCGACGACGGAAAAGGCCTTGATACGCGCCTCCGCATTGTTCGCCGGAGCTTCAACGGCCGGTACAGGTTGCAGGGGATCGCGATCGCGACGTGGCATGGTGATGACGTCGGCCGACGCCGTTTCGGCGGCCGCACGCTGCCCCGCCTCGCGCTTTTTAAGGCGCTCGACGCGTTGCTCGTCCTCATCCGACCGGTGGCCGAGCACGCTTCTGAGCTTCAGGATTGCGGCTACCGCAACGATCAGCGCAATCAGCGTGATCAAATCAAATTGACCGTACATTCCTTAGGCTTGTGCCTCCAATGGAGATGGTCGCGAAATAAAAGCGCGTCGAATTGCCCGCTATCGTAGCATCGTATCTAGGGCAGCGGACGCCGTATTTGAAGGCTAACATTCTACCAGTTATACGCCATGCGGTCTTACGGCACCAAGGCATAGGCCCGATATTCGGTTAGCCGCATCCTACCGGCGTGGTGCTGTGGATACCGTTGAACACTTAATTTACGCGTGGCGCGGCTGGTGGCTGGCATCATTCATCCGCGCTAAGGTGCCGCAAGACTTCGGCGAGAGTTCATGTCTCAACCTTTCAAAATCGCAGCCTTCGTGGTTTTCGCCGCCTTCCCGTTGTTGGAAATCGGGCTGCTGATCCGCGTCGGCGAGCTTATCGGCATCTGGCGCCTCGCGGCGATCATCATCGGCACGGCCGTGCTCGGAACGTATGTGATCCGCCGGGTGGGCCTTTCCGTGTTCGAGAGAGCCTTATCGCGGCTCGGCTCCGAGCGGGAGGGCTTTTCGCCGCTGTTCGACGGCTTCCTGCAAGTCGTGGCCGGCTTGCTTCTGATCTTCCCCGGCGTGATTTCCGACGTCATCGGTCTCGTGCTCCTCGTTCCGCAGGTGCGACGGGCGTTAATCCGGACCGGCCTTCTGAAGCTCGTCACGTTATTCAGCTATCAGGCGGAAGTCGGCCGCACGGGACTGGGCGATACCGAAACCGCCGTTCATGACGACGCCGAGGGTATCGTGATAGAAGGCGAGTACGAGCGGCTGAGCGAAAAGCCGCTGACACCGGGAAAAGCCGTCCAGGCGCGACGCTCCCGGTATCGCTAGCCGCTACAAGGCCACGAAGCCGCATCGTTGCGCCCCTCTGGGCAACGTGCTAGCGAGCCGCAAACACGCGACCGGTCAATGACGAGGATTGAAATGGCTGAACAGGGAAGCGCAGGAAATGGGTCAACCGGCCCTTCAGGCGCGGACGACCAGGTCCCGATCCAGGCCAAGATCCTCAGTCAATACATCAAGGATCTGTCGTTCGAGAACCCCAACGTCCGCAAACTCATCGCCAACCCCGGCGATCAACCCAATCTCAAGGTCGAGGTCAACGTCGGGGCGGAGCGCATCGACAGCGATCTCTTCGAGACGTGGATCGACTTCAAGGCAACGGCTACGAACAATCTAGGTACGATCTACGTTCTCGAGACGGTTTACGCCGGGCTGTTGAAGATCGAGAGCATTCCGGAGCCGGCGCTCGAGCCGTTTCTGCTGATTTCCGGCCCGACGATGATTTTTCCGTTTCTACGGCGGCTGGTTTCCGACGTAACGCGGGAAGGCGGATTTCCGCCGCTGCTGCTCGACCCGATCGACTTCGGCGCCCTTTATGCCCGCCGCCAGCAGCAACGAACTCAAGTTTCAGGCAAGGCGAGCGCCTGACCCGACGAGCCAATCACGGCGAAGCTGGTCCCCAAAATCGCAGCCATATCGCCTTTTCCGCGAGCTTATCGATAAAGCTGCGGTGGGCCGCGACATCGGTTTCAGTCACACGTGACGGCAACGGCTCGGCGCGCGGTTGCGCCAGACTTCGTGTTCCGCTGCGGCGCTGGGCGCCTTCGTTGCCGCCGAGATTTTGCAACCCGAACGTTGCCTGCCGTTCGCCAAGCAGCTCGACGTAAACTTCCGCGAGCAGCAGACTATCGACCAAGGCGCCGTGCTTAGTTCGCTGCGAGCTGTCTATTCCGTAGCGCTTGCAGAGCGCATCGAGCGAATTCGGTCCGGCCGGGTGGCGGCGGCGAGCAATGGCGAGCGTATCGACGACCCGGTCGAAGCTCAGGGCTTTCTCGCCGACCAGTCCAAGCTCGTGATTCAGAAACATGATGTCGAACTGGGCGTTGTGAATGACGAGCGTGTCGTCGCCGATAAACGCCAGAAAATCGCGCACGACATCGCGAAACAGCGGTTTGCCGACAAGAAACTCGGTCGAAATGCCGTGAATGCTTTGGGCCTCAGCCGGAACGTCGCGCTCAGGATTGATAAAGCGATGAAATTCGCGGCCCGTCGGAATGCGGTTGAAGATCTCGATGCAACCGACTTCGATCAGCCGGTCGCCCTTCTTCGGATCGAGGCCCGTCGTTTCCGTGTCGAGAACGATCTCGCGCATCATGAGCCTTTCCCCCGGCTATCAATCAGCCACGCCAAAAACGCTCGTAAGCGTCGCCGCGGATCGCTTGCAGTTTAGTGATGATCGTATCGATTTGGCTGTTGCAGTTTTCGACGGTGCCGGCGGTGTCCACAACGAAATCGGCGCGCGCGCGCTTTTCCGCCTCAGGAATTTGCCGCGCCACGACTGTTTCGAATTTGGCCTCCGTCATTCCGGGCCGTTGAAGGACGCGTCGGCGCTGGATGTCGCCCGGGGCGCTAACGACGATCCGGACATCGACGGTACGATAGCCGCCGGCCTCGAACAGCAACGGCACTTCGAGCACGGCCACGGAGGCGCCACGTGCGTGCTCGGCCTGAAGAAAGCGGCGTTCGCCCTCTCGAATTCTCGGATGCACGATCGATTCGAGACGTTTGAAGCCTTGAGGCTCGGCGACCAGACGCGCCGAGAGTTTGGCTCGATCGACTTTGCCATCCGTCAGCGAGTCGGGAAATGCGCGTTCGATGTCCGGAGCCAGCGGCCCCGCATAGAGCCGGTGAACTTCGGCATCGGCGTCGAACACTTCGATGCCATGCTCGCGGAACCGCGATGCGGCCGTTGATTTGCCCATACCGATCGAACCGGTCAATCCGACTACCAGCATCACGAGCCGCTAATATCCTTGGCGATGAGGTCATAGAGTTGCGGCGTCACTTCCGGCCTGACGCCGAACCATTTTTCAAAGCCCGGCACGGCCTGATGCAAAAGCATGCCCAGGCCGTCGACGGCGACGAGGCCGTGAGCCTCAGCCGATTTCAGGAATTCGGTTGCGAGCGGCACATAGACGAGGTCGGCGGCAACGGCACCTTTGCGAGCACGGGAGAAATCAATTTCGGGACTACCGGCTTCATTCATTCCGAGTGTCGTTGTGTTGACGATAACGGCCGCTTCCGGGGCGTGCTCTTGCCGCTCTGCCCACGGCCATGCGCTAACGCGACCGCCGAAGTGTTTTGCCAACAGCTCGCTCCGTTCGAGCGAACGATTGAAGACGCGGATATCTTCTCTGCCATCTTCGAGGAAGCCGTGGACGACGGCG
>NZ_DATNBA010000087.1:0-21664 GCF_035572195.1 Hyphomicrobium sp. | reverse complement strand
CAATCGCGCTACGACAAGGCCGGACCTGCCGGCACCGGCGCCGACTATCTGAATTGCCCGATGTCAAAACCCGAATACGATGCCTTCATCGACGCGCTTCTCGCGGGCGACAAGACGTCTTTCAAGGAGTGGGAGGCATCGACGCCCTATTTCGACGGCTGCCTGCCGATCGAGGTGATGGCGGAGCGTGGGCGCGAGACGCTGCGCTTTGGTCCGATGAAGCCGGTCGGACTGGACGATCCCCGCACGGGCCGTTGGCCCTATGCCGTCGTGCAGCTTCGCCAGGACAACGCACTCGGCACGCTTTGGAATATGGTCGGCTTCCAAACGAAGTTGAAGCACGCCGAGCAAGTCCGCATTTTCCGGACGATCCCCGGTCTCGAAAGCGCCGAGTTCGCGCGCCTCGGTGGTCTTCATAGAAACACCTACATCAATTCGCCAAAGCTGCTTGACGCGTCGCTGCGTCTCAAAGCTCTGCCGCGCCTGCGGTTCGCGGGACAGATCACCGGCGTCGAAGGCTATGTCGAAAGCGCCGCGATCGGCCTGCTTGCCGGCCGCTTCGCTTCGGCCGATGCGTTGGACCGCGCAAGCCCTGCGCCGCCCGCAACGACCGCACTCGGCGCGCTGCTCAATCACATCACCGGCGGACATCTCATCGCCGACGACGGCGAGCGCGCGAGTGCCCGGTCGTTCCAGCCAATGAACATCAACTACGGTTTGATTCCCGATCTCGACGTTGCGCCGACGCACGACAAGGACGGCAAGCGGCTGAAAGGGCCCGAGCGCGGCCGTGAAAAAAAGCGCACCATGTCACGCCGCGCACTTACCGATCTTGCAAGTTGGCTCGGCGACGATGCCATGCCCGTCATCAAACGATCGGCTTAGCGAACCTGGGTATTTGAAGCATCGGGCGCCTGCCCGGTCGCAGGCGCAAACGGCCGAACGACTGCGTTATCGTCGTCAGGTGATGTCGGTGGGGGCGTCGGTGGCGGAGTGTCCGGCACCTGTCCGGCCGCGGGCGCGAGCGGCGTAACGCTGACGCCACCCTCATCGCGCGGCACTGTCAGAACTGACTTCGCCTCCGGGATCTGGCGCTCCGGTTGAGCGGGCGGTTGGGAAGCGGCTGGCGCCGGTTCCACCGCGGGCGCAAGCGGAGAAACGACAGGGCTCGCGGCATCGCGCGGGACCGTCAAAACCGATTTCGCGTCAGGAACCGGGCCGTTCGACGCGGCAGCTGGTTGCGAAGGGACGGACGCCTGACCCGCTGACGGCGAGAGCGGTGACAACCCCGGGCTCGTGGCGTCGTGCGGCACCGTCAGCACAGATTTCACGTCGGGAATTTGGCGGTCCGGCTCGGCGACGGGCGGCGGCGGAGTATCGTCATCGGCGGTTGCCGAAACGTCATCCGGGCCTTGGCCGTATTTCGCGAGCACCGCGCGTGCCTTGTTGACGACGGCATCGGCGATCGCGGCCTCACCCTCGGCCGTCGGGTGGAATGCTCCCGAATAGGTCGCCGCCAATACGAGTTGGAATGGCGCGAAGGGCTCGATCTTCAAGACTTTCGTCAACAATCCCGCCGCGACATGGAAGTTTCCCGTCATGAACGCGTCGTTGGGCGTGCGGAACCAGCGCTGGCGCGATGCATAGGGTTGATAATCCGCCGGGTTGTACGGCTTCCAAACCCCATCGATCTTGCGCGGCAGACGAAGGTCGTCGACCTGGCTGACGCCCGCAACACTCAAGCCGGCGCAAATACCGCGCCCGATGAAAGACCGCCGATGCGTCTCGACAAAGCTCCAGCCGAAGTCCTCTGCGCTATCGCGCATTAGACGGTTCAGCTTGTCGGCAAACCAGACGCCGAGCCTAACCTTGCTGCCGCTCAACTGGAAATCGGGCACCACTTCCATGCCGGCCTTGCCGTCCGCGCACGTCTCGCTACCGTCGCCCTCGAGCGCCAGCCCCGGATAGGCGACGAGAAGAATGCGATCGCTCTGCTCCCACGGCATATAGAGGATGTTGTGCAGCGCGCGATTGAGCGACTTGTAACGCGCGCCGAGATGCCCGAGCTCTCGTGAAGCCTCAGCCTCGCCGTGAACCTCGCCAAACCAGCCGCCGAGTTCGCGCAGCAGCGAGTCGTTCGACAGCACGGCATTCGCGAGAAGCCGTGAAAAGCCGATGTCGTTGCCGCCGATCGACAACAGCACAAGATCGATCTTGCGCGCCTCCTCGAGCGGACATTTGCGCAGTACGAGGCCCTTCAATTCGGGTATCTGGCCATTGATGTGATAGGCCTCGGGAAGATCCAACGCGTCTGTTTTGTGCGACCCGCATTGGGCTTCCGCGACCGCTGAAATCTGCGAATATCGCGGCGGATTGGGCACCCATTCGTTGCCCTTGTAGCGAAGGAACAGGCCGTCGGTAACTTCGGCACCCGCACACGACACGCCGACGAATGTCACGGCGCGATGCGGATCTTCGATTGCAAGCTGAAGGGCCGTCCGCATCTGCTCGGAATAAAGCGAGCGATGACACGCCTGATCCAGCCAACGGGCATTTTCCTTGATGAACTGCTTGTCGCCGATATTCCGCCAGGGGCCGATGCGAGCCGGGTAGCCGTCGAGATCATTATAAATTCCCGTCGTGCTGTAGTCGGAGGATCGCTCTCGCGAGAACTTGACCGAAACGTCCGGATTGCCTTCGCCCGACGCGAAGCTGTCGCCCATGCCGGCGATCAGAATGTCGCGGACCTTGACGTCGGCCTTGGCAACCTCAAGCCCGCCGATCTCGACGCTGATGGTCATGCCGCTTGGGTATGGAACGACGAAACGGGCACGCTCGCTGCACGGCTGCGTGACGGCATCTCCGCGCGGCTGTTCGGCGTTGCGTGGCGCAGTGAGCCACGTGCACGTCAGCGTCGAGGCATCGTCGACGCCCGTGACCTCGGCGAACACGGCATGGCTTGTCGGGTTGATGTAGTCTTCGTAGGCGTCGCATTTGAAGCGATTGTCGGTCCAGCACGTCTTGCGGTACATCGTTGCGGCCCAGCCGTAGGCTTGCCGGCTTTGTAGGGCACGTTCAGCATAGAGAACCGGGCTCGATCGTTCGGATGGCCCGAGCGCGCGATACGTTGCGCGGTGCGCTTCGGTATCGCTCGGGTCGGTGAAAAAACGGAAGGGATTTTCGACCTGCCACGCGATCATCGCTGCAGCCTGAGCGTGGCCGGGCACAAAAATACCGGCGCTCGCCAAAGCCAGCATGAACAGCATCCCTGCCGCGGTTGCCCGCGGCGCCCTTGGCGAGCCAGATATCATCTGCCCTCTTTGCTTTGGCCGTCAGAGGCGTCCCGTCCAATGCACGCGTGCGATGCGCGATAGACGGGCGAGCGGCGCAATCTCTACCAGATCGCGAGTCGGCTCGTGCCGAGGTCTCTGCAAAGCGCGAAAATAGGGCCCGACAAGGGCAAGTGGCAGCAATGCCGTGATAAAAGCCTGCGGCTTCTCCGCGAGATGTCGACGCACAACGGCCATCGCTTCGGCCGCTTCCGCCGCGAGCCACGCGATTGGCGGATGCCAGTCCGCCGGAGATTCGAACGGATTCGGGGACCGCGTCACAGGTAGCGGTGATCGTCCGTGCATCAGCGAGTACGGCAATTCGAGGCCGATGCGCGCCATACCGGCTGCACGAGCGGCGGCGTCGAGGACCTCGTTGGCGCGCTCATCGACAGCCACACCCAGGATCTTAGCTGCCAGCGCCAGCGGCGTACCGTCGATGGCCCGAAGCCGACGGTTTAGTGCTCCATCGTCGGCAGGTGCATCGGAATAAAGTGCCTCCGCATGGGCGTTCAAGAAATCTTCGATCCTCTCGGACGATAAGGCGTGGCGCTTGACGACAGCGGCGAACACATCGAGCATAGGATTTCCCGAGGCGGCGCCGTGCTCGGCTGCCAGCAATGCGTCACGCCACCATGCGATGCGAATTTCACCGACCGCCGGCTCGCTGACCTGCCTGCCGATGCGCGCGATCTCGCCGCTGAACGCGGCCAACGCCATCAGATCATCGCGAACGGCGGCAGGCGCGAAGAGCGCGGCGTAGTACCTGTCGAGCGCATTGAGGCGGGCGCTGGAGCGAACGGCTTGGAGATTGGCGATCTGTTGCTCGGTCTCGGTCACACGCTGCTCCGTGCGCGAGGCTTCACAACACGGCTATCAGCGCCGCCGCGATCCGGCGCTTCTCCGCAATCAGGATGTTGTAGGTGCGAGCCGCAGCTCCTGTCGACATCGGCTCAAGTCCGATGCCGGATTTGGCGAAGGCCGCGTAAATCTCGGGGCGCGGCCAGACTTGGTTGACGCCCGTCCCTAAAAGTACGGTGATCGGCGTTTCGAGCGCACTCAGAAGAAAATCGAAATCCTCCGAACGGAGCTCGTCTGCGGACGCGACGTTCCAAGCGTAGATGCCGCTCGGCAGACAGAGTATCGATCCCTTATGGCTCATATCGGCGAACCGGAAGCCGCCATTGCCGTACGCCGCAATAGCGGTCTCGTAAGGATAGTGTCCTTCCAACTCCGCCATAGCGGCTCACCCGACGGCGCATCACGCCTTGGCTTTGGTCTTCGCCGCCGCCACGCCTTTTGCAGCCGCATCGCTCCAATCGCGCTTGACGCCGAAGTAGCCCAAGAGCGGTGCCGCGATGAAAATCGATGAATACGTGCCGATGACCACACCCAAGAGCATCGCGAAGTTGAAATTGCGGATCACCTCACCGCCAAAAATGTAGAGCGAGATGAGCACTGCGATTGCGGTCACGCCCGTCAGGATCGTACGCGATAAGGTCTCGTTGATCGACAGATTGAGAAGCTCGTTCAGATCCATTTTTTTGAACTTGCGCAAATTTTCGCGAATGCGGTCGGACACGACGACCGTATCGTTCACCGAATAGCCGAGAATGGTCAGAAGCGCGGCGACCGTCGACAGATCGAATTCAAACTGAAACAGCGAAAAAATTCCGGCCGTCACGAGGACGTCATGCGTCAGCGCCACGACCGCGCCAACGGCAAACTGCCATTCGAAGCGAAACCACACGTACGCGACGATTGCCAGAATGCCTGCGGCGATGGCGACAAAGCCGGTCATGCGCAATTCGCTCGAGACAGCCGGACCGACCACCTCGACGCGCCGTTGCGTGAAGCGGGCTTGCGTCGCGTCGCTGACCTTCTTCAGCGCCGCTTGCTGAGGCTTCTCGCCGCCCGGTTGCTCCTCCAGCCGAATGAGAACATTCGATGGGGGCCCAAATTGCTGGATTTGAACGTTGCCAAGGCCGAGCCCGTTGAGCTGCTCGCGTAGCGCTGCGACATCGGCGTCGCCGCTTTTCGACTGCAATTCGATCAGCGAACCGCCCTTGAAGTCGACGCCGTAGTTGAGTCCCATCGTCATGCACAACGCCAGCGATATCGCCATCGCAATGAGCGAAGCCCCAATCGCCAATCCTTTGTAACGCATGAACGGTAGACGCAGGTCGTGCGGAAAAAAGTCGATGCCCTTGAAGACCGGAATTAATCTCATCAGCACGCGGGTGGTCTCCTAAACCGGAACGGTCGTAATGCGGCCCTTGGGCTGGGCTTTGAGCCAATACCAGATCAACAGCCTTACGACCGTCACGGACGCGAAAATCGAAGTCATGATGCCAATCGTCAGCGTCACGGCGAAGCCGCGGATCGGCCCGGCCCCCAGCCAGAACATGATCAGCGCGCAGGCGAGCGTCGTGAGCTGGCTATCGGCGATGGTGACGAAGGCGCGCTGGAATCCGGCATCGATAGCGGCGACCGGAGTTTTGCCGACGCGGAGCTCTTCCCGAATGCGCTCGTAGATCAGAACGTTCGCATCGACGGCCATCGCGACACCGAGCACGAGACCGGCGATGCCGGGAAGCGTCAGAGTCGAGCCGATTAGCGTCATCAAGGCGAGCGTCAGTATCAAATGCACCACGAGGCCCAAGCAGGCAAAAATGCCGAACGTGCCGTAGGCGAGGACCGTAAGACAAATAACGGCGATACCCCCGATAATACCGGCGCGCTCACCGTCTGCGATCGAATCGGCTCCGAGTGACGGCCCGACGGTCCGCTCCTCGACGATCGTGAGTTTCGCCGGCAAAGACCCGGAGCGCAGCTGAACGGCGAGCCTGTTCGTGCTTTCAACCGTGAAGCTGCCGGAGATCTGACCCGATCCGCCGAGAATTGGTTCGCGAATGACCGGTGCCGACAATACCTTGTCGTCGAGAACGATCGCAAACGGCCGCCCGACGTTGTCCTTCGTAAAGTTCGCAAATCTCCTGGCGCCAACCTGGTTGAAGCGGAAATTGATGACGGGCTCGTTCGTGCGACTATCGAAGCCCGGCTGCGCATCGGCGAGGTCCGCTCCCTGTACGATGGGCGTCTCGCGCAACAGATATTCGCCCCCCTCACCCTTGTCGCCAGGGTAGATCTTGTACCCCGGTGGTATTGCTGTGAGCTTGGCATCTTCCGGCGAGAGCGAGGGGTGCACCTCATGGAAAGTGAGTTTGGCGGTTTCGCCGATGAGCTGCTTCAGCTCTTTGGTATCCTTGAGACCGGGAAACTGAATGAGGATGCGGTCAGTGCCCTGGCGGACGATTGTCGATTCCGATGTGCCGAGGTTGTTGACGCGCCGGTTCACCGTTTCGATCGAAGATGCGGCGGCACCCGAAATGCGTTGCTTTAGGCCTGCGTCGGTCACCTTGACGATGATTGTTCCCGCGTCAGGCCCTTCATTGACGTCGACGTCGTAGCTTCCGCCCCCAAGCATGACATTACCGACCGGCTGCCTGATCTTGCGTAGCTCCTTCAATGCCTCGTCACGATCCTCGGGCTTGGCGAGCTTGATGACGAGCTGCGTTCCCTGCGCGCCGATACCGGTGACCCCGATCTTGGCGGTTCTCAGGATCTTGCGCGATTCATCGCGCAGATTATTCATCCAGTCCTTCTTGATCTCCTCTTGGTCCATCTCGAGAAGGAGATGGGCGCCGCCCTGAAGATCAAGGCCGAGCCGCAGCTGCTGTTTCGGCATGAATGACGGCCAAGAGGCCACGGTTTCCTTCGAGAAGAAGTTCGGCAGCGCCACTAGAAAACCTGCAAGGCAGGTCAGCAGAATGACGACGATCTTCAAGCGAGTGAAATGCAGCATTGGTACAGGGTCTCGAGTTTCGTTGAGGCGGGGTTAGCAAACGCCGCGTGATGCCATGACGCTCATTCTCGCACGTCAGCGTGCTCTAAATCACGTTGCGTCTTTGACAGGTTCGCCTTTCGAGCGCACATCCATCAGCGTGCTCTTGACGATCCGCACCCTGAGATTATCGGCCAGCTCGACCTCGATGTCCTCGCTGGTTTCGGATGCCTTGAGCACCTTGCCCACCATGCCGCCCGAGGTGATGACTGTGTCGCCGCGCCGCACAGCGTTCACCCGATCGCGAAGCTCCTTGGCACGCTGCGATTGCGGCCGAATAAGGAAGAAATAAAAGATCACGAGCATCAGCAGCATGGGGATCAGCAGACCGCCAAGCGAGTCCATCGGGTTGCCGGCAGTCTGAGCAAAGGCGGGAGTCGTGAACATTGGACAAGGGAATCCTTCGTGTGCGATTGAAAACAGCGCCCCTGCTCCGAGCCCCGTGGCCTCAGAGGAAGCGCCCTCAAATTCGGGCGGACTATAGTGTCCGGTGGCCCTTTTGCAACCTCGCAAAGCTTGAAGCTTTGACGTTGGCATTGCAAGACGCAGCGATTAAAGACGCTGTTCCCGATACATAGCCATACGGACCTCTCTTATGAGTGACAGCGACGCGTTGAAGCCGGTTCTCGATCGGATCGCCGAGGCCCTCGACCGCATGAGCCCGCGCCCGCCGCGAACGGCCGACTTCAGTTCGGCCGAGGCTTTCGTCTGGCAAACAGACGGCCAGAGCTTCGAGCCGGTCGCGAAAGTCAACCGCGTGCCGCTGGCCCTGCTGAAGGGGATCGACAGGACGGCCGCCATCCTGCTCGACAACACGCGCCGGTTCGCTGCTGGACTCCCCGCCAACAACGCTCTCCTCTGGGGCGCGCGTGGGATGGGAAAATCGAGTCTGGTGAAAGCGGCGCACGCCGACGCGCGTTCCAAGGCTGCCGGGCTGAAGCTGATTGAAATCCACCGCGAGGAGATTTCGTCGCTGCCGAAGTGCCTGACCTACCTCAAGACCGCACCCTTCCGGTTTATTGTTTTTTGCGACGATCTCTCGTTCGACCACGATGACACGAGCTACAAATCGTTGAAGGCCGTGCTCGAGGGCGGCATCGAGGGCCGGCCGAAGAACGTCATTTTCTACGCGACGTCGAACCGGCGCCACTTGATGCCGCGCGAAATGATCGAGAATGAGCGCTCGACGGCGATCAACCCGGCCGAGGCGACGGAAGAGAAGGTATCTCTGTCCGACCGCTTCGGCCTCTGGCTCGGCTTTCACAACGCCAGCCAGGATGATTATCTGGCGATGGTCCGCGCCTATGTCGAGCACTTCGGGTTGAAGATCGACGACGCCGAACTGGTGCGCGATGCGCTCGAATGGTCGACGACTCGCGGCGCTCGCTCAGGCCGCGTCGCCTGGCAGTACACGCAGGATCTCGCGGGACGTTTGCAGAAGACCACAGATCAGCTCTGAGTTTGTAGCGATCAATGGCGCTGCACGTCCTGTCATCCCGTCCGGAGCGTAGTGAAGAGCCGGGACCCAGACGGTCATCGTCCGAGAAATGCGCCCGCGCTTGGCGCCCGGCTCGCCGAAGGCGGTAGCCAAGCGCCAACGAAAAGCTCCAACGAAAAAGAGCCGGATCGCGCGATCCGGCCCTAGTCTTCCCTCATTGCCAGCGCGGCATCGTTTTGCCCCGCGCCAGAGGTGTGCGTCAGAGTTTTTCGAGATACGGTACCGGATCGACCGGCTTCGAACCCTGTCGCAATTCGAAATGCACCTGCGGCTGGTCGACCGAACCGGTTTTACCGGCCTTGGCGATGACCTGTCCGCGCTTGATCTTGTCGCCGCGCTTCACGAGCAGCTCGTCGTTGTGTGCGTAGGCGGTGACCCAGCCATTGTCGTGGCGTAGAAGCACAAGATTGCCGTAGCCCTTCAGCTCGCTTCCGGCGTAGGCCACGACGCCATCTTCGGCGGCATGAACTTCGGTCCCGAGTGGCACGGAAACATTGATGCCGTCATTGTGCGTTCCGTCGGGACGACCGCCGAAGCCGGCAATGACTTTGCCGCTCGCCGGCCAGCGCAGCTTGACGCTCTCGGCGACATCCGGCACGCCCGTCGGAGCAGCCATCGCAACCTTTTCTTTCGGCTGCGCGGGTTGCGCGGCAGGCTGCGTCGGCTGCGAGGCAGGCTGCCCTTCAGGCATCGCATCGGTCGCTCTGTCGGAGAGCGACGCGACGCGGCGCTCGCTGTTGATGACGGTCGGCTGCGTCGTCGTCGCCTGCCCGTACCTTTGCGGTTCGGACGACGCGGCGTTCGGCGGCGTGGGCGGCAGCGCAGCCGGCAACGCCGGCCGGTTGCTGGCAACGTTCGGCGTCGAGGCTTCGCCCGGCACCTTCAGCACGAAACCCGGCTTCACCTTGGTTGGATCGGTAATGCCGTTGACGCGCTGAAGCTCGGAGAACAAGACCTTGTGGGCGCGGGCGACGCCGTAGAGCGAATCCCCGGGCCTCATCGTATACGAGCCGTTGTAGCGCGCAGCGACTTCGGGCGACGCCGGTGCCAGCGGGACAGCCGCGGGCGTAGCGGATTCAACAGCCCTCTCGGCGGCGACGCTGCGCGTTGGAGCGCTTTCGCTGCCCGGCAGATAGAGCTTCTGACCAAGCTTCAGGCTCGGTGCGCTGAGGCTATTGACCGACATCAATTCGGCGACCGAAACATGATGGCGTTTCGAGATGCTGTAGAGCGTGTCGCCCTGCTGCACTTCGATCATTTCGCCCTTGGCCGGCGGCACTGCCGCCTGCTGGCGATAGGACGGAGCCGGCTGTTGCCGCGTCCGTTCGAATGATTTCGCCTGATATGATGGCGGCTGATATGCGGGCGCCCTGTACGACGGAGCCGGAGCTGCCGGCGGCGTATACCGAGGCGGCGGATAGGAAGCTGACGGATCGGGAAGTGCCGCGACCTCAACCGAAGAAGCGCCGGCGCCGTAAGGCCCACGCGGCGTCGATCCGACGACGGGGTCCATATAGCCCGAACGCACCGGCTCGGACGGTATAGGAGCCGCGCTTGCGGTCTCGGGCGGATCGTTAAGGTTGAACGACGCGCTATCGAAGCGCGTAACGTCAGCGCTGCAGCCTCCAAGAACGAGGCCAGCACATGCTAGGGAAATGGCTCCAGCGGACTTGAGGCTTAATCGTCCGCGCCGGCCAACGCTAAAACAACTCATCATGGTACGCACCTCTACTCGCACCATCCATTAACCTTTAACCGGTTAACGGCAGGTAAATGATCCGCGCGAAGTGACCTCGATGCCCCGAGTTGCTTTTCTTCAAACATGCCGCTCGCTGGGCCCCGCCAGCGATTGAAGGAAGCGAAAAAATTTCGCCTGAGCCGACCCGGCAGCGTCGCCCAGGCTTATTGCATTAGATGAGAATTGCGCTCTATTCGCGGAAGTATTTCGGCTTTCCGGCGGCTTTTATTCGATTTGGGTTGTAGCTAAAGCGGGCGGGCGATGCCGTTCAACCGAGCCGGCTGGCGAGAGTTTTAGCAGCGCTTCGGTCGGTCAGATCGAGGTTGAGCGGCGTGACGGAAATTTTGTTTTCGGCGATCGCGGCAAGGTCCGTCCCTGGAACCAGCGTCGATAGCCGCCGCTCAAATCCGAACCAGAAATAGGGCGTGCCCCATGGATCTTCGCGACTGTCGATATTGAGCAATGCCTGGTCCCTGATGCCCTGAGACGCGATTGCTATGCCCCTCACCTGATCAGGCGGCGCATCGGGAAAGTTCACGTTGATGAGCGTGTTCGGATCCCATTTCTCTTCGAGTATTTTCTTTATCAACCCAGGCGCATGTGCGAGCGGCGTATCCCATATTGCGCGACGTTCGCCGTCTTCGAATCCAATCATCAGCGACAACGCGATCGAGCGAATGCCGAGAAGCGCCCCTTCCATCGCAGCGGCGACCGTGCCGGAATAGGTGATGTCCTCGGCGAGATTCGAGCCGTGGTTGACCCCCGAGAGAACGAGGTCGGGCGGCTGGTCTTTCAGGATGTGACGCACGGCCATGATGACGCTGTCGGTCGGCGTACCTGCGACCGCGTGCGTGCGTTCATCCAGCGTGCGGCATCTGAGCGGCGTATGCAGCGTCATTGAGTGCGACGTGCCCGACTGATTGGTTTCGGGCGCCACCGTCCACACGTCCGGCGATATGCCGAGTGCAATTGCCTTTAGGATTTCGAGGCCCTTGGCATTGATGCCGTCATCGTTGGTGATGAGAATACGCATCAGATTCCAGAATTTGCTCTTTCGATCACCGTCAGGCCGGCCATGTACGGGCGCAGCGCTTCAGGAATTGCGACAGTGCCATCGGCCTGTTGATAATTTTCGAGCACCGCAATCAGCGTCCGCCCGACGGCGAGGCCCGACCCGTTCAACGTGTGTACATGCACCGGCTTGCCGCCGTCCTTCGGGCGATAGCGCGCATCCATGCGCCGCGCCTGGAAATCACCACAAACAGAGCAGCTCGAAATCTCGCGATAGGCATTCTGTCCCGGCAGCCAAACCTCGATGTCGTAAGTTTTCTGCGACGCAAATCCCATGTCGCCGGTAGAGAGAAGCATCGTGCGAAACGGCAAACCAAGGCGCTTCAAAACCTCTTCAGCGCACGACGTCAAACGCTCGTGCTCATCGAGTGATTTGTCCGGCGTCGTGATCGACACGAGTTCGACCTTCGAGAACTGATGCTGGCGAATCATGCCGCGCGTATCCTTGCCGGCCGCACCCGCTTCGGATCGAAAGCACGGCGTCCACGCCGTCAACCGCATCGGCAGTTGCGCTTCCTCGATGATCGACTCGCGCACGAGGTTCGTCAGCGATATTTCCGCGGTCGGGATGAGCCAAAAATCATTCGTCGTCTTGAAAAGATCTTCGGCAAACTTCGGCAGATTGCCGGTGCCGTAAGCGGCTTGATCCTTGACCAGCAGAGGCGGGTTGACTTCCGTGTAACCAAACTCGCCCGTGTGCAGATCAAGCATGAAGCTGCCGATGGCGCGTTCGAGGCGTGCTAACGCCCCCTTCAGAACGACGAAGCGGGCGCCCGAAATCTTCTGCGCCGCCTCGAAGTCCATCAGACCCAATGCTTCGCCGATCTCGAAATGCTGCTTCGGTGCGAAATCAAACTTTCGCGGCGTGCCTATCTTGCGAGCCTCGACGTTGCTCTTTTCATCGGCTCCGTCCGGCACATCGGCGCGCGGCAGGTTCGGGATGACCTCGAGCGTCTCCCTGATCTCAGCATCGAGCTTGCGCTCGTCGTTCTCGCCCTTCGCAATCCGATCTTTGAGCTCGGCAACCTCACCCATCAGGTTCGACACCGTCGCGTCGTCTTTCGCCGCCTTAGCCTTGCCGATCTCTTTCGAGGCGGCATTGCGGCGCGACTGGGCATCCTGAAGAGCCGTCAGGCAGGCCCGGCGCTTGTCGTCGAGGGCTATGATTTCGGCCGCCTGCGCCTCGAGCCCGCGCCGCTTCAGGCCCTCGTCGAAAGCATCGGCGTTGTCTCTGATCCATTTGATGTCAAACACGGGGAGGGCCTCGATCGTGCTGGAGCGACTTTGCCCGCGTCTATAGGACGGCAAATCGCGGTGGTCCAGCCGAGGTGGCCACGAGTGTCCCATCTGATCAACAGTGAGCTGGCGATCAAAGGGAATAGCTCAAACTTAAGAGGCCGGCGTCGCCTTCGCCTGACGCTTCTCGACGAACTGCACCGCCAAGATAGAGACTTCGTAAAGTGCAATGGTCGGCAGCGCCATGATGACCATGCTCATCGCGTCAGGCGGCGTCAAAATTGCCGCCGACGCGAAAATTGCGACGATCGCGTAACGTCGACCATGTCTCAACGTCGTGGACGTCACGAACCCGGTGCGCGCCAACAGCGTTAAAATGACGGGCAGCTGGAAGACGATTCCGAAGCCGAAAATCAACGTCATGATCAGCGACAGATATTCGGAAACCTTCGGCAAAAGCTCGATCGTCGGCACGCCGTCGCCGGTCGTTTGCGTCAGTCCGATCGAGAAGCGGATCAGTACCGGCATCGCGATGAAATAGACAACCATCGCCCCGATTAGAAAAAGGATCGGCGTCGCGATCAGATACGGCAGGAAGGCCCGGCGTTCGTTCTTGTAGAGCCCGGGTGCCACGAACTTGTAAATCTGTGTCGCGACGACGGGAAACGACAGAAACGCCGCGCCGAACATCGCCAGCTTCACCTGCGTCATGATCTGCTCGAGAAAGTGCGTCGCGATCAGCCGCACATGGTCGTTGCCCGACGCCCACATGTAAGGCCACACCAGCACGTTGTAGATGTGGCCGGCGATCGAGAAGCAGACGAAAAACATCAGGACGAACGAGGCCAGCGCCCAGATCAGACGCGACCTGAGTTCGATCAGATGATCGAGCAGCGGTGCTTTGCTGGAATCGATTTCATCTTGTCCTTCGCGACTGGGCTCGTCCCCAGCCGGTTTGGAAGGCGGCAGCCGCTCCTGCATCGATCAGGGCTCCACGCGCGGCGGGGCAGGCATCGGCGGCATCGCAGCCGGTGCCGTCTCCGGCTCGGAGGGTTTCGTCGTCGATGCCTTTTCAATTTTCGTCGGCGTGGCCGCTTCCTCGAACGACGTCTTGGCGCTCATCACCTCGGCATTGATCGAAGTCTGCATGTGTTCGACCTCTTCGCGCATCGAGTCGAGCTCGGCCTCGCGCATCGCGGCGTCGAACTGCGCCTTGAACTCGTTGGCATGGCGGCGCACGACCGACGCGTAGCGTCCCAGCGTGCGCATAAAAACCGGCAGCTCTTTGGGACCGACAAAAACCAGCGTCACGATCCCGAGGATCAGAAGCTCGCTCCAGCTGATTTCAAACATAGAGTAACCTTGTCGAGATCAGCCGCGAGGCGTTGACGCGAGATAAATCCGCTCAGCCGACCTTCGTGCGATCGGGATTTGACGCCTCGTTGTCGATCGTACGTGGCGCGGGTTTCTCCGGCTCGTCGTCCTCGGCCATGCCCTTCTTGAAGCTCTTTATACCCTTTGCGACATCGCCCATCAGCTCGGAAATCTTGCCACGGCCAAAGAGCAGCAAGGCAATGATCAGAAGCAAAAGTATGTGTTGCGCGCTAAAACCCATTGAAACCTCTCGGCGGCAGCTGCCGCTACGCGGTATTTAAGGACTTTATCACAGAACCGCCAGGGGCGGGCAAGTTCGGTTGCTGGCAGCGTTATCGTCCTAAACCGCCGGAATTGTTGGTGTTCCGGACACGTCAGGTTGCATTAGCCCGATAGCTGGCGGCGCGGGAAGCGCCGCGTGTCTCGTCGCGAAATTAAGGGTCGGGCCGCAGAAGCCCTTTCAGCCCTCATCCTTGGGGGACTGGGCTGCATCTTTCGGCGCATCTTCCAATGGCTCCTCGCCGGCGTCGCCCTCGCTCTCATCATCCAACGGCAGATCGGCTTGCGCGGCTTCTTCGTCCTCCCCGTCCCCATCGTCGGTCAACGGCAATTCGTCTGGCATCAGCGCCGCCACGTCGGTCGGCGAAGGCACCGTGAAATTCGGCGGCAAATTGCCATCGAGAAGTCCTGCCGCCTTGAGATCGGCGAGGCCCGGCAAATCCTTGATATTGTCGAGGCCGAAATGGACCAGGAAGGTTTCCGTTGTGCCGTAGGTCAGTGGCCGGCCGGGCGCCCGTCGGCGCCCACGCGGGCGAATCCAGCCCGTCTCCATCAGAACGTCGAGCGTACCGGGCGACGTCGAAACGCCGCGAATTTCCTCGATTTCGGCGCGCGTCACCGGCTGGTGGTAGGCAATGATCGCCAATGTCTCATGCGCCGCTTTCGACAGCTTGCGCTCGTCCTTCTGCTGGCGTTCGAGGAGATATGATAGGTCTTCGGCCGTGCGGAACTGCCAGCGTCCGGCCACGCGTACGAGCACCACGCCGCGGTCCTTATAGTCGGACTGCAACTCGGCGAGCAGCGCGTTGATGTCATCCTCCGGCTCGAGACAACCGGCGAGCGCCTTGGCATCGAGCGGCTCGGCCGATGCAAAGAGCAGCGCTTCGAGACGCCGCAGCTTTTCGCGCAGGACGCTCTTCGACAAATGATCGACGGCAGCCTCCGGATCGCTCAACGGTAAGGGAGCCGCAGCGTAATGCACGGCTTCGCTATCGCCGTTCTCAGCAGTTGCATCTCTATCGCGCGCATTATTCGACACCAGCGTCAGTCTCGGCGGAACCATGACCTTTTCGAGCCCCCTTATAACGGCGTTTTCGGCCGCGCTAGCCGATCTTTTCCCACACCGCCCCTGCTTCACGTTTGCGCATGTAGATCGGCGCGAACGGCTCGTCCTGCCGGATCTCGATCAACCCTTCGCGCGCCATTTCGAGCGTCGCCCCGAAGGAACTTGCGAGCGCAGTGCGCTCCTCCTCGCCCCTGGGCAAATATTGCTCCAGGAAGAGATCGAGCTGAGCCCAATCGCCGGCCGTCGCCCCGACCAACCTTTCGAGGCGTTGCCGCGCCTCTTTGATTGACCATACGCGCCGCGCCTTGACCACGTGCACGTGGCGCACCGTGCGTTTGCGCTGGTCCGCGTAAGCCTTGAGCAGATCATAGACCGTCGCCGTGTACGTCGTATCGCGGCTGACTTTGATGGTCTCGGGCAGACCGCGTGCGAACACGTCCCTGTCGAGCCGCCGCCGCGTCATCAGCGTTGCGGCGGTGCCGCGCATCGCCTCGAGACGCATCAGACGGAATGCCAGGCGCTGTGCCAGCTCTTCCGCCGATGCCGTATCGACGTCGTCCTTGTCCTTTGGCAACAGCAGGCGCGATTTGAGATAGGCCAGCCACGCCGCCATCACCAGATAATCGGCTGCGATTTCAAGCCTCAGCTGCTGTGCTTGGGAGATGAAACCCAGATACTGCTCGACGAGCGCCAGAATTGAAATCTTGGCGATATCGACTTTCTGCGTGCGCGCCAGCGCCAGCAGCAGATCGAGCGGCCCCTCGAAGCCATCGATGTCGACGACGAAGGCTTCACCCGGTGCCGGCATGTTTTCAAAGCTCGGCGCGTCCCAGTCCGGCGCTGCCGTTTCGCTCTGAGCTGCGGTCTCGATCATAAGGTCTCGACTTGATTGCGTATGCGGCGTCCCGTCGCGGGTGCCGATCCCCGACAGTACACTGATTCAGACGATCGGAGTCGGCTCGCCCATGAGGCTCGCGAGAAGTTGCAGCGCCTCCGCCCTATCGTAGGCATCGCGACGCGTCGCGCAAGCCGAGGCCGCCGCGAAACGCTCCGCGGCGCGCCCCTGGAGCCTGGGAACACCGGCTGCAGCGGCGCGCATCTCCGCGAGATCGCCGTTGCAGTGGAGCGCCAGATCGGAGCCTGCGGCAATGACGGCCTCGGCTCGCGCCCGCATCGGCCCGCGCAAGGCCTTCATGCTGAGATCGTCGCTCATCAGCAGGCTGTCGAAGCCGATCTCGCCGCGGATCACTTCACGTGTCACATTCTCGGACGTGCTCGCCGGGTGTTCGGCGTCGACGGCCGAATAAACGACATGCGCCGTCATCGCTGCCGGCAAATGCGCCAGCGCCTTGAACGGAGCGAAGTCGGTCGCCGAAAGCTCTTTGCGCGACGCGGTGACGACCGGAAGGGCGAAGTGGCTGTCGGCGGTGGCGCGGCCATGACCCGGAATGTGCTTGATGACGGGCGCCACCCCACCGGCCATCAGGCCCTGTGCCACCGCTTCTGCGAGCACCACCACTTGGTCGACGTCTCGCCCGTAGGCGCGGTCACTGATGATCTCGTGTGCGCCTTCGACCGGCAGGTCGACGACGGGCGCGCAGTTCATCGTGATTCCGAACGTCTGGAGTTCTTCCGCGGTTAGACGCGCCACGGCGAAGGCCGCGCGCTTAGCTTTTTCCGCGTCGCTGGAAAAAAGTCCCGCATAAGCGGCGGCGGCAGGAAGATTACGCGCCACCGGCGGCTTCAGGCGCTGCACGCGCCCGCCTTCCTGATCAATCAAGACGAGGAAGTCCGTTCGGCCGACCGCTTCGCGAACTTCGGCGACGAGGCGCTTCAACTGCTCGGCCGCCACGACGTTGCGACGAAACAGAATCAGACCCGCAGGTCGAACCTCGCGGTAAAAGTGCCGTTCTTCATCCGTCAGAGTTAGGCCCGAGAGGCCGGTGATCAGAGCCGCGACCATGCAGGATAATTCGTTGCAATCGTCACAAAAGACAACCGGCCAGCGCGGGTGCGCCAGCCGGAACCGAGCAATACTTCGGATCTGACATCAGTACGACGTGACCCAGCAGCCGTTGTAACCCTCAGCCTTCAGGTGCACGCAAACCGCGCTCGCCTGCTCACGCGAACCGGGCGGGCCGACGATCAGCCGGTGATAGTTGCCCTTCGAGCCGAGATTGGCTTCCGCCACGTCGGGCGTTTTGCCGGCCAGAGCCGTGCTGTACTTCTGCTGCATATCTGCGAACCGCTTCAACGCGTCCATGCGGCTCGTCTCAGACCGCGGCACGGACGCCAGAACGGCCACAAAACCGGCACCGCCACCGGATGCCGTAATGGGCGCCGGCTCGGGATTGGCGTCGGTCGCCGTCGTCTCGGCACGGGCGACCCTCTTCGGCTTCTTGGCCGAAGGAGGTGCCGCCGCATCGTCGCGTTCCGCGATGCTTCCGGTCGTCGATGCCGCCGGCTTCGAACTGGTAGAATTGACTTTAGCAATCTTGACAGGCGTCACCTTCCGCGGCGGTTCGGGCGTATCGTCTGCGGTTACAGGTCTTGCCGAGGCGGATTCGTGATCATTCCCGGATGACGACGCGGCGGATGGTCCGCCGGCGTGCCCCTGCCCTCTATCGGCGCCGAAGACATCGACGAGGGCGGTGCCGGGCACGCCAGCGCCCGCGGTCGGTGGAGATTCCGAAACCGGTTCCGCCGGCGGTGGCTGTATCGAGCCGTCGCGGCCGACAACGAGAGTTGCGACCTTGCGCGCGCCGCCGTCATCCGCCGAGTCACTGGCCGAGTCAGCTGACGGTGCATCTGCGGCGGCGCTCGCGGAGGCGGGCGCTTCGGCGGCGGCAGCCGGCGACGTGCCGTCGCCCAGCCGGCCCATGATCTTCGTATCCGAGTAAGGGAATTGCTTGCCGCCGGCATCGGCGGGCTTGGTCTTCGAGGGCGCCGCTTCGCTCTTGATTACGGGCGGCTCGCCCTGAGATCCGCCACTGACGGCCAATTTTTTGTAGCCGTAGGCCATGCCTCCGCCGATCAGAACGGCGCCGATGAGCGCCGCCGCGATCATAAGCGGGCGGCGGCCGCGTGGCGCATAGTCGTCCTCGTAGTCGGCGTCTTCCTCGCCATAGGCTGGATCAAGTTCGCCGTTCTCGGGCTGCGCGAAGCCCAACTCGGCGCCACCCTGCTGGCTGTAGGGATCTTGCCCAAAGCCACCAATCTCTTGCTGAGGCGGCCAATCTCCGTGACCGAGGTCCGGTTCCTGATAGGGCCGCTCGAATGACCCCGCGCCATGAGCAAACTGCTGCATGGCCTGTGGGCCGGCATGACCGGGCGCAATCGGAGCGCCTGCGTCGAAGCCGCGCGGGTCGCTGCGCGGATCGGCACCGCGCTGAGACCACTGAGACGATTGCTGGGCGCCGTAAGCCGGCGCCGGCTGCTGATGGCCATAGGCCGGGCGTGTCGGAACGTACGGTTCGAATTGCGGCGCATACGGGTCCGCATGTCCCGCGGCATGGCCGCCGGTCTGCAACTCCCCCCAATGACCATAATCCGCCTGAGCATTAGGCGTCGGCGCGCCATAGCCCTGCTGCGCGAAGCCGCCCTGTTGGGGTTGCGCCGGCTGCTGTTGCCAGCCGTTCGCTTGCTGCGGCGGCTGCGCAGCTTGAGCCTGCGGGTGAACCCAAGAGGGCTGGCGCGGACGCTCCGGGTTTGTGGGGCGGGCAACTGGCCTCCCCGTGTTCGGCCCTGGAAAAGCGTTCTGCGAGGACATCGCGAAAACCCCCTAATACCGGCCGCTGGCACAGCCCGCGTCCGTTTGATGATTCGTGACTTTAACGCATCGCGTCGGGCGCCTCGACACCGAGGATCTCAAGACCCGCCTTTATCACCGACTTTGTCGCTGCAATCAGCGCCAAGCGCGCGGAAGTCACAACCCCGTCATTTGATTGAATAAATCTCAAATGTGGCGAATCGTTGCCGCGAGTCCACTGCCCATGCAGGCCGCTTGCGAGATCATAAAGATAGAACGCGAGGCGATGCGGCTCGTGCGCCGAAGCGGCGCCTTCGATGAGACGGGGAAAGGCAGCAAGCCGCTTGATCAGGTCGATCTCGCCGGGATCGACGAGCTTCGTGAGATCGGCATTTTGAAGCGTCGCGTCCGATACATCGAGGCCCGCGATCTGATCTACCGCGTTGCGCAAGACACTCGCGGCGCGGGCGTGGGCATACTGCACGTAGAAGACCGCGTTGTCTTTCGACTGCTCCGTCACCTTGGCGAAATCGAAATCGAGCGTCTCCTGGTTCTTCCGGTAGAGCATCATGAAGCGGACCGGATCGCGCCCCACCTCATCGACGACATCACGCAGTGTCACGAACGTGCCCGCCCGTTTCGACATCTTGTAGGGCTCGCCGGCTTTGAAGAGCCGCACGAGTTGTACGACCTTGACGTCTAAATCGGCGGCGCCGTCGGAAAGCGCTGCGACCGCCGCCTTCATCCGCGAAATGTAGCCGACGTGATCGGCCCCGAAGACGTTGATCAGGTGACGAAAGCCACGCTGCAACTTGTCGTAGTGGTAGGCGACGTCGCCAGCGAAATACGTGTAGCTGCCGTCCGACTTCTGGATGGCGCGATCTTCATCATCGCCGTAGGCCGTCGATTTGAAGAGCGTCTGAGAGCGATCTTCCCAATCGGCATCGTCGTGACCTTTGGGCTTCTCGAGCTTGCCCTCGTAGATCAGTCCCTTTTTTCTGAGTTCCTCGACGGCGGCTTTGATCTGATCCCTGCCACCTGAGGTCAAAGACGCTTCCGAAAAGAAAACGTCGTGACGGATGTTGAGCGCCGCGAGGTCGTCCTTGATCATGGCCATCATCTTTCCGATGGCAAATGAACGCACGATCGGCAGCCATTGCTCTTCCGGCATGTCGAGAAGTGCCCGGCCGTGCTCTTGTGCCAGGGCCTCGCCGACCGGCTTCAGGTAGTCGCCCGGATAAAACCCGTCGGGAATCGCGATCTCTTCGCCCAGCGCCTCGCGGTAGCGCAGGAATGTCGAGCGCGCCAGAACGTTGACCTGGCCGCCGGCATCGTTGATGTAATACTCGCGCGTGACGTCATAGCCCGCGAAGGTAAGAAGGTTCGCGAGCGCGTCGCCAAAAACGGCCCCGCGACAATGCCCGACGTGCATCGGTCCGGTCGGATTCGCCGACACGTACTCGACGTTGAGCTTGCCGCCGTTGCTCCCCGAGCCTGCACCATATTGCACACCGCTCTGCAGGATGGTGCGCACCAGATCGTGCCAGACGCCGGGCTTGAACGTGATGTTCAAAAACCCCGGCCCCGCGACCTCGACCTTGGCGACATCGGGATAGCATTCGAGCTTCTTCTTGAGCGCTTCGGCAATATCGCGCGGTTTCATTTTCGCGGACTTCGCCAGCACCAGCGCCGCGTTGACGGCGACATCGCCGTGGGTGGGATCGCGCGTCGGCTCGGCTTCGAACTTCGGCAGCGCCAAGTCGGCCGGCAGCACGCCCTCTGACTGCAAGCCCGCCAGCGCCGTTCGCGTCCGGGATTCTACTTCGGCGAAAATGTTCATGGAGGTCCTTCGTTTCGCGCCGGCGACTCTCCTTCGTCGAGCCGGGCGCCGGCGCGGGCGGGTGCTTTCGGTCGCGCTTAGCGCAAATCTGGCGTTGCCGCAAACAATCGCCGGTGCTCGGCGAGCGCGTAGCGATCGGTCTGGCCGGCAAGATAGTCGCAGACGAGGCGCGCCCGCCCGCGCGGATCGAGCTTTAGAAAAGCCTCGCGCCAGTCGTCCGGCAATAGAGCGGAACCCGCTTCGGAATTGTATCTGTCGAAGAGATCGCGGACGATCCGCTCGGCGTCCTCCATCACGTCCAAGATGCGCCTATTGTGATAGACGGTTTCGAACAGGAACGCTTTGAGGCGCGCCATGTCGCGGGCCATTGCCTCGGAAAACGCGACCGTGGCTTTGCCCGCGCCGCGAATATCGTCGGCCGAAGCCGGAGAAAGCCTGTCGAGCCGCCTGCGGCTTTCGTCGACGATATCCGTCACCATCGCCGTGATCATCCGCCGCGTGACTTCGTAGATGGCACGGCCCGGCTCGGCCCCGTGCGCCAGCGCTTCCACCTCACGCGCAATCGGACCCGCGAGCGGAAC
>NZ_DATNBA010000086.1:0-11319 GCF_035572195.1 Hyphomicrobium sp. | reverse complement strand
GCCGATGATGAGAAGTGGTGCAAGCACGCCGCCGGATGTACCCGAGCCCAGCGCCACGGACCAGATGATTGCCTTGACCGCCAGCAGGCTGGCGGCACTTCCCTCAACCAGCGTTCCCGAGAGTAGCTGCTGAATGCTGGCGTACCCGACGCTCAACGCCCGAGGATCGATCAAGCCGCCAGCTCCGACCACCACACCGCCGATCGCCGGCCACCACATCCAATGAATGGGAAGCTTCGAGAACAGGTCCTCGGCGGTATAGACCAGCTTCGTCAGCAGTCCTGAGAGCAAGCCACCTGCGGCGCCGATCAGTATCCACGCGCCCAAAGCCGAGACGGATACGTCCATGCCGCCATTGAAAGGAAAAAGCGGAGCCGGCATGTGCAGCAGCGTGCGCGCGACTTCGGCGACAATCGCCGCAACCGCAACCGGAACGAAACTGCGCGGCGTCCATTCAAAGAGCAGAAGTTCGACGGCCAGCATGATGGCCGCGATCGGTGTGCCGAACACCGTCGTCATGCCCGCGGCCGCGCCTGCCACCAACAGCGTTTTCCTCTCGTTGTCGCTCACCGGCAGCATTTGCGCGATGAGCGAGCCGATGGCGCCGCCGGTCATGATGATCGGGCCTTCGGCGCCAAACGGGCCGCCCGTGCCGATGACGATTGCCGACGACAGTGGCTTCAGCACAGCAACCTTCGCATCGAGACGGGATCGGCCGAGAAGGATCGCTTCGATGGCTTCGGGAATACCGTGGCCGCGGATTTTCTCGCTTCCGTAACGGGCCATGAATCCGATGATCAGCGAACCGGCGATCGGAACGAAAAAGGTCGCGAGGCCGAGCGGAGAGTCTGCAATGTTGGGAGTGGCCAGAGAGAATTTTCCGAAATAGGCGACGTTGGTGACGAGCCGGATGAGGCTCAATAGCCCGATCCCCGCTAAAACAGCGGCCGAGGCGACCAATGTCGAAATCGCGGCAATGAGGAGCACGCGCGCATCAGTGGTAAAATCGCCAAGTCGGCGAAGTTCGGCATTTTCGAGTTTCATGAAAGTTCCGCTTGGCTCGACGGTCGCTCGAAAAATGGCGCCGCCGCATATGAAGGTCGGGAAAGAACGGGTCGCTATACACCCGGATGATTTATATCGCAGTGCGATATAAATCATCAAGCTCGGCGGCTTTTGGCCCCTCCTCCAAAGCGACGCAGCAAAAAAACCTAGTCCAGCCAATGAGGGGGCCGTATTTATGGCGGTGCGGAAAATTCTAATGCTGTTATGGGGCTGTGATCCTTTCGATTGTGCGCTCCGGCGGCCACACAACGGTTTGGCTCTTTGCAGTTGTATCGCTAGCCGATACGCTACCGGATCAGCGGGAGCAGGACGTGACTAAAGTTCGAACAAGACCGGCCAAATCGCCCGCCGTCTCTCGCCGGGGACAAGGGCCAACGCTCACCAGCGCCGACTACGAAGCGCTCGCGGAGTTTCGCTACGCCCTGCGCAAATTCCTGGCATTCAGCGAGGAAGCCGCCCTGGCAATGGGATTAACGCCGCAGCAGCATCAGGCCCTGCTGGCTATCAAGGGGGCACCGGAGACAGATGCACTCAGCATCAAACAGATCGCCGAGCGTCTTCTGGTCCGTCACCATACCGCTGTCGGGCTTGTCGATCGCCTGGTCGATCTCGACATGGTCGAACGCACGATTGATTCAACGGATCGCCGCCGGATATTGGTCTCGCTGACGAAGAGCGGGCATTCCGCCCTGCATGGACTTTCGGCGATCCACGTCGCAGAATTGAAAAACATCCGCCCGACGCTGCGGAAGTTGCTACGGCAGTTCGAAACGTGAAAGCGCGATTGCGGCGCGGTTGATGTGCGCTGAGCCTTCGCAAACCATATGAGGCAACGATGCTGGACGGTGATATTCGCGATTGGAAGCAAGCGGTGACGAGCGGGCAGCCGGATCATTCACACCTAAACGTCGAAGCCGCCGATTCGACCGTGGCGGCGATACCGCACGATATCAAAGAGTGGCGCCGTGCAGAGCGCAAGCGACTGCTGGCCATGCGCCGAACCCATTGCGCCGAAGCCCGCGCACATGCGACGTCGACACTATTGGCCAACCTCACCAGCGTCTGCGAGAGCCTCAAAAGCGAGACGCTCGGCCTCTATTGGCCGATCAAGGGCGAAATTGAAATTTGCCGCTGGGCCTCGCGCTTCGCCGCCGCCCGGGGGATGAAAACCGCGCTTCCCGTTGTCGTCACCAAGAATAGCCCGCTCGAATATTGGCAGTGGCGCATGGGCGAGCCGCTGACGCGCGGCTTCTGGAACATCCCGGTCCCGGCAAGCCGCATCCCCGTCAATCCGACGGCCGTGATCATACCGTTGATCGGATTCCACAAGAACTACCGGCTCGGCTACGGCGGCGGCTACTTCGATCGGACGCTGGCCGCGCGCGATCCCAAACCCATCGCCATCGGTATTGGTTATGAGCTTTGCCGGCTCCCGGATTTCACCCCGTTACCGCACGACATCCCTATGGATTACATAGTCACGGACCGCGCTGTTTATTTCGGCTGATGTCCCCGGGAACCTTTCCTGGGGCCGTGCATCCATAGCAACGTGGTGCGTCAGAAAAGGTATCGAGCATGGCTCAATCGCTATTGACGGAGCAACCGAGGGCGGCCGAGGCCGACCTCGTCCGCAGAGCCGTCGGCAAGGATGAGGCAGCCATTCGTTCGATCATCCAGACGAACAACCGCCGTCTCTATCGTGTTGCACGTAGTATCGTGCGCGACGACAGCGAAGCCGAGGACGTGGTGCAGGAAGCGTATCTGCGCGCCTTTTCGGCGCTGCCTGAATTTCGCGGTGAGTCGAGTCTTGCGACGTGGCTCACCCGGATCGTGTTCAACGAGGCACTACAGAGGCGGCGCCGGCGCGTCGAACAGCCCGTGGCCCAGCCAAACCCGCCGCCGGAGACGCAGTCTCAGGTCATACCCTTCCCATTCGCCGGACATCGAACCGTGGACCCTGAGCACGTGATTGCCCAACGCGAGATATTCCGCCTGATGGAGCGCGCCATCGACGATCTGCCGGAAGACTTCCGCACGGTCCTCGTCGCACGCGTCATCGAAGACATGAGCATCGAAGAGACGGCTGACCTGCTTGGCCTCAAACCGGAAACCGTCAAGACGCGATTGCACCGCGCGCGGCGACTTCTGAAGAGCGCTCTCTCCGATCACATCGGGCCGCTCTTCAGTGATGTCTTCCCCTTCGACGGCGCACGCTGCGGCCGTATGACGGAAGCCTTGGTGAAGCGTCTCCTAATATCCGCCTGAAGGCGGGAACCTTTGCAGTCGAGCCCGCATCCAATCTCTCGATAAGGCAATGAGCCACTTTCGGCTCGCTATCAGGGAGGTATCGAGGATGCTCCACATCCATTCACGCGGCCGTTCATTAGGATTGGCTGCGGCATTCATTTTAGTCGGTGCCACCGTACCCGCGTTCGCGGCCGACAAGCCGTCCGATCCACAGATCGCGCACATCGCCTATACGGCAGGCGCTATCGACGTCAAAGCTGCACAGCAGGCTCTGCAAATATCGAAGAATGAGCATGTGCGCGCTTTCGCCAACGACATGGTCCGCGATCATACGGCCGTGAATGACAAGGCGTTGGCTCTCGTCAAGAAGCTTAACGTAACGCCCGAAGACAACGACACGAGCAAAGCTCTGACAAAGCAGGCCGACGAAAAGTCCGCCGAATTGGCTAAGCTTTCTGGGGCCGCGTTTGACAAGGCATATGTCGACAACGAGGTCGCATTCCACAAGACCGTGGACGGCGCGCTTGAGACGACACTCATACCTTCGTCATCGAACGGCGAATTGAAGAGCCTGCTCCAGACCGGCCTCAAGATTTTTGAAGGCCACTTGAAACACGCCGAGCATCTCGCAAGCACGTTGAAGTAAGGAGAAGTCCCGATGCGAACGGCAATGCGTTGCTCGGCCTTGGTTCTGCTGCTGCAAATCGCAAGCGCTCACGTCGGGATCGCAGGCGAGGTCGTACAAGTCAAAATCAACGACCTCGCCTTCTCGCCCGCCGAGATCACGGTCAAGGCCGGCGATACGGTCGAATGGGTGAATAACGACTTCGTCGACCACACGGCCACCGCAACAAGCGGCGAGTGGGATGTCATGATCGTTGCCGGGCAATCCGCTCGGCAGGAAATGACCAAGCCCGGCACGATCAAATACTTTTGCCGCGCCCACCCCGACATGACCGGCACGATCACTATCGTGAACAAGTAAAACAGAAGCGCCGAGATGGGAGATACCGGTGGACGCAATCGTAAAACCGTTGGCTCGAGACCTGCAGGCCGAGCACGATGACAGCAGGCCCGACAGATCGGAAGTCGAATCGGCATTGCGGACGATCATCCGCTGGACCGGCGACGATCCGGATCGGCCCGGCCTCCTCGAAACACCGGCCCGCGTCACGCGCGCCTTCGAGGAATACTTTGCCGGCTACCGGCAAGACCCCGCTCTCCTCCTGCAGAAGACGTTCGAGGAGATCGAAGGTTACGATGAGATGATCGTGCTCGGTGGCATTCCCTTCGAAAGCCATTGCGAACATCACTTGGCGCCGATCATCGGCCGGGCCTGGGTCGCTTACGTTCCGCGTGGCCGCGTCGTCGGCATTAGCAAACTTGCGCGCGTTGTCGATGCCTACGCCAAGCGCCTGCAGATTCAGGAAAAGATGACGGCCCAGATCGCCGACACGATCGAACGCGTTCTGCAGCCTCAAGGCGTCGGCGTCATCATCAAGGCGACGCATCACTGCATGACGACGCGCGGCGTACACAAACCCGGCACCGAACTAGTGACGAGCCGGATGCTCGGATGCTTTCGCGACAATCCGGTATCGCGGCATGAATTCCTCGCCGTCGCCCACTAGCGATTAGCGGTTCGAATTCTAATCGCGGTGCGCAGCGAACCCGCTGCGCACCTCAAATTTCATCGGCGATCATGCTAGCGGCAGCTCCGCTTCTATTGCGAAGCCGGAGCGCTGTGACCGCTTTCGCGTTGCACAAATTTTACGCCGATGCTTCCGCGGATTGCTAATTCTTTGGACTTGCGCGAGCCCGGCGCGAGTCGTCAAAAATTCAATAATACGCTGATTTAAATCGATAATTTTTGCATTCCTCAGATGGCACGATCTCTGCTTTTAGCGAGATCGACAGCGCCCAACGGTGGGCGCCCAAGGCACTCTGCCGTCAATGGCAGCGAACCCGGTTGCTTTGAGCTGATCAGGCGCAGCACCGCAGGGGCCGTACGGGGAGCAATGGATGCACGCACGCGAGGCCACAGCCCTCACGCCCAACAGCAATGAAGGGCGCGCACTTTGGATGTCGACGATCGCATTCACGGTCTGCTTCGCCGTCTGGACGATCTTCTCGATCATTGGCGTGCGGGTGAAGGACGAACTCGGGCTCAGCGAAACTGAGTTCGGGCTCCTCGTCGGCACGCCGATCCTTACAGGCTCGCTCGCCCGCATTGTGCTCGGCATCTGGACGGACCGCTACGGTGGCCGTCTCGTCTTCACGCTGACCATGCTGGCTGCGAGCATGGCGACGGTGCTGCTGGCCTTCGCGCACACGTATCCTGAGATGCTTGCCGCGGCCCTTGGCATCGGCCTCGCCGGCGGATCTTTCGCCATCGGCGTCGCCTACGTCTCGCGCTTTTTCCCAGCGCACCGGCAAGGAACCGTGCTCGGCATCTTCGGCGTCGGAAACGTGGGCGCGGCCCTCACGAAACTCCTCGCACCCGTCGCGCTCGTCGCCTGGGGCTGGCAGGCCGTGGCCGTCGTGTGGGCGGCGTTTCTCGCCATCACGGCAATCGTCTTCTGGCTGTCGACTGCTGACGATCCGGTTCTGATCGAGAGAAGGAAAACCGGCGCTGCGCCGAAGCCTTACCTCCTGGAGCTTACGCCGCTCAAGGACGCCCGCGTCTGGCGCTTCGCGCTCTATTATTTCTTCGCGTTCGGCGGCTTCGTGGCGCTGGCCCTTTGGTTGCCGCGCTATCTCATCGGCGTCTACAGGCTCGATATAGAAACGGCCGGATTGATCGGCGCGGCGTATTCTATTCCTGCCAGTATTTTCCGCGCGTACGGCGGCGTGCTCTCCGATCGCATCGGCGCCCGTGCCGTCCTCTACTGGAGTCTCGCGGTATCCGCCGTGGCGACGCTCGTTCTGTCCCTGCCGCCGACCGATTACGTGATGCACGGCGTCCGCGGCGGTATCGCCTCTCACTTTGAAATCGGATTGCTTGCCTTCGTCGCCATCGCATTCGTGCTCGGCTTCTTCATGAGCCTCGGCAAAGCCGCCGTCTTCAAGCACGTCGCGACGTACTATCCGGAGAATGTCGGGGCCGTCGGCGGATTAGTCGGCATGATCGGCGGCCTCGGCGGCTTCTTCCTGCCAGTTGCGTTCGGCGTTCTCAACGATGTCACCGGCCTCTGGTCGAGCTGCTTCATGCTGCTCTTCGCCCTCGTCGCCGGCTTGTTCGTCTGGATGGACATCTCGGTCCGGCGCCTTGAACGCCATCGGCCCGTCTCCGGTCAGACCTTTACCTATGCAGCAGAATGATCCGGAGGGGCCCGCACGTGGCTGAAAAACTCGTCGTTGTCGGAAACGGAATGGCGCCGGGCCGAATGCTCGAGCATCTGCTCGAAGCGGCTCCGGGGCGCTACGAAGTCACGATCTTCAACGCCGAGCCGCGCGTCAATTATGATCGCATCATGCTGTCGCCGGTTCTTTCCGGCGAAAAAGGCTACGAGCAGATCATCATCCACGGCGACGGCTGGTACATCAAGAACGGCATCACGCTCTACAAGGGCCACAAGATCGTCGCGATCGACCGCACTTCAAAGACCGTGTCGTCCGATCGTGGCGTAACTACCCCCTACGATAAACTGGTCATCGCGACAGGATCGACGCCTTTCATTCTGCCTGTTCCCGGCAACAATCTTGCGGGCGTCCTGTCCTATCGCGATCTCGACGACGTGCAGGCGATGCTGCTTGCTGCGCAATCGCGAGCTAAGGCCGTGGTGATCGGCGGTGGATTGCTCGGCCTCGAAGCTGCGGCAGGGCTCGAACAGCGCGGTATGGATGTCACCGTGCTGCATCTGATGCCGACGCTGATGGAGCGGCAGCTCGATACGGCTGCCGGCCATCTCCTGCAGCGCGCGATCGAGGCTCGCGGCATCAAGGTCATAACCAAGGCCTCAACCAAGCGCATTCTCGGTGAGCGCAAGGTCGAGGCAATAGAGCTAGCCGACGGAACGGTAATCCCGTGCACGCTGGTCGTCATGGCCGCAGGTATCCGGCCAAGCGCATGGCTCGGAAAAAGCGCCGGCCTGGAGGTCAATCGCGGCGTCGTGGTCGACGACCACATGCAAACGTCCGATCCTGATATCTTTGCGCTCGGCGAATGCGCCGAGGTTGGCGGACATGTCTATGGTCTCGTCGCGCCACTTTATGAGATGGCCCGTGTTGCCGCTGCCAAGCTCGCGGGCCAAGACGTGGCTGGATTCGTCCACAACGATACCCCGACAAAACTGAAAGTCACCGGCATCGACCTCTTCTCGCTCGGCGATTTCGCCGACGGCGATGATCGCCAGGAGATCGTGCTGCGCGACGCTTCCGCTGGCGTCTACAAGCGCCTCGTTCTGAAAGACAACCGCATCATCGGGACGGTGCTCTATGGCGAGACCGCCGACGGAGCGTGGTTCAACGACCTGAAAAAGAAACAGGTCGACGTCTCCGACATGCGTGAAACTCTGATCTTCGGCCAAGCCTATCAGGGAGGGTCGCCGCTGGACCCTATGGCGGCCGTTGCAGCCTTGCCAGATGATGCGGAAATCTGCGGCTGCAACGGCGTTTGCAAGGGCAAGATCACGACAGCCATCAAGGCGAAGGGCCTTACTTCGCTCGACGACGTGCGTGCCCACACCAAAGCGTCGGCCTCGTGCGGCTCATGCACTGGGCTCGTCGAGCAGCTGATGACGCTGACGCTCGGTGACGCCTACAATCGCAACGCCGTGCAGCCGATGTGCCCGTGCACGGCGCTCGGTCACGACGACGTTCGCCGCCTGATCAAGGCCAAGAGCCTCAAGACCATTCACGCGGTCATGCAGGAGCTCGAGTGGAAAACATCCTGCGGCTGCGCCAAGTGCCGCCCGGCGCTCAACTATTACCTCGTCTGCGATTGGCCCGGCGAATACGCCGACGATTATCAGTCTCGCTTCATCAACGAGCGTGCCCACGCCAACATTCAGAAGGATGGCACGTATTCCGTCATACCGCGGATGTGGGGCGGCGTGACGAGCGCCAAGGAATTACGCGCCATCGCCGACGTCGTCGACAAATTCGAAATCCCGGCAGTGAAGGTCACGGGCGGCCAACGCATCGACATGCTCGGCATCAAGAAGCAGGATTTGCCCGCCGTCTGGGCCGACCTCGGCAAAGCCGGCTTCGTCTCGGGACACGCCTACGCCAAGGGCTTGCGCACTGTCAAAACGTGCGTCGGAACCGACTGGTGCCGCTTCGGTACCCAGGACTCGACCGGCTTCGGCATCCGCATCGAGAAATTCATGTGGGGGTCGTGGACGCCCGCCAAGGTCAAGATGGCGGTTTCGGGGTGCCCGAGGAACTGCGCCGAGGCGACGTGCAAGGACGTCGGCGTCGTCTGCGTAGATTCCGGTTACGAAATCCATTTCGCTGGCGCCGCCGGGCTCGACATCAAAGGCACGGAAGTATTGGGCCTCGCCAAGACCGAGGATGAGGCACTCGAAGTCATCGTCGCGCTGGTTCAGATGTACCGCGAACAGGCGCGCTATCTAGAACGTATCTACAAATGGACGAAGCGCGTCGGCGTTGCGGAAATTCGCCGTCAGGTACTCGACGATCGCGAACGTCGCAAAGCCTTCTTCGATCGTTTCGTCTTTTCGCAGAAATTCGCACAGGTCGATCCCTGGTCGGAGCGTGTCTCCGGCCTGCACAAGCACGAATTCCGGCCGATGGCGACGGCCGGTCTTGTGCAAGCGGCGGAGTGAGCGCCATGAGATGGATCCCGATCGGCAACACGTCCGACATTCCCCAGCGCGGCGCGCGGTGTGTTGAAACCCCCATCGGGCGGATTGCAATCTTCCGCACGGCTGACGATCGCGTCTTCGCCCTCGACGACCACTGCCCGCACAAGGGGGGCCCGTTGAGCCAGGGCATCGTCCACGGCGCGGCGGTGACGTGCCCGCTACACAGTTGGGTCATCTCGCTCGAGACCGGCAAAGCCTTGGGCGCCGACGAGGGATGCGTGCGCACGATCCCAATCAAGATCGAAGGCGATAAAATCTTCATCGCGCTCGAGACCTCCGCGAGCCAGGCGGCTTGAAGCACCAGATGGCCCAACCGGCGATCGTCAAATCCACTTGCCCCTACTGCGGGGTGGGCTGCGGCGTGCTCGCGGAAGTCTCGCCCGGGGGCGACGTTGCCATCCGGGGCGACCCCGACCATCCGGCAAATTATGGCCGGCTCTGTTCAAAAGGCGCGGCGCTTGCCGAAACGATCGGCCGGGAAGACCGGCTGCTTTTCCCTGAAGCATACGGGCGGACCACCAGCTGGGACGACGCCCTCAACCTCGTCGCTTCGACATTCACGCAGACGATCGCCGAGCACGGACCCGACGCGGTGGCGTTTTACGTTTCCGGTCAGCTCCTGACGGAAGATTACTACGTCGCCAACAAGCTGATGAAGGGCTTCATCGGTTCGGCCAACATCGATACCAACTCGCGGCTGTGCATGGCGTCGTCCGTCGCCGGCCACCGGCGCGCCTTCGGCTCAGACACCGTGCCGGGATGCTACGAAGATCTCGAACTTGCCGATCTTGTCGTGCTCGTCGGATCGAACCTCGCTTGGTGCCATCCCGTTCTCTATCAGCGCATCGCCGCCGCCAAAGACAAGCGGCCCGAGATGAAAATCGTGCTCATCGATCCGCGCCGCACTATGACGGCGGACGTCGCCGACCTGCATCTGCCGATCAGGCCCGATGGCGACGTCGCACTGTTCACCGGATTGCTCAAGCATCTGGCGTCGAGCCCATCTCTCGACCGCACGTACATTGCCGCGCATACCAACGGTTTTGACGAGGCGCTGGAAGCGGCGGATGCATACGACAGTTACGATGTCGTGCAGCAGACGGGCCTCACGACGGCGGCGCTAGAAAAGTTTTACGCTCTATTCGCCGCGACCGGGAAGACCGTCACTGTCTACAGCCAGGGCGTCAACCAATCGTCATCCGGCACTGATAAAGTCAACGCCATCATCAACTGCCACTTGGCGACGGGGCGCATCGGCAAACCGGGCATGGGGCCGTTCTCTGTAACGGGCCAGCCCAACGCCATGGGCGGGCGCGAAGTGGGCGGCCTTGCCAACATGCTCGCCGCGCACATGGACATCGAAAACCCGGTGCATCGCGATCGCGTGCAGCGCTTCTGGCAATCGCCGACGATTGCGACGCAACCCGGCCTCAAGGCCGTCGACATGTTCCGCGCCGTCGCCGACGGCCGCATCAAAGCGCTTTGGATCATGGCGACCAACCCGGTCGTCTCGATGCCGGACGCAAATCATGTCGAAGCTGCGATCCGCGCCTGCCCGTTTGTCGTCGTCTCGGACGTCACGGCCGCGACGGATACGATCAGACATGCGCATGTGCGTTTACCTGCCGCCGCTTGGGGCGAGAAGAACGGCACCGTTACGAATTCAGAGCGGCGCATTTCGCGGCAGAAGAATTTTCTGCCGTTGCCCGGCGAAGCCCGCCCGGATTGGTGGATCGTTTCGCAAGTTGCCAAGCGAATGGGTTTTGCGAGCGCCTTCGAGTACGTCTCGCCCTCGCCGATTTTTGCCGAACACGCCGCGCTCTCAGGCTTCGAGAACGGCGGCACGCGCGATTTCGACATCGGTGCCTTCGCAGAGACCAATGACGCGCAGTTCGAACGGCTTGAGCCATTCCAGTGGCCGTCAGCGGCGAATTCCAAACCGACATCGCGCTTCTTCGGCAACGGCGGATATTTCACCATCGACGCCAAGGCCAGGTTCGTGCCGGTTCAAGCGTCTGTTCCGTCGCGCACATCCGAAGCGTTCCCGCTGACGCTCAACACAGGCCGCGTGCGTGACCACTGGCACACGATGACGCGCACCGGCAAAAGCCAGCGGCTATCACAGCACTTCGCCGAGCCCTATGTCGAGTTGCATCCGCAGGACGCGACGCGTCATGGT